>JBGSZT010000058.1:0-2895 GCA_041750255.1 Synechocystis sp.
GTCGTAACGGCAGTGCCCAACTCCCCTGCTCCTCTGGAATCCATGCCAGGGTACTGTAACTGTGTCCCATCACCGGATGCGAGTCACTCCCACGTTCAAATGTCCGTTCCCGTAGCGTCTTGGCATCCTGACGCGGCCATCGTGTCCGATCTCCCGCCAAAATCGGTTGCTTGTGTGTGTCCACCTGGGCCGCGAGCTGCCCCAGCAATTTTGCCTGCGGCAATCGACTGTCGTACAGGGCGGCATAGGTGCTAGACCATTGCCGTCGAAACACCGGGCTTTGGGACAAGCTCACGAACGAAGGGATGCTAGCGCTCACCAGCACCGCATCCATCAACTCAAACACCGCATCTTTGGCTTTGCCCAGTTGTTCATATAGGCTCTGGCGGAATTGGCTCAACTGCTCGAAAATCATAGGGTCAATGTGCATTACTTTTTCATTGACTTTACGGTAGTTAGTGCCTTGCACGGACTGCCGTTTTCTACCCGGTTAGTCCAAACTCCAGTTAGTTGATGGGGGATCGCCGTCATTTTTTTATTAAACTCTAAAATTGCGAGCCTTTGGTTTTTGAAAGTGCGATCCCTTGGACTTTTAAATGTGCGATCACCGTTATTTTTGTTGATTCATGTTTAAAAACGCGATTGTTTTGATTTGAAATTGCGAGATCCTTAATATTGATTGATCAAACCTTAAAACTGCGATAATTTTGGTTTGAAATTACATAAACTCAAAATTCAAAACGCGATCGCCCTTCATTATAGAAAAGTTGATGTTATATTTGTCATAATGATAAAGTCGTGTCCTTTGTAGGAACAATTAGTATGTCTTCCTTATCTAGGCAAATTTTACAAACGGTAGAAGTATTACCGACAGAAGATCAGTATCAGGTGTTGAGTTTTGTGGAATCTCTTTGGAAAAAACGTCAGGAAGCAATTACTACGTCTCTAGAAACAAATTCCCCCTCGTTTTTTGAGGTGGCTCAAGCTTCGATTGGGGCAGGGGAAGGGCTAGGGGATCTTTCAACGAATCCTGATTATATCCAGGGCTATGGTCAGTGATGCACTATGAGGTAATTGTTGACGCAGGGATTTTACTGGCTTTGATTGACCGCAATGATAGCCATCATACTTGGGTAATAGAACGCTTAAAAGAGATTGCTCCCCCATTACTGACTTGTGAAGCAGTGATTTCAGAAAGTTGGTTTTTGTTACAACGGGTAAAGAGAGGGCGAGAAGCTTTGCTACAATTGTTAGCTCAAAAACAGATCATTATTCGGTTTGATTTGGATGCGGAGTTGGTGACAATAATGGCATTATTAAGTCGCTATCAATCAGTACCAGTTTCTTTAGCCGATGCGGAGTTAGTACGAGTATCGGAACTATATCCGAAAAGTTTGATTTTTACTCTCGATAGTGATTTTCTCGTTTACAGAAAGAATCGTGATTGCCTAATTCCTTTACTTATGCCTCCATTAGATTCTTAATATCTTATTTTATCGATGTGATCGCCGTCATCTTGTTGATTAAACTTTAAAATTGCCATTGCTTGAGATAGGAACGCAGAGGGCGATCGCTGTTTTGTAGGTTGAATTGTTGAACGTGCGAGCACTATCATCTTGCTGATTGATTTTTTAAAATGCGATCGCGTATTTCCGTTATAATAGTAAAATCGAGCAAATATCGGAGTAACGATAACATGAAAATTAAAGCTCTAATCTGGCAAGAAGATGGTATTTGGTGCGGTTCCGTTCCTGCTTTGCCAGGCTGTCATACTTGGGGAGAAAGCTACGAACAATTATTAGAAATGTTACAAGATGCAGTTCAAGGATGGCTTGAAGTTGCGGGTCAAGAAATAGAAATTGAAACAGAAAAAGAGATAGTCGAATTATCATTATGAAATCCATCTCTGGCAAAACTCTTTGTAAGATTATTGAACGTTATGGTTGGCAGTTAAAGCGCATTAGTAGTAGTCATCATATTTATACAAAACAAGGAATAAGAGTCATTTTATTCGTTCCTGTTCATGGCAACAAAGATTTGCCAATTGGTACTCTTAAAAATATTTTGAAAGATGCTGGTCTGACCGAAAATGACTTGGGGTAGCAGCGATCGCCATTTTAAATCTCATCAAAAATGTGATTGCTGATTGGGATAAGAAAGCAGAGGGCGATCGCTTACCATAGGGGATAAACTTTTAGAAAGCAACCTTTATTACTATTCTTACTCATGCCCACTCTATCAAGCTTCTATGGAATAAAAATCACAATGAACTATAACGATCACAATCCGCCTCATATCCATGCCGAGTATCAAGATTGTGAAGCGGTTATGTATCAAGATTGTGAAGCGGTTATAATGATTCAAACAGGTGAAGTTTGTGGTCAAATGCCCAAAAGAGGACTAAATTTAATATGGGAGTGGCTTGATCTACACCAATCTGAACTATTGGAGAACTGGGAAAATGCGCGTCAAAGAAAACCTCTTAACAGAATCGATCCCCTTCCCTAAAAAGGGTCTATTTCTTCATGTTATCTGTGTGGAATATCTGGATAACTATCAATTAAAACTAACCTTTAATAATGGAATAGAAGGGATTGTAGATTTAGAACAAGAATTGTATGGAGAAATATTTGAACCCTTAAAAGATAAAAGTTTATTTCAAAAAGTATATGTAACTAGTCGGACAATAGAATGGCCAAACGGAGCAGACTTTGCCCCTGAATTTTTATTTGAAATTGCTCTCGACAAGCAACTGACTAGTGCTGACTGGCAGAAAAAAGCCTAGCATTAAGGAGTAGGAGGTAGGAGAGTACATCCCATGCCGAGAATGATAGCGACCCCCATCATTTTAAGCCCCACAGAACAGGCAAATCTCGATACCCTAGTCAGACGACC
>JBGSZT010000059.1:0-22310 GCA_041750255.1 Synechocystis sp.
TTTCCAAAAGCCCACCCTCTCTACTTTTGCCTAAATTCCTGACCGCTAAACTTGATCGGTTTCAACCTCCTGATACACCATCCTTAGCTGCTTAGGGCAAAGCCTGGTTCCAGTCAAAAACTTAAGACTGTCCAGTTATGAGAAAATTCTCAAACATGAGATCTTATTAAAATTTTTTTTGCATATGGTGTTGAATGATTAGTGGAAAGGCTAAATATGTCTATTCACATTTCGGTGCTTTTGCTTCATGCGATTACCCTGACCGTTGTAAAAACTTATTGAATTAAGCGTTTTTTAACAAGTAGAGCAGGGTTTCCAGAGTATATAGTCATTGATTCTAGGGATTTTGTCGCCACGGATCCTACTGTCAAAATTGCTCCCCTGCCGACAGTAACATGAGGACATACTATTGCTTTAGCACCGATCCAACTCCCTTCCTGAAGGCGGATTTCACCGAGTACAAGATCAAAACTCGCTTTACTCCAATTATGGTTTCCCGTACATAAAAAAGCTCCCTGAGAAATACAAACATGGCTCTCAATCGTTACATTGGCCAAGTTGTCAATCCAGACATTTTCTCCTATCCAAGCATAGTCACCAATAAACAATCGCCAAGGAAACTTCACTTTAACGCCGGGCTTAATATTTACGTTTTTACCTATTTGAGCACCAAATAATTTAAGAATAAAAACCTTCAAGGGCGCCCAAGGTAACCAATGGGTTTGAACGAACTTATCACCCACAAAAAACCAGAATAATTGTTTCAGAAAAGGAGCTCCGGCACTGTAGTTCTGAGGACTGTATAAGTCAAGCCGCATAGTATATTTTGTTGTCAGAATTAAATAAACCTCATAACAGTTTCATTGAACTGAGTTGTGCATTTTGTGATGGTAACTAGTGGATGTTGAGCTGGCGATCGCCTAAATAAAATATTTAGGCTTTTATCTAACATACCCTAATTCTAAATAAACCTATAGTAAAAATATATGATTAAGTCCAGACTATTATTCTTCAGATGCTCTTTTTTTAAGGTTTTCTGCCTCAATCAGGTGAATAGCTAATAAAATTTCTGCTAAACAGCGTTGAAAAGCATAGTACCAACCATGCCAGCCATCCCATAATCCTTGTTTCAAGAATAAACAATACAAGAGAACGACAATTGGACCCAGGATTTTTGTTCGTCTTATTTTGTCACCCAAGCTTAGCTCCGAAACTGGAGTACTGAGGAGTTTTTGGGTTTCCAGTACCATGTATCGGTCTTGAGCCCAAAGCCATCGGCTTAGAGGTTTACGGTCATCATGATGAATATAGCTAGATAGTTGCTGGGATGTACCATTGACATCCACTCTATGTCCATGACCATCATTTCTGTAACTAGCAGACCTGGACCTATACAGTACTCTTCGAGGAGGCAAGAGAGTCCCTTTTAATGGTTTTCCAAATACACAGTATTTAAATTTAATACTAAAACTATTAACTATAGTATCAGCAGGAATATTTACAATTTCTTCGATGAGTTCCTGAGTCAATAGATAATCAGCATCAAGGGATAGAACCCATTCAGTATTGATTTTTGATAAACCAAAGTTACATTGATCTGCAAATGATTCAAATACTCTTTGAAAAATTCTGATCTGGGGATATTCATGAAGTATATCCAGCGTTTCATCTGAACTAAAACTATCCACAACAATGATTTCCTTAGCCCAGGTTAAAGCCTGCAATGTCCGCCGGATATTAGGAGACTCATTGTAAGTCAAAATCAAGGGTGTGAGTTGGTCTAAGTTCATTTTTTTTGATGAGTATATACTACTTGAATCCTAAGATTCCTGACGAAGAGCCGAGGTATCCCAAGCTCGGTCAATGTCGTGGGCAAGGTCATGATCGTCAGATTTAAGGAGTTGTTCCAAGTCTTCGGACATTTTGCGAGAGCGTGCGACTAGATCCTTCTCGTCGTCCTCCATCATGGCCATTTCGATCAGGACTTGCTGATCGTGCTCCTTAAAGGTTTGGGCCGCCCGTTGGGCTTTATAGGAGCGAAATCCCAATAATTTTAGAGCCGATATGCCCATATCCAGAGATGAGCCGAAGGTGTCGCGCTCAATCACATCTACCCCGGCTCGAATTAATTCGTAGGCATGGCTACGATTCATAGCCCTGGCCAAAAGTTTCACCTCAGGAAAATATTTACGAACGCAATGGACGATGGAGAGGATGCGTTCTGGGTCATCAATGGCGATAACGAGCAGACGCGCTTCTTCGATGCCAGCGGCCCGCAGCAAATCCAGACGAGACGCATCCCCATAGAAAACCTTCCAACCATAGCGTCGCAACATTTGGATATGGGTGGGATCATGGTCTAGGATTGTAATTCTAAAGCCATTGGCCATCAATAGACGCGCAATAATTTGCCCAAAACGTCCGAATCCGGCAATAATCACTGGGTTTTCAGTTTCATCAATTTCATCGGCCTCACGCTCCGGTTCTGCCGTCATAAAACGGGGTTGAATGACTCGCTCATACAAAATCATCAGTAAAGGCGTCAGCGCCATGGAGAGAGCTACCACCGCCACCAAGGGAGCCGCGACCTCGGTGGTCAAGACTTGATTTTGAATAGCAAAGGAAAATAATACAAAGGCAAACTCTCCGCCCTGAGCCAAGGAGAAGCCAAAGAGCAGTCCTTGACTGATTTCCATGCCAAAGAATTTACTTAAACCAAAGAGAATAGCGCCTTTAATCAGCACTAGCCCCAGCACTAAACCCAGGATTAAAAGGGGTTGCTGGATCAACAAATTAAAATTGATACTGGCACCCACGGAGATAAAGAACAGCCCTAGCAATAGCCCCTTAAAGGGTTCGATGTCACTTTCGAGTTCATGGCGATATTCATTGTCCGCGAGCACAACCCCCGCGACAAACGTTCCGAGGGCAGGGGAAAGCCCTACTTGGTTCATGGCCAAGGCAATGCCCACCACTAACAACAGTGCCGTCGCGGTAAAAATTTCCCGCAGGCGAGTCGTGGCAATGAAGCGAAAGACTGGGCGCATCAAAAAACGCCCTGCCACGATGATGCCCCCCACCGTAGCCATAACTAATAACGTTTGTTGCCAAGGCGGAAGACTTGCGTTAGCTGTTTGGGCGGCGGTTAAAAAAGAGTCGGCATTACTCGCCATTAGACTAATGGCACTCGTATCTCGCAGAGCCAGCAACGGCAACAGAGCAAGAATGGGAATAACGGCAATATCCTGGAACAAAAGCACGGAAAATGCCGATTGCCCCGCATTGGTCTTCATGAGTCCCTTTTCGTTGAGGGTTTGCAGAACGATCGCCGTAGAAGACATGGCCAAAATCAACCCTACCGCCAGGGACATTTGCCACGATAGCCCGAGCAGTAAACCAAGGAGGGATACCATCACCGTTGTCAGCAAGACCTGTAGTCCCCCCAGCCCCAGGATCGGCACCCGCAAATTCCAGAGTAAACTCGGCTGTAATTCTAAACCGACCAAAAATAGCATCATCACAACGCCAAATTCAGCGAAGTGCATCACATCTTCCCCGTTTTGACCGACGAAATGCAAGCCAAAGGGGCCAATAATTACCCCCGCTAACAGGTAGCCCAGAACAGAGCCTAGCCCCAACTTTTGGGCAATGGGAACCGAGAGTACCGCCGCACTCAAATAAATAAATGCCTGAAAAAATAAGTCTTCGTTATGCATGGGGTGTCACCTCTTGGGTGTGAATGACTCGACCTAGATTTTGGTTGAAATATTCGCACTGGTGGAGTTCGTTCCAGTGAATGCGGTCATCCCGCAGGGCGGCGATCGCCTGACGATAGTTTTGGGCCTGCTGAGCAATCTCTTGGGACTGGTGAATGTGATGGGTGCCATAGATAACAAAGGGAGGTAAATACTCCATGCCACAGAGGTACGCGGTCTGCTCAAAGGGGAGTAGAAATTCTCGCAAAGAAAAACGATTATGCCCTTCCGGGCTGTAGGCATGGGCCCCACCGCCGGTGGTAATAGCCGATAGAAATTTTTTGCCGTGGAGAGCGGTACCCTGATGACCGTAGGCGAAACCATGCTCTAGGACTAAATCCTGCCATTCCTTTAATAAAGCCGGGCTGCTGTACCAATAAAAAGGATGTTGAAAAATAATAATATCGTGGGATTCGAGCAATGCTTGTTCCTGTCGAACATTGATGTGGAAGTGGGGATAGGCTTCGTAGAGGTCATGGATAGTGACAGACTCTAAATCCCTAACCGCTCGAATCAAATGGCGGTTGATCCGTGAATTTTCTAACGCAGGGTGCGCGAATAGAATCAGAATTTGATTGACTCTGCCCATTTTTTTAGTGGATAGCGGCGGATAGAGCTTTATTTTAGGCGATTTGGTTTCTCATTATTTTTTGATTCAGTCCAGAGACTGGGGGGCTGGAGCTTAATTACGGTACAAGGTCCAGAAGGGAAAGGTTTGACTGGGGTTAATGATGGCGCCTTGAATATCGTTTTGAACAAAGACCACATCCTTGGTTTGCCAAAGCGGAATATAGGGGACAAATTCAGCCAGGAGAGCTTGAATCTCAGCAAAAATCTGATCTCGCTCCACGGGATCAAGGCTCTGGCGTTGTTGCTTGAGCAATTGATTCATTTTTTCACTGTAATAAAATGACCCCTGGTTTTGGGCCCCGCCCTCTCGACAGCCCTCCGTCGCTGACCCTTGGCCACAGTCTAGGAACGGATAGAGATAATTATCGGGGTCTAGAAAATCCGGCGACCAATTGGAAATGGCACTTTCGTAGAGTCCTTTGCCGATGTTTTTGAAGTAGGCGGCACTGGCAATACTGCGGGGCTGAAATTGGATCATGCCATCCAAATCTCGTTGGGCCAGGGCTTTGATTAAAGAAGCCAAAATACTAGAGGAAATGGAGCCAGAGGAATGCCAAATTTCTACCTTTACTGGTTTTTCGGGGCTATAACCGGCAGACCGCAACAATTTCTTAGCGTTCTCTAGGTTTTGCTCTCCGTAGCGTTGTTGGAAGACGGGTTGATAGGCACTAAAGCTGGTGGGAATCAAACTGTACAAGGGGTCTCCCTGGCCTTGCAAGACTCGATCGATCAAAAATTGTCGGTCGATCAAACTGGCGATCGCCTGGCGAACGGGCAAGGATTTGAGGGTATCCATCTCTAAATTTAAGGTTAGGAAATAAATCACCGATCCCGAGGCTTCGATCGCCTGGCCTTGGCCCTGCTTCGCGTCGGCTTTCAGGGTTTTAATCTGTTGGGGGACTAGACTTTGGTAGGCCACATCCACCGAGCGGGTGCGAAAGGCATTAAATAAATTGGCCGGATTTCCGGGGAATAGTTGCAGATCGATTCTAGGGCTTTTGGGTTGCTCGCCCCAGTAATCGCTAAAGGCCTCTAGGCGCAGGGCATCATTACTGGCACTAACCAAACGATAGGGCCCTGTCCCCACAAAGATTTCTGGCTCAAACTGACCCGCACCAATGCGATAGGCTTGGGGCGATAGCGCACAGGCTCCCGGAAACGCGAGGAGGGCAGGAAAGGCGGCAAAGGGTTGCTTGAGGGTGAGGCGGAGTTCATTTTGGCCCATCACCTGGATTTTTTCGAGGGTATCCGCCAATAAAAACGAGGGTTTGCCCCCATTTTGGATGAATCGCTCCAAGGAAAAAGCCATGGCTTCGGCGTTAAACTCACTACCATCATGGAATTTTACACCTTGACGCAGGGGGATGGTATAGATGAGCCCATCATCACTCAAGCGGGGCAGGGCGGTAGCCAATTTTGGCTCCAGTTCTGTGGTGCCGAGTTTGTAGCTATAGAGACTTTCTCCCAGGTTATAGGCCACCATCAAGCTGGCGACTTCATAGCTATCGGCGGGGTCTAGGGTGCGCGGCTTCAGGGTCGTACCAATGGCGATCGCCGTCGAATCCTGGGGTGGGGGGGCATCCACAGAACCTTGGTTACAGCTACTTAACCCGGCTAGACAAACAATCAGAATTAAAACGGTGAGGGTCTTTTTCCTTAGCTGGGCAAAAAAATTATTTAGTTTAACTATCATGGCTTTATGTATTAAGGTGATTGCCCACAAAGTCTATACCAGCAAGTCCCCCAGAATTGGGGGATTTAGGGGGCTCGTGAACGGTATTTCTTTTCTTGGATATCACCTAAAGAAGTCCTTTGGAGCTAGGAATCCTTCCGGCTCGGCGGGGGTCAATCTCTAGCGCCATGCGCGTGGCTCGGGCTACGGCCTTAAATGTCGCTTCAATGATGTGATGGGAGTTAATACCGTCTAATTGGCGAATATGCAGAGTCATTTGACTATGGTTAACCAAGGCCACAAAAAATTCTCGCACTAACTGGGTGTCATAGGTTCCCACGCGTTGGGTCGGGATAGTCAAGCCATAACTGAGGTGAGGACGACCGGAAAAATCTAAGCTGACCTGCACCAGAGCTTCGTCTAAGGGCGCGACAAAATGACCGAAGCGGACAATGCCCCGGCGATCGCCGAGGGACTGGGCTAGGGCCTGACCAAGGGTAATACCGACATCCTCATTCGTGTGGTGGTCATCAATGTCAATATCCCCCGTCGCCCGGACTTCCAAATCAATCAGCCCATGGGAGGCAATTTGATGGAGCATATGATCTAAGAAAGGAATGCCCGTATTGGCTTGGCACTGTCCCTCCCCATCGACATTTAAGCTAACAAATACTTCCGTTTCCTTCGTGGTGCGTTGCACCGTGGCGGTACGCGGATGGGTGCTTAAATCCGAGGGCATAGCGATATCCATAGAATTTTGACTGAACAGCGAAAAAATTGACTTTTTGATCATAGCGAAGCGTCGGCACTTTCCCCGCATTAATAATTAGATTTTTCTTGGCGTTGTTTGGAGCCATAGCGAGCATCCTGCCAAGTACTACCAATGCCCTGGAGCACTCCTTTGATAATTAAGCCGATCGCCCGTCCCAACACTTGGGTTAAGACAAAAACAAAACCATTTCCCAAAAAATAAATAATGGCTTGTAAACGAGGCGAGACAGCATCCCGAAATTCCAAAAGCAGAGTCATCAGCCAGGGAATGCCCCGGAGCTGTGCTAATTCTGACTCTCGAGGAGCATAAACCTGGACTAACTCAATGCCCTGGGAAGTAAAGTGAAACAGGGAATGTTGACTTTCAAAAATACTTTTAGGCTTGAGCCAATAATAACGTAACTGATAATACCAGGCTAAATTATTGCGAAAACGAGCGATTTCCCGTGATGAATGCAGAGTGGGGTCATAGAGTGCCAACTTAGTATTTTCCGACTCTGAGAAATAATTTAAAATAAAGACCATGACACCATTGGCAACCTGAATAATCAAGTTATCTAAATAATAAAAATTAAATGTTATGGTATCTTCTTCTTGTTTTTTCCCAGAAGCATTACGATCTTGATTGGGAAATAATAATTGGTCTAATACCCGCTCAATAGCAGGAATATTAGCTAAACTTTCCCCTTGAATAATCGGCTTATAACTTTCTAGCAACGATTGAAGACTATCCAATTGGTAGTCTGCCTTGGGGTCAATATATTTTCCCAAAAAGACTAAGGTCACGGCTTGCCAAATTTCCGAGAGGATGACAACCCGATTTTTGGGCAATTGCTCCGGAGTAATATTCAAGGACTTTAGTTCGGATAAGATTGTCTGGGTTTTTTGCCAGGTTAGGGTTAATAATTCTTGGCGTTTTAGAAGAGTGAGAGCGTCCAGTTCTAGGGGAAATGAGGTTAAGTTTTGGCTTTGGGAAAAAATACCATCAAAGACAGATAGGTTGCTACTTTCTGGAGATGAGGTCAATGCCCCAGGCTCCGGTCTGGGCACCCTCGCGGATCTAGCAGGTCGATCAGTTGGCTGAATCTGATAACGCCAACGAAATTGTTGGGGCATGAGCCGCTGCACCAACCATTGGGCAGTTTTGAGTTCCCGTTGTTGTCCTTGCAAAAAAAGTCGCTCAAAGTCAGACAGTCCCGGTTCTGCCAGGCTATTCTGAATGGGAATTAATTGTGATTGAATTTGTCTTAATCCGCTGGCAAATAGTCTCCAAAGCCATTGTTGAGCAGGGGAAAATTGGCTGGTGTCAGTTATGGGTCTCAAGCTCTTCCATTCGCTGTTTCCCTCTGCAATGCGCCTAAAACCGCTGATGAGATCGGCGATCGCCGTTCCCTTGGCAAAATATCCTTCTACGCCTTTACTGCGAGCATTGAGTAGGCGATCATACTCCAAACTTGCCGTTAATAAACAAATTTTCTGATCGGGATAGGTGCGCCGCAACTCGGCTAAGAGTGCCCAGCCCGAAAGCGACCCCCGAGGAAAAAGGGGATCAATCACCACCAGATCCGGCGGTGTTGTTTTGAGGCAATGTTCGATTTCAGAGAAAGTATCGGTTTGAACCAAGACTTGCAACGACGGTTGATTCAGTAACGCCGTCACTAAGCCCAGGCGAAAGACGGTATCTTCGTCGATGAGGAGGAGGGTTATCAGGCGATCGCTCACGGCAGAAGGGGGTCGAAACTATTGACCCTTATTCTATGCCAAAGCACGAAATTTCTTCGCCGTTGGATTCGCAATACCCTAGCATTGGATTAGACTATTTTTCAGCCAAAAGTACGGGAGAGTTGACTAAACCCGCTCCCTTGAATGACCACTATGATCAAACTAACCGCTCCGCTCAAATCGTTATTATTGCTCCTCATCCTAGGCCTCAGCTTAACTCTAACCGCCTGTGCCAGCTTGGGCATCGCTAGTTTACAGCGCTACGCCGACACCAAAGATGGCTACGAATTTCTTTATCCCAATGGTTGGATCGCGGTGGATGTCAAGGGAGCATCCCCCGGCGTTGATGTCGTCTTTCGGGATCTGATCGAGCGTAGCGAAAATTTAAGCGTCATTATCAGCGATATTCCCAGCGATAAGTCCTTAACCGACCTCGGCACCCCCACGGAGGTGGGCTATCGTTTTCTCAAAAAAATTAATGCTGACCCCGAGGCTGGCCGCCAAGCGGAATTAATCACGGCGGAGCAACAAACCAGCAACGATAAAACTTACTACAAATTAGAGTATCGAGTTACCCAAGACAATCAAGTCCAGCGCCACGACTTGGCCAACGTCACTACCAATCGCGGCAAATTAATCACCTTTAATCTTTCGACCACCGAAGACCGTTGGGAGAAGGTGGAAGATTTATTTAATACGGTTGTTAGTTCCTTCAAGGTTTATTAGGATTAAAGCGTTTCTCATGTTAAAAGTAACTTTTGCGGCTTGTACTATGGCTACAGCGCTCTTGTTTGCGCCCTTGGCCCAAGCTGAAATCCTGGCTAAACCCTGGGTTTACCAAATCAATAATCAGCCCTTTGAGGGTTACATTGGCCAAAATACTGGCTTTGGTAAGGATCAACCAATTGTGATTTTGATCCACGATTGGAATGGACTAGACCAGTACGAAAAAATGCGAACCAATATGTTGTCCACCCAGGGCTACACTGTTTTTGCGGTTGATCTCTACGGCCAAGGCATCCGCCCCAAAAACACGGAAGAATCGAAAGCAGAAAGTTATAAGCTCTACCAAAATCGTGAGCTGATGCGGCAACGCCTCCAAGCGGCGATCGCCGAAGCGAAAAAATTACCGGGGGTGAATCCCAACAAAATAGCGGCGATCGGCTTTTGTTTTGGGGGGTCAGCGGTGTTGGAGTTGGCTCGTGCCGGGACAGACCTGGATGGATTAGTGTCTTTTCACGGCGGCCTCACCACCCCTGAGGGTCAAACCTACCAAAATATCAAAGCACCGCTATTGATTCTCCATGGCTCCGCAGACCCCGTTGCCCCAATGACGGAGGTGACCGCATTAACCGAATCCTTGAACAGTGCCAAGGCCAACTTTGATCTAGAAATCTATGGCGGAGTGCGCCATTCCTTTTCCGTCTGGACTTCACCGGACTACGACCCCCAAGCAGACCTCAAATCCTGGAGCGCCCTGGAACAATTTTTGGGTCAAACCTTGCGCTAATGGGTATAGAGTTGACTGACATTTTCGATGGAGAGTCGAGATTGCACCCCGAGGGCTAGGGAAGAGCGATCACCATGGTCGTAATGCTCAGCGGCGGCACAGGCGATCATGGCCGCGTCGTCAGTACAGAGACTCAGGGGCGGAAAATAGACCGTTAGCCCTTTTTCCTCTGCCAGAGACTGCAAATGAAAGCGGAGGCAGCTATTGGCCGCCACTCCCCCGCCAACGACAATGGTCGTTAACCCGTGGTCAAGGGCACAGCGGACGGTTTTTTGCGCCAAAGAACGCCCTACGGTTTCTTGGAAACTCGCGGCTAGATCATTAATCGGTAAAGGGTTTCCCTCTGTTCTGAGGCTTTGTACCAGGCGAAGTACCGCCGTTTTCAGTCCGCTAAAACTAGAGTCGTAGGGATGATAGCCCCCCTCCGGCAGGGAAATACGACCCTCCGGCAACGGAAAAGCCTGGGGATTGCCCCGCTGGGCGGCGTAATCGATCGCCGGCCCCCCCGGATAGCCTAAATCCAATAGACGTGCCACCTTATCAAAGGCTTCCCCCGCCGCATCGTCTCGGGTTGCGCCCAATTGTTGGTACTGCCCACAGCCCTGGACTCGAATTAAACTCGTATGTCCCCCGGATACCAATAAACAGAGAAAGGGGGGATATAAGTCCGGTTGACTGAGATAACTGGCGTAAATATGTCCTTCTAGATGATGAACACCAATAAAGGGCTTGTTATAGAGCATGGCTAGGGTTTTAGCCGCCGTTACCCCCACCATCAAGGCACCCACTAAGCCAGGGGCCACCGTTGCGGCGATCGCCTGAATGTCGTCCCAGTCCAATTGCGACTCCGATAGAGCCTGGTCAATACAAGGATTAATTAAACTTAAATGTTGCCGCGATGCCACCTCCGGCACAACGCCCCCGTAGGTTTGATGAATAGCGATTTGAGACGAGACAATACTACTACAAACGTTACGATTCTTTACAATTGCCACGGCAGTTTCGTCACAACTTGTTTCGATTGCTAAAATGATTGCCATTGTCTGCTAGTTTGATACAAAAGACGATTTTCGTTAGCCAATCTTTACTCTACAAGTTTGTCAGAGTAAGATCACACCAAAGTACGGCAGATTTTTAATCCCACGTACAAAAAACTTAGTCTTTGATACCCCTAAGGAAACAATTCTCATGAAACAATTGTTAGCTTTCCTTCTCGCTATGACCCTGTGGTTTAGCGTTGCGCCCTCTGCCTCCGCAGATTTTGCCAACCTGACCCCCTGTAGCGAAAACCCTGCCTACCAACAAAAATCCAAAAACTTTCTTAATACCACCGCTGACCCCAACTCCGGCAAAATTCGTGCCGAGCGTTATTCTGCCGCTCTTTGTGGCCCCGAAGGCTACCCTCACCTCATCGTGGATGGTCGTTTTAGCCACATGGGTGATTTTCTCATTCCTAGCATTCTCTTCCTTTATATTGCGGGCTGGATTGGTTGGGTAGGCCGTGCCTATATAATCGACATCCGTGGTACAAAAGATGCAGAAATGCAAGAAATTTTGATTAATGTCCCCTTGGCAATTAGCAAAATGTTGGGTGGTTTCCTCTGGCCCTTGGCTGCCGTAGGTGAATTTACCTCCGGTAAACTCGTCGCCAAGGATTCCGAAGTCCCGACTTCTCCCCGCTAATTGTTTATTAATTTACCGCTTAATTTTGGAGACTCAACCATGGAAGGTTTGACTAAGTTTTTATCCACTGCTCCTGTTTTAATCATGGTCTTGCTGACTTTTACAGCCGGGATTTTGATTGAATTTAACCGCTTTTTTCCGGATCTACTTTTCCATCCGTTAACGCATTATTAATTAATCATTTAGTGCGTAGAAAGATTGGTCGTTGGCTCTGTCCTTTGACCAATCTTTTTTATGCTGTTCTAGGGAGCTTGCCAAATCCGGTTGTGATAATCGTCTTCCTTGGCGTAGGGGTCAACTGCTCCATGGTCATGGCCGTGATTATGATGATCGTGGTGACTATGACTGTGCCCATGATCATGCCCGTGGCTATGGCCTTGACTCTTAAAGGCTAGGCGGAATTTACAGGCTTCACAATTCATATTGACTTGACCCAGTTGTGTTTCAATTTCTCGCTCCCGCACCAGTTGTAAAAGTTGGGATTGAACGCCCATTTCTGGTAAGCAGGCCATTTCGATATCTGGAAATTCAGCCTGTTGTTGTTCGGTGATACCCACGATTTTTTTGACCAAGGCTCCAGTAAAAAGAAAATAGGGCAGAACAATAATCCGTTTAGGCTGGTAGAGCCTAGCCCGCCGGAAGCCTTCTTCGAGCCGGGGGTGAGTAATGCCGATAAAACAGGTTTCAACGGTGTGGTAGCCACTGCCTTCCCAGAGCATCCGGGCCATTTTATAAACATCGCCATTGGCATCGGGGTCACTGGCTCCCCTGCCCACAAAGAGCAACACCGTATCAGCACGGGAAATTTGTTTTGGATTAGCTTCGGGAGTATCGAGTTTGGCTAGGCGATCATTCCAAAGATCCAAAATAGACGGTGTGATACCAAAGTGACGACCGTAGGAAAAGCTCACCTGGGGATAAATTTCTCTACTCCGGTCGAGTTCGTTAGTCACATCAAATTTATTATGGCGAGCGGCAAAGAGCAGAATCGGTAGGGCAGAAATATCGGTAAAGCCCTGTTGAACGCAATATTCAACCCCTTTGAGAATGGAGGGTTCTGTTAATTCCAAAAAACAGGGAATGACAGGACGACTAGAATCCAGGGCTTGGTAAGCCGTGGCAAAGTCAAGGAAAGTTTGGCGGCCATCCTCGTCGCGGGTTCCGTGGCCAATCATCAATAGAGGGCGGGAATAGGGGAGTGGGTCGAAATGTAGGGTCTTAAGTGTGGCGAGATCAACGCTTGGTAAAGAGGAAATAACCATTGGGCTCAAGGTACGGGGTTTGAAAGTTTTATTATTACAGGGGTTCACGGTTGCGTCTATGCCATCCCGAGGGATTGGCTACCCTTTCTAATCGCGCAGATTGCTCATTTTTTTACTCCAGCGTTGCCGCACACAGCTCGAACAAAGCCCCCATCGCTCTAAATCCCTAGGTTGGGTCGGACTCCGGCATTGGGGACAAGCTGGTAACTGTTGGGCTCTGTATTCTAGTACCTGAATCCACCGAGCAAAAGCCTGTTGTACCCGATCGCCATCAGAATATTCCTGATCATCATCATCATCAACGGCGATCGCCGAAAAATCCCAGGGTTGAGCCGAATTTGGGGAAGTACTGGCAGAAGACCCAGGGCGCTGATGCCATTGGTAGGGAGAGAAACGCAAGTCCTGCAGGGGTTCCCTGAGTAGAGGATTTAATTTTTGTAATAAACTGCGTCGTTGTAGGGTCAAGGTTTGGGCCCAGACTGGGCTGGCCGTGGCGATCCACAGCACCCGTTGGCGTAGAGCCAGGGGATAGGCATAGTCTTTTAGGCTAGAACCCATGGTTTCTCGCCAAGCGTTGAGGATTTCTTGATAACCTTGAACTTTCTCCCAACCAGGTTCCCGCTGGAGTTGATTCAACAGGCGATCGAGGGAGGTAAAGGACATGGGCAAGGTAGACAGAGGCAAGAACGCCATGATTCTAACGCTTCTGGGGCGACAAAATACGGTAAAGTGAGGCAAGATAGCATACTTATCCCGCCATAATCATCAGTCTTTTAAGGAGCGTTTATGTTAACTCTGAAAATCGCCGTCTATATTGTTGTTGGTCTATTTGTTTCTATGTTTATCTTTGGCTTCCTCTCCAGCGATCCCACCCGTAACCCCGGGCGCAAAGATTTTGAATAAACGGCGTCGTCGTTTCACGCAGCTTGCCTTAGAGAACGAGGGACGAAATTATCGTCCCGGTTTTTCTTTTGGCACAATCTTGACCCAAATCAGTCACAGATATTGCTAATTATTAAATGTTAGCCGTGTCGATTTAGATGTTTCCCTTAATTTTCTCCCATCATCCCCCGGCCCAAGTGCAACCCGTCAGTCCAAGGGGGACTGATAGCCAGCTTGTGGCTCAAATTTTGGGAACTTCTGACTCTGAAAATCCTTCTACGATCCCTTTACCGGTCGTTCCCTACAGCCTGCCTTCGGGCATTCCCCTTTCTCGGTCGCTCCTGCCAGTCCGCTCCGTGGGCGCTGTCAAAAGTTCTAAAAATCAAGAAATTTTGGGACTTAGCCAAAGCCTTCCCTTATCACCTCAGCGTTTGCTGACTCAAACTCGGACAGGGACTGTCAAAGAATTCATCATTACCCAAGAGGAAGAAGGCACCGCTCCAGCCATCTCTGGGACGCCGCCACGGCAAGAGTCTGTTCCGACAGAAGAACTTCCTTCCCCGGAAGTTTTAGAGTTGATCTCCGATCAGCAGGAATATGACTCCGATCGCCAGGTTGTAACGGCCACGGGCAAGGTGGTGATGCGATTTACCAATGGTGTTTTGTTGGCGGATCGCGTGCAGATCAATTTGCCTGATCGCTTTGCGGTAGCGGAGGGGAATGTCTCCTTGCAACGGGGCGAGCAAACCCTGTTAGGAGAGCGGTTTGAGTACTTTTTTGTTCTCAACAAAGGTGTGATCTTCAATGCTAATGGTGAACTGTATCAACCCACCACGAGCCGCGATCTTGCCCCCACCCTACCCAGCGATCCCGGCAGAAGCATTATTCCCGGCACAACCCTTAATGAACGTTTGGCGATTAATCAACCCATTCAAAACATCACCGCCGAAGAAGGGCTTGGGGTGGGCATTGGGGGAGGCATCGGTCTGGATCAATTTGGGACGGCAGGTAATGCCGGTAAGCAAGGGGGCCAGGTGAATCGGTTACGCTTCCAAGCAGAGCGGGTGGACTTTGATGCCGATGGCTGGAATGCCAAAAAAGTAAGGATTACCAATGACCCCTTTTCTCCCCCCGAATTGGAAGTCCAAGCAGAAACCGCCGATTATTACAACGTTGCACCCCAGGTGGATGAAGTTAAACTGAGTGGCTCTCGCGTTCTGCTCGATCAAACCACCTCCCTTCCCTTTCAAGACCGCTTGACTATTGACCGGCGCGATCGCCAGCCGGGGGTATTGAGTTTTGGCTACGATGGCGAAGACCGGGGTGGTTTTTTTGTGCAATCGAATTTCACCCTCATCGACAATGACCGGGTGCGTTTCCAGGTCAAACCCCAATATCTAGTCCAAAAAGCATTGTTTCCCGATGCCTTTCCTGAGGCAAATTTAAGCGACTCCGAGGTCTGTGTTGTCTGTCCCTCGGTCTTTGGTCTAATTACAAGTCTTGATGTTAATTTTGGCGACCGGACGAGCCTCACCAATCGCCTCAACTTTTCTAATCTAAATTTAGACGAAATTGATACTGCTCTCCGGGCCAAGGTCGCCCTCCAACAAAAAATTGGAGACATTAATAATCCCCACGACCTGCGGATGGAATACAACTACCGCGAACGCCTATTTAACGGCTCTCTGGGGTTTCAAACCGTTAATCAAAGTTTGGGCGCAATTTTAGTCTCCCCTAGTATCCCCCTCGGCGATCCGAGTCTACGTTTTAGCTATCAAGTCTCTATCCAAAATGTCCAGGCCGATACCGACCGGGCAGAGCTTTTGGAACCCAATCGTAAAAATAATTTAGTCACCCTAATGCGCTATCAAGGGGCGGCATCGATCAATAAAGATTTTCTACTCTGGGCCGGGCAAGGACTCCCCCTCACCCCGGATCAAGGCCTGCGTTATTCTCCCCGCCCGGTTGTGCCCTATCTGTCCTTAACCACGGGGCTAACCGGCGTTAGTAGTTTTTATAGTGATGGCAGTACTCAACCCTCCCTCACCGGCAGTATCGGCTTGCAAGGGCAATTTGGTCATTTTTCTAAGCCTTACCTCGATTATACGGGGTTTAATCTCACCTACTTCCAAGGGCTACGGGGAGACACCTCTCCCTTTTTCTTTGACCGTTTTGCTGATACCCAAGTGCTTTCTTTGGGCTTGACTCAACAGGTCTATGGCCCCCTGCGGCTTGGTTTGCAAAGTTCCTATAGCATTGATGCCAACAAGGAAATTAGCACGGATTATTTTTTAGAGTACAGTCGTCGTACCTACAACTTACAACTGCGCTATAACCCCCAACTTCAAGTCGGTTCCATTAATTTTCGCATCAGTGACTTTAATTGGAATGGTAATCCGGGAGCCTTTGAAGGCACAGATATTCGACCGGTGATTCAAGGGGTTCCCCGCTAGTCCGGCGCGTTTTCGCCACAAACCTTGCTAAACTGATGAATTGATTACTAACATATTTTCCCATCGTTCCCATCCTATGTCCTCTTCATCCAAAGTGACGGCTTTTTCCCACGATGATTTCGCTAAAGCCTTAGAACAGCACGACTACCATGCAGAGAAAGGACAGACCGTTCGGGGAAAAGTCTCTCAGCATACATCTGACGGAGCCTATGTGGATTTTGGCGGCAAGTCACCCGGATTCGTCTCTCTGCGAGAAATCGGCATCCATACCACTCCCAATCTAGAAGAAGAACTGCCCCTAGAGAGTGAGCGGGATTTTTTGGTAATCAGTGAACAAAATGCCGATGGCCAAGTGCAACTGTCGTTGCGTCAGCTTCAGATTCAAGAAGCCTGGGACAATATTGCTGAAATCGCGGAGAGTGGCAAGTCTTTACAAATTTTAATTACCGGGGCCAATCGTGGGGGTGTGACCGGAGATGTGGCGGGATTGCAGGGCTTTATTCCCCGGTCGCATCTAGTGGCTAAGGATGATGTGGATAGCGTCATGGGTCAACTTTTGACCGTAAATATTCTAGAAGCTGACCGTGAGCAAAATAAATTAGTTTTGTCCCAACGTCAATTGATGAAAGCGGCGGCCATGAGTCAAATTGCCAAGGGCTCCTTAGTGTTGGGCAAAGTAGTCAAAATTCAGCCCTACGGTCTTTTTGTGGACCTAAATGGTGTTACAGGTTTATTGCACATTACTCAAATCAGTGGTACTCGCATTAATGATTTAAGTAGTCTATTTAGTTATGGTCAGGAAATTTATGTTTTAATTCTCGACATTGATGAATATAAAAATCGGATTTCCCTTTCTACCAAGATTTTAGAAGCTTATCCTGGGGAAATTGTGGAAAAGTATGCTGAAATGATGGCAGATATGCCTAATCGTGAAGCCGATATTCAAGCTAAATTAGCCCTAGCGGCAGAGTCAGCGTCCTGATTTTTGCCCTGACGTTAAAAAAATTTCTAACCTGGTAGGAGTTAATCATGTTTAAGGACTGGAGCTTTGATGATGTCATGAATCATCTGGTGATGCTACTCACCTTAATGGGGTTAGCACTCCTCTGGTTTGTTTTTTAGGAGAGCAATGCCCCGTGAATTATCGTTTAATTTTGGCAACAGGGCTCATAACTTCAACGTTGGGGGCCACCCTGGGCTGGGGCGTCGGGCAAATGGCTCTGCGACGCTACCCTAGTCAAATGAGGACGCACGTTAGCCAGGGCTACCAAACTCTCTATGATCGTCGCTTGGTCTGGGTCGGGGCGATCGCCGGAGGATTGATCGGCATGGGGCAAGTGTGCGTCCTACAAATGAAGAAATTAGAAGACCAGGACTAGCCCTCGCTTTCTAGGCCAAAGACACGGTTAAAGGCTTTTTCGACCTTATAGCCCGAATCAATGGATTCTAGGGGGTCTTTGCGGAGACGGTGACGCAAACTCAAGACGATGACGCGACGAATATCATCCACGGTGACCTCTTCACGACCTTCAAAGGCGGTCAGGGCCTTGGCGGCGCGATTGGTGACAATATCTCCCCGTAGCCCATCCACATCTAATTCTGAGCAGACTTCCGAAATTTTGACCCGTAGGTCATAGTCGATCGCCACCTTGGGCAAGAGCGCTTGGGCTTGAACTATTTTTGCTTGCAACGTTTCTTGCTCGGGCTGGTATTTATCACAAAAGGGGAGGGGGTCTTGGTCAAACTCCGAGCGTTGCTCAACAATTTTGACCCGCAGTTCCGGCTCTCGGACGGTATGAATTTCGGCGTGCATGCCAAAACGATCCAGGAGTTGGGGGCGGAGTTCGCCTTCTTCGGGGTTACCCGACCCGACTAGGACAAACCGAGCCGGGTGACGAATGGAGATGCCTTCACGCTCCACCGTATTCCAGCCACCGGCGGCGGAGTCGAGCAAGACATCTACGAGGTGGTCATCTAATAAATTGACTTCATCTACGTACAAAATGCCGCGATTGGCCTTGGCCAACAATCCGGGCTCAAAGGCCTTAACCCCTTCCGAGAGGGCTTTTTCGATGTCGATGGTGCCACAGACGCGGTCTTCGGTGGCCCCCAGGGGTAAATCCACCATGATGACTTTTTTCTTGGCGATCGCCAGGGGCATTTGATTATCCACCTGTTGACGGACTTGGTCACTCATCAAATCCGGGTCTGTCGGGTGAGAATTGAAGGGATCATTGGCGACAACTTCGATTTCGGGCAATAAATCAGCGAGGGCGCGAATGGTGGTGGATTTTCCCGTTCCCCGGTCACCCATAATCATCACTCCCCCAATTTTGGGATCAATAACATTGAGGAGGAGAGCCAATTTCATTTCATCTTGACCAACGATCGCCGTAAAGGGAAAAACAACGCGACGGGTTTTGGCGGGCGGGGAGAGGGTTGCTGTCATGGATAGGTTCAAACGGGTTAGAGGCGAACAAAAAAGCGAGACCTAAACGGGGTCACTGCTCTCCATTTTGCCACAGGCTTGCCATCCTTGATTTACCGAAAAGTCCCAGAGGTAGGAGATTACAGCCGTTGACCCTTGAAGAAAACTAATATTCATGCTATGTTCTGTGGCTAAGTGAACAGCATCTGTCAGCCTAGTTTTTGCGTTTTTGGTACTAGCGATCAAAGCGCAAGGAACGGGGGAACCAAACTTGGGGCGCATCTCCTGTCAATCGGAGAAGAAAAACTCTCATTTCTAGCCCGTCAGCTAACCCCGTCGGCATTGAGGGAGGACTCGATAAATCAACATTGTTAATCAATGGTTTGACTTTATTCAGGGACTCAGTTAAGGACAAGACTGTCAAAATCAAACCTGTACTAAAGTTGAGTAACGCTGTGGAAAAATTGAGCATTTAATTTATCTGTATTTTGTGGACTGCATCAATTGAGACCCATCAATTGGTGATATTCCCCACTATCTAATTTCTACTGACCCTTTCTGCATTTCGGGTATGGTTTGCTTCCGCGTGGTAATTATGCACGTCGCGTCACAGGTGAACCCTATGCAGGGTGCAATTGAGGGTCTTAGTCATTCTTTGTCTTAAACACAATTTCCCATGACCTTTCCCACCACGACTGACTCTGCTAATTTTATTAACCCCAATGACTACGCTTGGCATACCCTGGCACCAGAGGACGCTGAGAAAGTGCTGCAAACCAATCCCAACTCCGGCCTAGACCACGCTCAAATTGAGCAACGTCGGCAAATTTT
This sequence comes from Synechocystis sp., assembly GCA_041750255.1. Lineage (GTDB taxonomy): Bacteria > Cyanobacteriota > Cyanobacteriia > Cyanobacteriales > Microcystaceae > Synechocystis. The sequence continues at coordinate 19,600 of JBGSZT010000059.1, forward strand.
TGGTTGGAATGAACTCACAGAGGTGGCGGGTCGGCATCCCTTAATGATTCTCTGGGAGCAATTCACCAATATTATGTTGGTAATGCTAATCGCCGTAGCCCTGGTTTCTGGGGTCATTGACCTCCGCAAAGGAGTATTTCCCAAGGATGCGATCGCCATCTTTGCCATCGTAATTTTGAATGGTCTTTTGGGATATTTGCAAGAAAGTCGTGCCGAAAAAGCATTGGCAGCCCTCAAACGTCTCTCGTCTCCGAGGGTCCGGGTTCTACGACAAGAGCAAATTCTGGAAATCGATGCTAAAGAACTGGTTCCCGGCGATGTGATGATGCTAGAAGCCGGGGTGCAAGTGGCCGCCGATGGTCGATTATTGGAAGCCCAAAACCTACAAATTCGGGAAGCAACGCTGACGGGAGAAGCCCAGGCCGTCATTAAACAAGCCCATATCATCCTCAGTCCAGATGCGGCCCTCGGCGATCGCCTCAATTTAGTCTTTCAGGGGACAGAAGTGGTGCAGGGTCGCGGCACGGTCTTGGTGACAAAAACCGCCATGGACACGGAGATTGGTCATATCGCAACTCTGATTCAGTCGGTGGAAACCGAGCCAACCCCCTTGCAACAGCGCATGACTCAGTTGGGAAATGTCCTAGTCAGTAGCTCTCTGGCATTGGTCGCGGTGGTTGTGCTGGTGGGTGTAATGCGGACTGGTTGGCAGTATTTTGAAGAATTGTTAGAGGTGTCCCTCAGTATGGCGGTAGCCGTAGTGCCAGAGGGCTTGCCCGCCGTTGTCACCGTTACCCTGGCGATCGGCACTCAGCGCATGGTGCGTCGCCATGCCTTGATTCGTAAGCTTCCCGCCGTCGAAACCCTAGGCTCTGTCACCACAATTTGCTCGGACAAGACGGGGACGTTAACCCAGAACAAAATGATCGTGCAGAAGTTCACCACGCCCGGGCATACCTACCAAGTGTCTGGAGAGGGCTATAGCCCCCTAGGAGAGATTACCAGCGGGGAACTCGCAAGCAGTGAAATAGAAACCGAGGCCCAACTGCTGCTGACGGCCTGTGTGCTTTGTAATGATGCCATCTTGCAAAAGAGAGCGGAGCAGTGGGAAATTTTGGGAGACCCCACCGAAGGTGCATTACTCACCCTTGCGTCCAAAGCAGGGCTTTATCGGGAAGTCCTCAGTGAAAAAATGCCTCGATTAGCGGAAATTCCCTTTTCGTCAGAACGTAAACGCATGGCGGTTATTGTCCATGATGGCCTAGAGTCGGGCCAAAAATTAGTCTTCAGTAAAGGATCGCCGGAGGTTTTATTAGAAGCCTGTACGCATCAACAACGAGGAGAAACCACCGAAACCCTAACCGAGGAACGTCGCCAAGCCATCCTGCAAACCAATGACCAATGGGCCGCAAAGGGACTCCGAGTTCTAGGATTTGCCCATCGCTCTTTACCCGACAGCAACCTTGACGATGCAGAAAAAGAGTTGATTTGGTTAGGACTGGTTGGGATGCTTGATGCTCCGCGCCCAGAGGTCAAAATTGCCGTACAACAGTGCAAAGCCGCCGGAATTCGAACAATTATGATCACCGGCGACCATCAACTCACCGCCCAGGCGATCGCCTACGATTTGGGCATTGCAGAACCAGGGGAAGAAATTTTGACCGGCAAGGATTTGCAAATGCTAGGACAGATAGAACTCGATCGCCTGGTGGAGCACGTGAGTGTCTATGCCAGGGTTGCCCCAGAACATAAACTCTGGATTGTCCATGCCCTCCAAAATCAAGGGCAATTTGTGGCCATGACCGGGGATGGGGTCAATGATGCTCCCGCTCTGAAGCAGGCAGATATTGGCATTGCCATGGGCATTACTGGAACCGATGTCAGCAAAGAAGCCAGCGACATGATTTTGCTGGACGATAACTTTGCTACCATTGTGGCCGCAACCGAAGAAGGACGAGTGGTTTACGATAACATCCGCCGATTTATCAAGTACATCCTCGGCAGTAACATCGGAGAAGTTTTAGTGATTGCGGCGGCTCCCCTGTTGGGATTGGGAGGTGTACCCTTATCCCCTTTGCAAATTTTATGGATGAACCTGGTCACCGATGGGTTACCCGCCCTAGCTCTGGCCATGGAGCCGGCGGAACCCAATGTGATGAGTCGTCCTCCCTACGATCCACGGGAAAGTATTTTTTCAAGGGGTCTTGGCTTCTATATGCTTAGAATCGGCGTTATTTTCGCTATTTTGACCATTATTTTGATGATTTGGGCCTACGACCACGCCCATCAAGCCGGCGATCCAGACCGATGGAAAACCATGGTTTTTACCACCCTTTGTTTAGCTCAAATGGGTCATGCCTTGGCCGTAAGGTCCGATACGCGGCTGATCGTACAGCTAAACCCTTTTTCTAACCCCTATATCCTGGGCGCTGTGACCTTGACATCTCTACTGCAACTCCTTTTAGTCTACTTTGAACCCTTTAGAAACTTCTTTGGGACCCATTGGTTGAGTTTAGAAGAACTAGGAGTTTGCTTTGGGTTTAGCATGTTGATGTTTCTTTGGATTGAGTTAGAAACTGGACAGTGGGAAGTTCTCGGTGGACTAGCGGGATGAAGAGAAGGAAAACGGACATGCCGTGACCGAAGCGGCCCAAGATGTCCGAAACTGGCTGATATAAATCACTTCAGCCAGGACTATTATGGAGCTCTAC
>JBGSZT010000060.1:0-28798 GCA_041750255.1 Synechocystis sp.
CGATCGCGTCGCCGATGCCAGCAATTAAGGTACGGGCGGGGGCCGTTTGAATCAAGTCGTAGTCGAGGATAAGCACATCCGGGCAACGAGATAAGCTGACATCGTACTGAAAGGCACCGTCTTCGCTATAAACATTAGACAATGCCGTCCAGGCCGCACAGGTGCCCGCTGAGGTGGGAATGGTGATGATGGGCAACGAGTTTGCCTAGGTCTAGGGCTTTACCTCCGCTGATCGCCAGAATGCAGTCGGCTTGGTGGCGGTTAAGAGTCCCCATAATGTTTTGCAGTGAGGATTCGCAACAGTCACGGCCATAATTTACATTTGATAGATCTAATGCTTCCCTCTGGGCTAGACCTTTTAAGGTATTGCTCACCAGCTCCCAGGTCGTTGAACCGGCGATCGCCCTCCGGTAACGACGCCACCCCCCCCTCTAGTTCTGCCCGTTCGACGCTGTCGCACTCTTGTTGTCATTGCTCTAACAAACTGGCGGGCAAACCTTTCCGAAGATAAGGTAGCATCTCATGGATATAGTTCCACACCGTCGATTCGGCGCATCCAATCGTTTCTGCTAAAGCTTGCATCGTCCAATGTTGCCTTAGAATAGAGCAGTGTTACCAGAAGTCGACATAGTACCTCAGCTTCTTTTTTGCACCCTCCCCCTGTCTGGCGTTTGCGGACTGAGTCGTTTACCCGATGTTGCCCCTCCTCTCGAACCATTTCACTGACTCGTTGTCATAACTCCCATAGAGCTGTGCTACCCAAACCAATCATTCTTTTGCCCTCTTTTGGACGAGCATCTACCAGATGCAGAATTCGGTTGAAAAAGCTCTGATCCACTATATGTACTGGTAACTCGGGCTTCTTCATTCTCTCATGTCTGCTTATTCTTGAAGAACTCTATTAGGCTCAATTGGATGTGGCGGCGTAAGCCTTCCGTTGGATAATGGGAAGTGTTTTTGATTTTTTAACGTTCCCCGGAGAATCCATGGCTCGCCTCGCTCTGCTCAGTGTGTCTGATAAAACTGATTTAGTTGATTTTGCCCGACAATTAGTCGAAGAATTTCAGTTTGACCTAATTAGCAGTGGCGGGACGGGAAAAACCTTGCAAGCCGCTGGCATTCCGGTCACTAAGGTCAGTGACTACACCGGAGCCCCGGAAATTTTGGGCGGTCGAGTCAAAACCCTCCATCCCCGCATCCATGGCGGTATTTTGGCCCGTCGGGATGTGCCCCAAGACTTGGCTGACCTAGTGCAGAACGATATTCGTCCCCTAGACCTGGTGGTGGTTAATCTCTATCCCTTCGAGGAAACGATCGCCAAACCTGGAGTCAGCGTGACCGAGGCGGTGGAACAAATTGACATTGGCGGCCCGGCGATGATTCGCGCTACGGCCAAAAATTTTGCCCACACCACGATTTTGTCGAGTCCCCAGCAATATTCAGATTACTTGACTCAATTGCGAGCAACCGGCGAAATTCCCCTGAATCTGCGTCAAAAGCTAGCGGGAGAAGCCTTTGCCCTGACCCAAGCCTACGACCAGGCGATCGCCGCCTATTTTGCCCAAATAACTCCTGAGACAAACCAACGCTTTAGCCTAGGTGGAACCCTGCGCCAAGGTCTGCGCTACGGCGAAAATCCCCACCAAGAAGCGGGTTGGTATCAAACGGGGAATACTGCATCGGGCTGGGCTAGCGCCATTAAACTGCAAGGGAAAGAATTAAGCTATAACAATTTAGTTGATTTGGAAGCGGCACGGCGCATTATCAGCGAATTTGAAGCAAATGAACCCGCCACCGCTATTTTAAAACATACCAATCCCTGTGGTGTGGCCCTCGGCTCCAGCCTGGTGGAGTCCTACCAGAAGGCCCTCGCGGCGGACCCGGTTTCCGCCTTTGGTGGTATTGTCGCTCTCAATCAAACCATTGATGCGGCCACGGCAGAATTGCTGACCCAAACCTTTTTAGAATGTATTGTCGCGCCCAGTTGTAGCCCAGAGGCAGAGGCTATCTTAGCCAAAAAATCTAACCTGCGAGTTTTGCTCCTGCCCGACCTCTTCAGCGGCCCCAGCCAAACCATTAAGGCGATCGCCGGTGGATTTTTGCTGCAAGCCGCCGATGATGGCGAGGAAGACCCCCAAAGCTGGCACGTGGTGACGGAAAAACAACCCACATCTGAGCAGATTGCAGAATTGCGCTTTGCCTGGAAAATTTGCAAACACGTTAAATCCAACGCCATTGTGGTGAGCAAAAACAAAAGCACCCTAGGCATCGGAGCGGGGCAAATGAATCGAGTGGGATCAGTGGCGATCGCCTTGCAACAAGCCGGAGAGCAGGCCCAAGGAGCCTTTTTGGCCAGTGATGGGTTTTTCCCCTTTGATGACTCTGTGCGGAGTTGTGCCCAAGCGGGTATTACGGCGATCGTGCAACCGGGCGGTTCCCTGCGGGATAATGATTCTATAGCCGCCGCCAATGAACTGGGACTGGTGATGCTCTTCACGGGTCGGCGTCATTTTCTACACTAAATCTAGTCCTGCATTTATTCCCAAGCTAACAGGAAAATCACCCATGACTGACGACTCCGACCGGCTAGATCGCATTGAAGCCCTAATAGAATCAAACGCAAAAAGTATTCAATCCCTGACCGAGAGCATCAATGAAGACAGGGCAAATCTTAAAAAAATAAGGGACATACAGGTTAAAGACCGCGCCCATGTTTTCGAGTGGATGGCACGCTTAGCGGCGGCCCAGGCTGATTTTTATGAAGCTCAGGCAGACTATCTCCATCATGTAGAGCGAATTGACGACCGCATGACTGAAATTCTCAGCAGACTGACTCCCCCGACGGACAACCAAAACCGAATCGCTACTTAATCCCCATTAGTCACGGTAAGACCAAAATTTTTGCGGCGATCGCCGGGGTGAGTTGCCTATAATAAGATCGATGTGACGAAAAAAGCAATTTCGGCGCTGAGCTTGGCCGACTATTGTTGCAAATAAATGTAATAAGACTTTCCCCTATTGCCCAGTATCCGCTACATTTTTTCGCTTTTATTTGTGCTGATTAATTTTTCTGTCCTATGCCTCTTCCCATTGTTGCCATTATTGGCCGCCCCAATGTCGGTAAATCTACCTTTGTCAATCGTCTAGCCGGTAACCAACAGGCGATCGTCCACGATCAACCGGGCATTACCCGTGACCGTACCTACCGCCCCGCCTTTTGGCTAGACCGGGAATTCCAAGTCGTGGATACTGGCGGGCTAGTATTTGATGATGATACCGAGTTTTTGCCCCAAATCCGCGAACAAGCCATGCTTGCGCTGGCCGAAGCCCAAGCCGCTATTTTTGTGGTGGATGGTCAAACCGGGCCCACCCCCAGCGATGAAGAAATCGCCCAATGGCTCCGACAACAGCGGGTTCCTGTTTTATTGGCGGTTAATAAATGTGAATCCCCCGACCAAGGGGTAATCCAGGCCTCTCAATTTTGGGAATTGGGCTTGGGAGAACCGTTTCCTATCTCGGCCATCCACGGGAGTGGCACAGGAGAATTACTAGATGCGCTCATTCCTCATTTACCCATCATTGATTTAGATTCAGAACCCGAAGAAATTAAAGTCGCCATTATTGGCCGCCCGAATGTGGGTAAATCGAGCTTATTGAATGCCCTAACGGGAGAAAATCGGGCGATCGTTAGTCCGGTGTCTGGCACCACCCGCGATGCCATCGATATGATTGTGGAACAAAACGGGCAACGCTATCGATTGATTGATACCGCCGGGATTCGTCGTAAAAAAAATGTTGATTATGGTGCCGAGTTTTTTAGTATTAATCGTGCCTTTAAAGCCATTCGACGCTCCGATGTTGTTTTATTTGTGCTGGATGTGCTGGATGGCGTGACTGACCAGGATCTAAAATTAGCCGGGCGCATTATCGAAGAAGGCCGAGCCGTTATTTTGATCGTTAATAAGTGGGATGCAGTGGAAAAAGACGGCTATACAATTTATGACCACCAAAAAAATCTACTTTCTCGCCTTTACTTCATGGAATGGGCAGAAATCATGTTTGTCAGTGCCGAAACAGGGCAACGGGTGCAAAAGATTTTGGACGTGGTGGATATTGCCGCCGAAAGTCATCGTCGTCGGGTTACGACCTCGGTGATTAATGAAGTTTTAGAAGAAGCGGTGAGCTGGCATTCTCCCCCTACGACTCGCCAAGGCAAGCAGGGCAAAATTTACTATGGCACCCAGGTCTCGGCCCAGCCGCCGACGATCGCCTTATTTGTCAATGACCCCGCTCGTTTTAATGACAATTATCGCCGCTATATTGAAGGGCAATTTCGTCAGCAGTTAGGGTTTAAAGGGACTCCCATTCGTTTGCTCTGGCGTGGCAAAAAAGTGCGGGAAGTGGAAGCCAGTGCTAACCGGGCCACCAAAGTTTAGCATCCCCAGAAGTCGATATGATGGGGTAGTGATCACTAGGGAGAGTCGGTTTATTTATGTTTCAACACTGCCTAATTTGCACGGACTTCTCAGACGGACTCCAGCGGTTTACCCGGTTTGTCGAGGCTTTGGCCCAGACAGGGTTAACCCGCATTGTTTTTCTGCATACGGTTTCGGTCTGGGAAGATGAACACATCGTCTGTATTGATGAATCAAAATTGAATGTCGCCAAGGAGCAGTTATCCTCTTCCCTAGTCAATATTCCGACGGGGGTCGAGGTCAAAGTTGAAGTCTCGTCCCAACGCTACCTAGACCATATTCAGCAGGTGATTGAACGGGATGCCATTGATCTGATTATTACGGGCATGGCGATTCGCAGTAATTTAGAAAGCAAAATTTTTGGCAGTCATACCCTGGCGATCGCCAAAGCAACGGAAATTCCCATTCTGGTTTTGCGTCCTCAACTCATTTCTACCTACACCACCGAAGAATTAACCCTGCGTTGTCAACATCTCTGGCAACATTTACTGATCCCCTACGATGACAGTCCGGCGGCAAACTATTTGTTAACGCGACTCAAACAACGGTTCAAAGAGAGTCCCCACTTGACGGTGAAATCTTGCCGTCTGCTTTGGGTGGTCGAAGACATGGCTCGACAACCGGAGTTAATGGCGGAGCGGATGCGTCAAGCCGAGCAGAAACTCGGTCAGATTAAAATCGAATTAGAAGGTTTTGGGCTGAAGGTTACAACTGACGTTCGCTCCGGTAATCCCCTTAAACAGGTCTTGGATGTGGCCTTTGTCGAAGATATCAGCGCGATCACCATTGCTAATTATCGCAGTAATTTATTGGATTGGGCGGTGAATAGCTTAGCGGATAATATTTTAGTACAAAGTTGGTTTCCGGTACTTTTTTATTCTCCTCGGCGTTAATCCCCGTGCCATAAAGAATTACTGAGACCCTGCGGGTGATCGGGTCTAGAGTTGCTATAATCATTGGCTAATCAAGATTTCATCCTTTCCTATGACTGATTGGTACGTTATTGACGGTAATATCACTGCGCCTAAAGGATTCACTGCCTCCGGCATTACCGCTGGTCTAAAGCCCTCCGGCGCTCCCGATTTAGCTTTGATTTATTCGGCAACCGAGGCGATCGCCGCTGGGGTCTTCACCACCAGTCAAGTGCGGGCCGCCTGTGTCGATTATTGCCGTCAACGCTTACAGAGCAAAGCCAGTGCCAGAGCTATTTTAGTCAATGCCGGCCAAGCCAATGCCGCCACCGGCAGTCAAGGCTGGACGGATGCCCAGGACTCTGCCCAATGGGTCGCCGATGCTCTGAATGTATCCCCCGAATCCGTGCTCCTCGCGTCTACGGGGGTGATTGGACAACGCATAAAAATGAATCTACTTCACCAGGGGATTCCCCAGGTGATAGCCGCCCTCTCGGAACACGGGGGAGATGCCGCGGCCCAAGCTATTATCACGACGGATCTTGTCCCGAAGGCGATCGCCATGGAAACCCAGATTGATGGGCGGCTCGTGCGCTTAGGAGGCATTGCCAAGGGGTCGGGCATGATTCACCCCAATATGGCTACCATGCTTGCCTTTATCACCTGTGATGCGGCGGTATCCACCTCCCTCTGGCAACAAATGCTGAGCCGAGCGGCGGATAAAAGTTTTAATCAGATCACCGTGGATGGGGATACCAGCACCAATGACAGTTTAATCGCCTTAGCTAATGGAGAATCCCGCACCCCTGCCATCACCGAAATGGGCCCCAATGCCCAAAAACTAGAAGCCATGTTAACGGCGGTGTGTGAATACCTGGCCAAGGCGATCGCCAGAGATGGGGAAGGGGCGACTTGTTTAATCGAAGTCCAAGTGAGTGGCGCCAGCGATGCCGTGGGCGCCCGTAAAATCGCTCGGACAATCGCCGGATCTTCTCTAGTCAAATCCGCCATCTTTGGCCGTGACCCCAACTGGGGACGCATCGCCGCCGCGGCGGGTCGAGCCGGTGTCGTTTTTCGTCAAGAAGACCTGCAAATAAAATTGGGAGATTTTCTCTTGATGGAAAATGGGCAACCCCTAAACTTTGACCGCCCTGCCGCGAGTCAGTACCTCAAAGATCGGGCGGCCGGCATCTATCTCCAAGATGACACGGTATTAATCTCAGTCTGTGTGGGCAATGGCTCAGGAGTCGGTACCGCCTGGGGCTGTGACCTCAGCTATGACTACGTGCGGATTAATGCCGAGTACACCACCTAGCCCCGTCGCGCGGCCAGTTGACGGTAAACATCCCGCAACTCTACGCCATGGTAGGCAAGGGCCACCAGGGTATGGTAAAAGAGATCTGCCACTTCACTGGCGATCGCCTGGGGGTCATCGTCTTTGCAGGCCATGACCACCTCCGCACTTTCTTCGCCAATTTTTTTGAGAATTTTATTATCCCCCCCCGCCAATAATTTGCAGGTGTAGGATTGCTCACTGGGATGATCGCGCCGGGCCGCAATCACGGCAAACACTTCGGATAGCATATCCGCCGGAGGAGCCAATTTTTGTTCACTGACTTGATGAAAACAACTCCGCTCGCCGGTATGACAAGCCACATCCCCAAGCTGTTCAATGCTAATTAAGAGGGCATCACTATCACAGTCATAGCGCATGGCTTTGACTCGTTGAAAATGACCGGATGTCGCCCCTTTGTGCCAGAGTTCTTCGCGTGAACGGCTCCAATACCAGACTTCGCCGGTTTCCAGGGTTTTTTGCAAGGATTCCTGGTTCATCCAAGCCAACATCAACACCGTACCGTCGAGATAATCCTGGGCGATCGCCGGCACCAGACCCTGGTCATTAAACCGAATCTGCTCTAGAGGAATTGTCTGGGAAAGGGAGGAATCAATACTCATAAATAACTTAGAATAGCGGCAACTAGCTCTATGCAACAAAAAAAGGACAAAGTCTCATTACAACACTTCGCCCCAAATATTTAAGGATTGACAAGATTTCAGTCCTGGGCAAGAGTTAAGATCCTGTCAAACCTATAACCAACCAAAAAGTTTACAAGTACTTTTCTAAGGTACTGGCAAGGGTTGTTTTCGGAACGGCTCCGACAACCATATCGACTCTTTGTCCTCCCTTAAAAATCATGAGAGTTGGAATGCTTCGAATTCCATACTGGCTTGCCGTATTAGGGTTATCGTCGGTATTTAATTTAACGACTTTTACCTTACCGATGTATTGCTGAGCGATTTCGTCAACGACAGGTGCAACCATTCGACAAGGACCACACCAAGGGGCCCAAAAGTCAACGAGCACAGGAAGTTCGCTATCTAATACATCATCTTTGAAGCTTGCATCTGTTACTTGAGGCGTAGCACTCATACTGGAAATCCTTAATCCTTATGATCGCAATGTCTAGAATTCTACCATAGCGAAAAGAGTGCATCTTCTACTAAAAAAATAGCGAAACTTAGGAATTATTTATGTTTTGTCACAGTTCTAAGGGGCGTATTCCTGTCCGGTGAACGAAAATCCTAAAAAGAAACCGCCCGGACATCGTCTAGGCGGAGTGTGGTGTGAGGAGTGAACGGAAACTTATGTCTCCGCCACTTACCATTGTAAAGGAGAAATTTAGCTTTGACGTCAATCGCGCCGAAAAGTTCTGCCCAAGAGCTGGAGACCTTGATTTTGTCCGACGAAAGTAACGGGGATTGGGTATGATAAAAAGATATTTTTTCGTAGTAGGGCATTAAATTTTTAGTTGAGATTTACCTACTTACAGTATCTTTTTTCCTGGTTACCATGACTGTTCTTCCTGATTTCCTCGCCCAATTAAACCCTTCCCAACGCCGAGCCGTCCAACATTATTGCGGCCCGCTATTGGTGGTAGCAGGAGCCGGTTCAGGAAAAACAAAAGCCTTGACCTGTCGCATTGCCCAATTAATTCGTGAACATCAAGTTGATCCTGAAAATATTCTGGCGGTGACCTTTACCAATAAAGCCGCCAAGGAAATGAAAGAACGCATTGAAATGGTTTTTGTTCAGGACCTTGCCCAACAGCAGTATGGCCAACGTTACGAATTATTAGGAACCTACGAACAAAAGCAACTGAGTTCAAAAGTCTATAAAACTATCACCAAAAAACTCTGGATTGGCACCTTTCATAGTTTATTCTCTAAAGTTCTACGGTTTGACATTAATAAATATCAAGATGAGCGCGGCCGATCTTGGACAAGAAGCTTTTCGATTTTTGATGAAAGTGATGTACAAGGTTTGATTAAAAGTATCACAACTAAGCAGTTGAATCTCGATGATAAAAAATTTGAACCCCGCTCCATTCGTTACCAAATTAGTAATGCCAAAAACCTAGGACTTTCTCCGGATCAGTACCTCCAAGACAACCCCAGCTATAAGGGGCGTGTGATCGCCGAAGTTTATCAAGAATACCAATCCCAACTCGTGGCTAATAACGCCTTGGATTTTGATGACCTGATTTTAATCCCCACCCGTTTATTTCAACAAAATGAAACCATTTTAGGCTATTGGCACCGGCAATTCTCCCATATACTAGTGGATGAGTACCAAGATACGAATCGTATTCAATATGAGCTGATTCGTTTACTAGCCACCAATGGCGAACCACGGAAAAATGAGTGGTCATGGCAAAATCGTTCTATTTTTGTAGTAGGTGATGCAGACCAATCTATCTATAGCTTTCGTATGGCAGATTTCACCATTTTACTCAATTTTCAAACGGATTTTGGCGATGGCTTAGCCGATGATCAAACCCAGACCATGGTCAAGCTAGAAGAAAATTATCGTTCGCGGGAAAATATTTTAGAAGCGGCGAATTTTTTGATCGAGCAAAATAGTCAGCGCATTGATAAGACCCTAAAAGCAACCCGAGGGCAAGGGGAAGCAATTTATTGTTATAAAGCCGATGATGAACGGGATGAATCTCAATTTGTGATGCGAAAAATCCGACAATTACGACACGATAATCCCGAACTAACCCTAGGTAGTTTTGCCATTCTCTATCGCACCAATGCCCAATCTCGTCCCTTTGAGGATGAACTGATTAAAAATAATATTGCCTACAATATTGTTGGTGGGTTTAAATTTTACGACCGCCTGGAAATCAAAGATGCGATCGCCTATTTACGGGTCTTAGCCAATCCAGCGGATACCGTCAGCCTGTTGCGAATTATCAACACCCCCCGCCGGGGTATCGGTAAATCCACCATCGATAATCTACTAACCGCATCCCGGGAGTTAGAGATTCCGCTTTGGGAGATTTTGCAGGATGAAACCTCCGTTAATACCATGGCCGGACGGGCGACCAAAACGACTCAGAAGTTTGTAAAAATGTTGCAAACCATCCAGGCACAACTCAGCGAGCGCACCGCCTCAGAAATTCTCAATTCTGTCTTGGAATTGTCCGGCTATGTCGATGAACTGAAACTAAAAGGCACTGAAGAAGCCGATAACCGTTTGGCGAACTTGGCCGAACTAGAAAATGCTATTATTCAGTACCAGGAAGAAAATGAAGATACGAGTCTCCTCGGCTTTTTGAGTAATGCTTCTCTGGCTTCAGAGCTAGATAACCTAGAAGAAGACAGTGAAAAAGTCTCTCTGCTCACCCTGCACTCCGCCAAGGGCTTGGAGTTTCCGGTGGTCTTTTTGGTGGGATTAGAGCAGGGAACCTGTCCCCATGCCCGTAGCTTGAATGATCCTCTTTCCCTCGAAGAAGAGCGTCGTCTTTGCTATGTGGGGATTACCCGCGCCCAGGAACAGCTTTTTCTCTCCTACGCCCAGGAACGCTACGTTTGGGGGTCACGGGAAACCAAAATTCCCTCCCAATTCATTGAAGAATTACCGCCCGAGCTTCTGCAACGCAATGTCCCCGCCCGTCAAACCAAGATGACCCCAGCTAAAACAACTGCCTCAAGCCGCAAAGCCGCCCAAGCTGACTTGGCCTGGACCGTTGGCGATCGCCTGTTGCACGCCAATTTTGGGGAAGGAACCGTCACCCATATTTTAGGGGATGCTCGTAAAGTCAACCTGGCTGTTAAATTTCCGGGTATGGGCCCTAAAATCCTCGACCCCCGTTTCGAGCCCCTACGCCGTTTAGACTCCTGAGCCATGGAATCCTTACCCTCCCTGACCTCCGACACCTTTTGGGCCATTCTCAACCAAGAGATCAGCGATGAAACCGTCAATCTGCTTCTGGCCCACCATCTTGGCTACCGCTACGACCCAGAGCGGGGCACCTGGGATACTAGTCAAGTGGAAGAATCCTGGCGGATCGAATACCCCCAGCCACCGGACTTTATTGCCAATCGTCCGCCCACGGTGAAGTTAACTCGCTCCATTCCCAGCGCCCACAAACAACTACTGAAGGAACGCTTAGGCTTTCAGGGCTACAAAATCGGAGAATTTACCCCGCGCCACACTCGTCGAGCCATCGCAGTAAATTGGCTATTGAGCTACCTATCCAGTCATCCGCTTCACCCCTAGGCCCCACCCAGGTTAGGCGGGCACTGCGTCCAGATTTTGTTTGAGTCAGCTCAATTTCTAGATAATGGCAAGGAAGCACAGACATTCGCTCCGACCATTCAATGGCGGTCAAACCGAGGGGATACTCCTCCCCTTGCCAGTATTGTTCCAAAAAGAGAGCGTCTACCTCCGCCGGAGATAACCGATAGAGGTCGAGGTGATAGAGAGGCCTACGCCCCTCCACGTATTCATTCACCAGGGTAAAGGTGGGACTAACAATGGTATCGGAAATTCCTAGCCCTCGACCTAACCCTTGCACCAGGGTTGTTTTTCCTGCGCCTAGGTCACCCTTGAGTAGGATCACCGTTCCTGCGGGCAAGACTTGGGCCAAACCCTCTCCCAACTGCTGGGTTTGCTCAGCACTCGCGAGGTCAATGGTCCTAGAATTAGTCACCAGGGTCATCAAAAAACGTCTAAGTCGATCGCCTTAGAGCCACCGGCCTTGAGTTGTTTGAGTAAACTATCCAATTGTCGCCAGACCAGAGCGGCGATTAAAATTGTCATCGGTAACGAAATCGCGTAGGAAACCCACCGACTGCCCAGAAAAATTTCCACCCCGGACGACAAAAAGACGCAAATGCCGACACAAATTCCAAAAAAGGGTAATTGCAAGTCAAGATCCTTGAGACTACTATTGGGAGTATTCAGCCAAACTTGAATCTTTTGCTTGAGGGTAGCTTCAAAGGCGAGTCCACAGGTAATCCCTGTAAACAATCCCACAAAAACTAAGAAATAGGGCGGTTCGGGTAAATAATACATGAAAAATTGGGGGTAGATAAGCCAAAGGAAATCATAGCAAACTAGAACGCAGTGGCACTAACGACTAGAGCCAACGGGAGTTTGAGACATTAGAGTTGTAACGCCCGTAACCGAAAAATCGCGGATAGCATTGAGCGCCACCGAAAAAATCTCCTGGGGCTTAAATTCATCTTTGATCAAACTCCAGAGCCGTTGCACTTCGGCGGTATGCAGTCGGTCATCTTCGGTCAAGGCTAAGAGCAATTGACGACGCAAATATAGCCCTTCGTCGGACATCAAATACTGCAATCCGAGTTGAGCCGTGGGCAATAAATTAAATTTACTGTCTGAGCGGGCAATGGAGAGCATACTTTCTAGGCGTTGCCATTGGAATTTGCCGTCTTTGATCAAGACATTGAGTAACTGTCGTCGCAACTGGGGGGACTCCCCGGTCAAGAGACGACGCGCCACGTAGGGATAGGCCACTTCTACAATCTTGAAACTTGGGTCAAGGCTCAGGGCGGAGCCTTCCTGGGTCACCAGGGAGCGAATGATCAGAGCAAACTTAGCGGGAACCCGGAAGGGGTACTGGTACATAAGCTCAGAGAATTCATCGGTAATAGTCTTGAAGTTGAAATCACCGACAGTTCTATCCAGGGCTGAGCCGAGGACCTTTTCCAGAGCCGGAATAATCGGTTGAATGTTGGTATCTCGGGACAAAAATCCCAGACTAACAAAGTCATCCGCCAAGGCGGGGTAATCTTTATTAATGAGTTGAACAATGGCACTGACCAGCGTTTCTTTGGTCGAAGTTTCCAACTGGTCCATCATGCCAAAGTCAATGTAGGCCATGCGCCCGTCAATGGTGGCAAATAAATTACCCGGATGGGGATCGGCATGGAAAAAGCCATGCTCTAGCAGTTGGCGTAGTCCCGCTGTTACTCCAATTTTGATGATTTCATTGGGGTCGATACCAGCGGCTCGGATTTTGTCAGTTTCGTTAAGTTTGAAGCCGCGAATCCACTCCAGGGTTAATACATTAGTACTAGTAAATTGCCAATAAATAGCAGGAACTTTGACATCCGGGTCATTGTGGAAATTTTCGGCAAATTTTTCGGCATTGCGCCCTTCATTGAGGTAGTCAATTTCTTCAAATAGTTTGATGCCAAACTCATCCACAATCAGGCTTAGGTCATAACCCATATTCAGGGGCAACAAAAAGCCAAATTTTTCGGCACCCCAGCGCATTAAACAAAGGTCCAGGGTTAAAATTTCTCGCAGTTGAGGACGTTGGACTTTGACCGCCACTTCTTCCCCCGTAAAGAGCACGGCTCGATAGACTTGGCCTAGGCTGGCCGCCGCCACCGGATGGGGCGAAATTTGTCGGTAGGCATCATCCACCGCCATGCCCAATTCTCGCTCAAGGATACGAAAGGCGAGTTCATTATCGAAGGGGGGCAATTGGTCTTGGAGTTTGATCAGTTCATCCAAAAAATCGGGTTGGATCAGATCGGGGCGGGTGGACAGGGCTTGACCGACTTTGATAAAGGTTGGGCCCAGGCGGGTCAGAAGCTCTCGCAGTTCATTTGCACGTTGGGATTTGTGAGCTTGGGATTGATGAGTCCAATGGTCTAGGAGCAAATGCCCTAGAAACCAAAGGAAGGAGACAACAACCGTAATGGCTCTCCAGACAAGACGCCAGGGCCGGGAGCGGTAGTAGCGGGCGATCGCCGTTGGGTCGTAGCGGAGGATGCGGTCGATTTCATTGCCAGAATCCGAGGGGAAAACAGTCTGTAGGGTCACAGGATTAAATTAGACGCAGGTAAAGGAATTATTAAAATCAAGACAAGATAACGTTATATTTCTTAATCTTAACATTACTAAATATTCGAGATCTTAGATCCTTGGGGAGGACTAGGTATAAAAGTTAACAATTATTTACGATTTTGCCCCGTTAGACTCATTGGGCAACGGAGTCCATTTTTTCGACAATGTTCGGGACAAGAAGACATGAGCCCAGGCGGTGCGGTAATTTTCAACTCTGTTGGCTTTATGCGGGAATCCTAGTCCGGTGAGTTTGTTGCTGGTGGTGAAGATGACAGTGCCATTCACGGCATACTGATTTACCGAGATTTTTTCTTTTTTGAACACCATTGCCTGTCCGTCCTTGGTATTTTTAACTCATTGTATTGTTAAAAATACGTTACCCAGACAATCTTTTATGAACAAATATAACGGACTATATTTGACACTACGTTTTGTTGCAAATGTGTCGAAATTGTGAATGAAATATGGGAAGATAATCGTAGCCAAAAGTATATCAAATAAAAATAATCAGATGACTGTATATATCTGATTTTTTGTTGTTAACGGATGGTCGTCGATGCCGCTAACTTTAGACCAGCTATAAAAGCCGGTTCACTGGCAGGTATTTTCGTTGCTTGTTCCAGTTGATTTTTAAACAAAATCCTCTGGGACGTTCAGGGAAAGTACGCAGAGACGTCTGCCGAAAGCGCAAACTTCCTCAAAAACACAGAGGAATCCACCTAGTAACTCTTTTAAGATTACTATCATTGTGATCGCCTGTTATAGACCTTCGTCCAACCACAACCTTGAGGGAATTCGATCCATGGTTTTAACCTCAATTAATGAGACCCCATTGACTCAAAAACTAGTTTCACCCTTGGAACATAGTTTACGCAAGATTCATCCCCGTAAACATCATCACTATCAAGTCGAAGATTTTTTCTGTTTTCAGATGGGCACTGGCTCCATCGTAGATTGGAATAATTGTCGCAATGTTCTCACCAGTGAAGACTTTATTATTGGTCTGATCGATGGCTTGCAAGAAGAAGTCGGCAACGCTTCCAGCGTGGTGATGTACAACATTGGCAAGGAATGGGGTCACTACGACGCGGAATTTTTCCATCAGTGGTTCCTGACGGAATTTGGTTACACTAGTTCCTTGAATGAACTTAACCTTAACTATGTCCTAGAAGGCTGGTGGTGGCCCTTCACTGCCCAAGGCTGGGGCAACTGGGCCATCGACTTGAGTGAGCAGAAAAACGGCTTCTTGTTTGTTGATATTTTTGATTCTGCGGTTGCTCGTACCCTAGGAGATGTGGGCAAACCCGTCTGTCATATCTACGCCGGACTTTTGGCTGGATTCTTTAGCCGTTTAGTCAAAAAATCCCTCAATTGCATCGAAATCCAATGCTACGCCATGGGAGAAACCTATTGCAAATTCCTGATTGGCAAGCAAGACCGCATCGATGCCGCCACTTTCTGGCTCAATGAAGGCGCCAATGCCACCGATATTGAAACAAAACTTGCCCACGGAGAGTATTTGAAATGAGCCCTCAAGCCTATTGGGCGGGGGTGAGTGTAGCGTCCTTTTTTGGCGGCTACAACTGGCAAGGGGAAGCACCCGTCCTCAGTTCAACCCCGACAACGGCGGAGATTGCGGCCATTCCCTCCTTGATTTGCCTGTCGGTGCGAGATTTTTTGGGCCAAGGAAATTGGTCGGGCCAAACCGCCCCAGCGGAAGTTTCTTTGGCAACTCTGACGGTAGACTCCTCCGTTAGTGCCGCCCCGCGCTCCTTGACTTCCTCAGTGGCTGATTTTTTTTCGGGATTTAATCGGGATGGGTTAGTCACGCTTCCTACTCCGGCCAAGACCTCCACCGCGACTCCTTCGTTTTTGCCGGCTCCCAAATCTGGTCTAGATTTAGCGGATTTATCTGGTTTATTTTAGGTTTTTATTATGCAAAAAGACTTTGAGCGATTATTTCACCGCGCCGAAGACCATTATCTCCAAGCTCCCGAGGTGGGCTCCTTCAAAAAACACCTCGGTTTACTGCAAGAGCGGTTGAGTGCCTACCGGACTCTCCGGGACAATGAAGTTGCTATTTTTCAGGCGATCGCCAATCAACTGGAAACAGAATTGACCGATACGCCCACGGCGAGCCTGGAAAAAGCCCTCGTCCATTGGCTCAGCGTTTTGCGCTACAGTGCCATGGCTATGTTGCTCAATAACCCCGAATTTCTGCAATACCGTCTCTTGGAATGGCTCGGGGATCTGGTGAAAGCCCACGAACTACAAACGGTGGAGACCCATTTAGCCCACCTGCTCACTAGCCGACTGCAAGCACTCTTGTCGGCGGACGAGTTCAAACTCCTGCATCCCTTCTTGGTGCAAGCGGAGACAACTATCCTCGGCAAAGCCCAGCCCGAAGCGCCCAACCCCGTCCTTGTAGGAGACCAGTCATGATTGATATTAATAATTTGATCCAGTCTCGGCCCCTGAAAGGCAACTATTTTGCCCCCGATGTCTATCTCCAGGGTGACAATGAATTTGGACTGCTGGAAAACCGCAGTGGCGCTCGTTTACTGGCTATCCCTGATACCCTACTCAAGGGCCTATTCACGGCTCTAGATTCTGAACTGGGCAGTGGGGCGGGGGTTGCTCTGCGTAGTTGTGGCAAAACCTGGGGAACCGCCTTTTATAAACGCTTTGACGATGAACTCTCGGCCTACTACGAACAGCCCCTGCAACAAATGGAAATGGTGCAGTTTCTGCAATGCTTTAAGCAGTGCTGGAAGTCCCACGGCTGGGGAGTGCTAGAGATAGACCTTAAATATTATCAACAGGGATTTTTGGTTGCTGAAATCGTTAATTCCCCCTTTGTGGCAACGGCTCCCCAGGGCAAACGGGCCATGGGCTTCATTGAGGCGGGCATTTTAAGTGCCTTTTTTAGCCAACTTACCGGGCAAGCTCTCCATTGCGAACAAACCTTGTGTGAGTCCCTCGGCGCTGAAAAAAATAGCTTCATTCTTGGGCTAGCAGAGCGCATCAAGCCGGTTCCCGCTTGGCTGACGGAGGGCCATGATCACGCTACCATCATGGAACTATTGTGTCGTCAGCAAAGCTGAGCAAAGGAGGGTATTCCCATGGCTAAAACTATCAAACTCGATCCGATCAACGTTAACGTTGCCATTGAAACTAACGATAATTTACTCTCGGGCCTTTTGAGTAAAGACCTGCAAGTGATGAAAGAATGTGGCGGACGAGGAATGTGTGCAACCTGCCATGTGTATATCACCCAGGGAATGGAGAGCCTTTCTCCCCTGAATCGGCGTGAACAACGTTCCCTCGAAGTCATCACCACCTGTACCAAGTTTTCTCGTCTAGCTTGTCAGGCAAGGGTCATTGGCGAAGGAGTTGTGGTGGAACTCCCCTCTGGGATGTACATCAGTGAAATCGACAACATCGAGGACTTGATTGGTCGTCGTGCCGAGGACAATATCTTGCACCCGATTACCGGGGGAGTCTTGGTGGAAGCCGGCAAGCTGATTACCCGCTCGATGATTTCCCAACTGCACGATACCCAAGTCGAAGCTAAGGATTATGTGGCTAAAACCCGAGAGGCCTAGGGTAGCCAAAAAAACTCAAATCAATATCCCCTACCGTTCATTAGGAATCAGGTTCTATGTTTAAGCAATTGACTCGTCTTAGTATTGATAGCGATGGTCGCTACGCCAGCGATGCCGAACTACAATTCCTACAGGATTATTTGGACTCAGCGGAGCATCGGTTGAACGCCTACGAAAAAATCCGCGACCAAGAAGAGCAGGTTATTGTCCGTTGGGAAGAAGTGAAGCATGGCCTCAAACAAGACACCTTTCACATGGGCGATCGGGATGTAACGGAAATTTGTCGGCGTGATATGACCAATGTCTTTCGTTGTTCGATGACGGCGATGCTATTCAATGATCTAGACCGTCTGCGGGAAGGACTCTTGATTTGGTATCAAACCATTGTCCGTGCCTATAATTACACCGACTACGCCAAGATTAGCTACAAAGTCATTCAAGACGTTGTCCAAGAATTTTTGACCCCGGAAGAAGCGGCTTTGGTCTTGCCCACGCTTCGCCTTGATCACACCATTTTAAGTAATTAACCCTTAGCAATTTTAATCGCTCCATGAGTACACAATACACGGTAACCCTGGTTAACGAAACTACCGGGCTCAGTGTCCCGATCGTTGTTGATGAAGGTGAGTTGATTCTTGATGCCGCAGAAGATCAGGGGGTTGAGCTTCCCTATTCTTGCCGTGCCGCTTCCTGTTTCGACTGTTTGGGCATTCTCCAGGAAGGGACAGTGGAGCAATCCGATAAGGCGCTCGATTTTCTCAAGCCGGAAGAGTTGGATCAAGGCTATGTTTTGCTCTGTGCGGCGACCCCCACGTCTGATTGTCGATTTTTGACCCATCAGGCCACGGTTATCTTTGGCTGATTTTGTACTCATCTCTACCCAGTTTTGTAGATAAGGAATGGTAACAATTATGGAAAATTCTGTTAACGAAAATGTAACCCAAGCCTCGGTTGGGTCTCAGTCTAATCTTTTAGATGGTTTATCCGCCCTCGGTTTGCTCGGTGGGGCGATCGCCGCGGCGGTAACTAGCAATGTGGCGGCGGGAACGATCCCGGTGGCGGCGGCGGTGGGTCTACACTTGGTCAATCGCCGACAATTGGCGGAGCAGATGTTGCAAAATCAACAAACGGCCACGGCTCAAGTCATCGAACAAATCAATCAACACCAAGCGGCTCTGACGGATTATCTGCAAAAATTCCAGCAGGAAACCGGCGATCGCCTGGATCAGCAACAACAGACCCAGACCAGCCATCAGCAAAGCCTGAATGAAGCCCTGGCCCAACAAAATGAGCAATTACAACAGCAATTGACCAGTCTCCAGGAACAGTCCCAGCAGGTGGTGGAGGCAGAAGCGCAACGTCATCAAGAGTTAGTGGCAGTGGTTAATGAGCTACACCACATGGAAAATTGTTCCCATAGCCTTGAAGCCGCTCCCCAGGCCGATGCTTATTATCAACGAGGCTTGAGTCATCAAAACCTTGGCGATCGCCCAGAAGCCCTGTGCGACTTTAGCACGGCCATTCGTTTGGATGCAGAACTGGCCGGTGCCTATTTCCAACGGGGCATTATCTACGCTGAACTTGGCGATCGAAAACCGGCGGTGGAAGATTTGCGCCAGGCAGCGAAGTTGTTCTTTGACCAGGGTGACTTGGAACAGTACGACCGCGCCCGCGAACTTGGCAAGGAATTCTACGATTTGCAAGAACCCTTCTCCGGCGATACGGCTAAGAAAGAAGAGGTTCCGGTGGCCGGCTCCGAGGATGACGAAGCCCCTCACTTCCAACCCTTGCTAGTCGAGGAAATTAACGTTACCGCCGAGAGTTTATTTAGCTAGAGGCTGACGGAGCCTGGATTTAGCAGCGATAACCAACAACCATCAGAGGAGGAGGGTACAATAATTTTGACCCGTCCTCCCATTTTTTATGGCATCTTCTCTGCAATTGCCTCTCCAGCCCTTGGCACCTCCTTCGCACTATCGCATCCTCGGGCAGATTGGTCAGGGACAATTCGGACGGGTCTATTGCGCGGTGCATCGCACCTCCCGTCGGCTCTATGCCCTCAAGGATTTAGAACATCAAACCTTCCCGACTAATAAATTTCTGCGGGAATTGGCCTACCTGCTCACCCTGCGACACCCTCACATTGTCCATTGCTATGCCCTGGAATACCACGCCACGGGCAGATATTTGGTAATGGAATACTGCGAAGGTGGAACACTGCGCGATCTGATGGATAACGGAGGAGAAGTTAGCCTAAACCAAAAATTACGGCTAATCCAAGAAATTTTGGCAGGATTAGAGCATGCCCACCGCAAGCAAATCATCCATTGTGATATCAAGCCAGAAAATATTCTTTTAGTACCCAACGCTCAGGGATGGCAGGCCAAGATCACCGATTTTGGCATTGCCCAATTAACGGCCATAACCGGGAACCCTAACTTTGGCCAGGGTTATACCGGATCGCCCGCTTATATGGCCCCCGAGCGCTTTTATGGTAAATTTTCGGCGGCATCAGACCTCTACGCGGTGGGTATTTTACTCTACGAATTGGTCGTGGGCGATCGCCCGTTTTCGGGATTGCCCGGCGAATTACAAGCGGCTCACATCAATCTCCGTCCTTCGTTACCGGAGACGATTCCAGCGAGTCTAAAACCGATTATTAGCCAAGCTCTGGAAAAACTACCGCAAAAGCGCTTTGCCAGCGCCCAGGCCATGCTCGAGATGATCGCCCTTTGTCGGCAAACGTTAGCCCCGAGCCCGGCGGACTCCCATATTTGGGTCGTGACTCCCCCCCCTCCCTATCCCGTCATTTTTTCTCAACGTGACCCCCTGGCTTTCAAGGTTCATCATCTGGTGATCGTTGACTACAAAGTCTATTTGGCCCTGGGCAATCAACTCAGTTGTTGGCACTACCCCACGGTGGAATTGCAAGGAGCCTACGAAGCCCAGTGGGAAATTGGTTTTAATGTTCATATTTTGTCCCTGCAAATGAATAAGCGAGGCATTAATGTGGCGGGCAAGGAAATAAATGCTCCCAAGGACTCATCCCAGGGGCGCTATCATTTTTATCAATTTACAGAACGGGATGCCATCAAACGACGCATTGCTGGGCCAAAATGGAGCTGGTCGGCCCAGGGCTTCGTTTGGGGCCTCGACCCCCAAGGAGCCTGGTGCGCCTGTGTTGCCACCTACGAAAAATCTCCCCAGCAGGGCAATATGCAGGTGATTAAAGCACCCCACTGGCAACCCGTCAGTCGTGGTGATTTGATTCCTTTTCCCTCCCAAGTTTTGGCGATCGATCAGCGCCACGGTCTGCGGATAATTTTGTTGAAAACCGCAACGCGCCAGGCGAGCCTGGTACAACTTTTTAACCGCCGCGGCAAGATAATTCAGTCCGTATCTTTGGGGCTATTATTGGGCAAATTTGTCTTTAACTCTTTTTCGCGCAATCATTTATTTGGTGTGGAATTAGGCTCTAAAAGCACGGGCATTATCCTGCGACTCCAACCCCTCAAGCTGACTCGTCTGGCCCTGAGTCTGGAACCTGAGTTTATTTTGCCCTTTCCCTGGGGCTATCTTTTAGCTAATAATGCAGGACAAATATTGTTGCTCGACCACGAGGGCTTTCAAGTCGGAACTTTTGACCTGCCAGAACCGATAACGGCGATCGCCGCTGTGGGTAGGCTCGGCTGTCTAGTGGCCACCTGGCAGAATAACCAAGGGAATTTGCATCATTTGGACTTTGGCTCATTGCTGGAGGATAAAATCCGAGAACTCCAGGATCAACGTTAATTATTGCGGGGATTTGCCCAAACTGCGGGGATCGAGGGCATCCCGGAGCCCATCTCCCAGAAGATTAAAACAAAGAACTGTCAAAATAATCATCAAAGCTGGCGGCCAAATCAGCCAGGGTTGCAGAACCAAAATCGAGGCATTGGTGGCCAAGGATAATAAATTTCCCCAACTGGGGTCAGGTTGTTGAATGCCCAGACCAATCAGGCTTAATACCGATTCCGAGACAATGAAACTAGGGATGGCTAGGGTTGCCGAAATAATAATATAGCTGGTGGTTTGGGGCAAAATATGGTTCAAAATAATCCGCCAGGGGGTTGCGCCCATGGCCTTGGCGGCCTGGACAAAGTCCTGTTCTTTGAGCGACAGCACTTGCCCGCGAATCACCCGCGCCAAGCCAGACCAACCAATGAGCGAGGTGATGAACACAATCAAAATAAAGCGTTGGGCACTACTCAGACCGGGGGGTAACACCGCCGCTAAGGCCACTAATAAATAGATGCCAGGAATGGTCATGAGCACTTCCACCAAGCGCATTAAGACCGTATCGAGCCAGCCGCCAAAGTAGCCAGAAATGCCGCCTATCGACAGTCCTAGGGGAAAGGAAATGGCAATGCCCACCAGACCAATGAATAAACTAATGCGCCCGCCAAAGAGTAAGCGACTAAATTGATCCCGCCCTTGTTCATCGGTTCCCAGTAGATTGAGCTTACCGGGACCCTGGGTGCCAAATAAATGGCGATCGCCGTTAAAGCCTGGAAATAATTCCACCTCTTGAAAGGACGGGGGCAGGGGCAAACGGAGTTGTAAGAATTGATAGGGCTCCCCCTTCACCCAAAACACCACGGGGGAAGGATT
The DNA here is from genome assembly GCA_041750255.1 of Synechocystis sp. Taxonomy (GTDB): domain Bacteria; phylum Cyanobacteriota; class Cyanobacteriia; order Cyanobacteriales; family Microcystaceae; genus Synechocystis. The sequence goes on from JBGSZT010000060.1 coordinate 21,812, forward strand.
TTGCCAATCGATGTCTAAGGGGCGATCGCCAGTTTTGAGATCCGTGGGACGTTGGGTGATGGGATAAACCGTTGGCCCGGTCCAGGCTCCCTCGCGGTTGCGCCAATGGATCATCGTCGGGGGTAAAAGCGAGCCATCGGCTTGAGAACTGTAGGGATTATAGGGCGCAATTATATCTGCCCCGATCACGACCAGATAGAAAATAATCAGTACCACCGCCCCCAAACGAGCCAGGGCATTATGCCGCAACTTATTCCACCAATCCATCGGTTCTACCGTCCTGCCAAAAAACGTTCAATTAATAAAATAGCCACAATATCATCTACCGGACGGGGAGGCACCCGCAGTCCCGCTGGCAATAACCAGGTAAGTCCCCTGGGCGGGTACATTTGCCAGTAGCGGTCCCGGGCTTCCACGGAACTATTGCGCTCATCCACCAGGGCGATGGGGACCTCCGCTGGGACAATGGGGCGGAGCTTTTCCTGCCACTGCTTCGCCGTGGTTTGGTTGCCCATAATTAGATGAGTCACACCATAGTGTCCGCAGAGGTGGGGCATTTCGGCTAAAACCTTATCCGCTGCAACCACCTCGTGGTAGAGAACCTGACCGGTTTCAGTCATCACGGCAACCCCGCATTTATCTCGTCCGGGATCAAAACCCAAATAATATTTTTTTACCATAAAGCTGGTATCCGCTGAGTGACTTAAAATCTAAACAAAATCCCCCAAAAACCGACAAATTCATAAAAAACGCAAAAAAACCTGGTTAAACTTTGATTTAGTAGTTTTGCGAGTCATTGATCTCTCCTTTACTAGAGGGAAGTATCACTAATTTTCAAGAAAACTGAGATAAATCGTCAAAATGGAGCAAAATAAGCGATTATATATCAAGCGATGTTTGCCAATGCAAATCGGCGTTTATTAACTTCTCACATCTATACTATCGAAATTAAACCATGGAAATACAACTCATTAATATTGGCTTTGGTAATATTATCTCTGCAAATCGCGTTATTGCCATTGTTAGCCCAGAGTCAGCCCCGATTAAGCGTATTATTACCGATGCACGGGAACGGGGACAACTCGTGGATGCGACCTATGGGCGTCGTACCCGCGCAGTCATTATCACCGATTCAAGTCATGTGGTTTTGTCTGCTATACAGCCCGAAACCGTCGCCCATCGCTTTGTGGGCAACAAAGACGTTAATCTGAACGGAAATTAGGCGAATTTTACCATGGCAACGGGTCAACTCATCGTGATTACCGGGCCCAGTGGGGTTGGCAAGGGGACCTTGGTTAAGGAGCTCCTGGCCCTCCACCCTGAGGTTTTTATTTCTGTGTCCGCCACCACTCGATCGCCTCGGCCGGGGGAAATTGAGAGACAGTCCTACTATTTTCTGAGTCAGTCCCAATTCCAGGACTGGATCCAGCAGGGGCAATTATTGGAATGGGCGGAGTATGCGGGCAATTGTTATGGCACGCCCAAGGCTCCAGTCGCATCCCAGATCGCTCTGGGTAAAACGGTTATTTTGGAAATCGAAGTCCTGGGAGCTCGGCAGGTAAAAGATAGTTTTCCCCAAGCCCGGCGCGTCTTTATTTTGCCCCCTTCGACTCAAGAACTGGAAAATCGACTCCGCAGTCGTGGCCAAGATAGCGAAGCGGCGATCGCCAAACGTTTGGTCAAGGCCCAAGAGGAATTAGCCGTTAGTCATGAATTTGATGCCCAGATCATTAATGATGAGCTAACCCTCGCCCTTGCTCAGCTGGAAGATTTTATTTGGCCCGATATTTAGATAAAAGACTCCAGGGTAACTAAAATCCCCGGCGATTTTTGGATGGGCAGACTATCCAAAATGTCCAGGCTGGCACAATAGCGCAGATCCGCCTCTCCCCCGAGGCGCAGTAGCCGTTGACCATGGCTAGCTTGGGTCAGAAGCTCTAGCAAATTATCTTTCCAGCGTTCGTACAGCGCAATGGCGGCGATGACTTCATCATTACCGACTCGGTAACTGCCGGCTTGGGACAAATGAGCGGCGATCGCCCCGGCACAGACGGTGTCCTCGAGGGAATAGCCGCCTTCCCAGCCAGACCCCAATAACCAGAGGATTTTGGGTTCGGCCTTGAGTAAATAGTCAACAGCCGCACGACGATTAATTAAGGCTGCTGTGATCAATGTTGTGGCGCCTTCTACCCGCTGTAGGGCGCGGGTGCCGTTGGTCGTACTCAAAAAAAGCTGTTTTCCCGCCATTAATTCGGGTGTGCAATCCAAGGGCGAATTCCCCAAATCATAGCCTTCTACCTTGGCACCGCCTCGTTCGCCGGCTCGCAATCGCTCCTGGGCAGGATACTGCTCACTGGCCGTCATCAACTCAGACAAGGAGCTAAAGGCTCGTACCGCTTTGGCTCCAGCTTCTAATCCTGTGGCGATCGTACTGGTTGCCCGCAAAACGTCGATCACAACAGCACAATCAGGGAGACTATCGGGCGGGGTTGATTCTGGCGTATGGTAAACAAAAACTTCCACAGGAATTCCGATAATTAGAAAAGAGCATTTCCATCTTATCTATCAATGGCCCCCTGCCAAAATAATCTTAATCAACCTCTGTCCTGACACTTTAGACTGAAATGTCGCATTTTTCGGCTTCGGCTCGTCCTCGTCTTCCCAAAAAAAACGTTTAAAATCATGGGAAAGCCTTCTAATTTTCCCCTCCATGACTGAGCCCCCCCTAGATTCCCCCGTCACCTATTCGGTTGAATTGGCCCTGGCCAATCTTCAACAAACCGAGGATTCTAGTGCTCGCTATTATGCCGCCTGGTGGATTGGTCGCTTTCGCGTAACGGATGCCACGGCAGTCTCGGCTCTTCTCATTGCCCTCAAGGATGAGACTGACCGATCACCGGATGGGGGTTATCCGCTCCGACGCAATGCCGCTAAGGCCCTGGGCAAATTGGGTGATTTGACAGCGGTGCCAACCTTAATTCAGTCCCTGAATTGTGAGGATTATTATGTGCGAGAATCCGCCGCCCAAGCCCTGGGACAACTCCAGGATCAACGGGCAATTCCAGCACTTTTAGACCTTTTAGAAGGGGGAGCCGATGCCGCCCAGCCCATGGATAATAAACCCCATCTGACCCAGCCCTACGAAGCGGTGATTGAAGCCCTGGGGTCTCTCCAGGCAACGGCGGCAATATCAATGTTGATTCCGTTTTTAGAGCATTTTTCGCCCAAAATAACCTACGCGGCCGCCCGCGCTCTCTATCAGCTCACCCAGGATGCCCAGTACGGCGATCGCCTGATTCAGGCCCTCCAGGGCAAGGATTTACAATTGCGACGCTCTGCTCTAATGGACCTCGGAGCCACGGGCTATCTCCCCGGTGCTAAGGCGATCGCCACAACCTTTGCGGAAAATAGCCTCAAACTCATCGCCCTGCGGGATCTTTGGGTTACCCATCACCAACGCCATCCCAGGGATGAGCCCCTTGCCGATGACTGTATTGCGGTGATGAGCCTCATGGATGAATTGTTATAACCCATGGCTAATAATGGTAATGGTTTGACCGATTCATTTTCCCCATGGCAAGGCGAAGACCTAGACCAGGCACTGCAAAATTTTGGCGCCATTCAAGAAGACCTGAACTACCAACAAGCCCAAAAAAGCCTGCGGGATGTGGTCAAAAATCTTGACCTGAATCCCCGCGAACAAAAGGGACTAGAAACTGAGCTAGAGTATCTGAGCGAGTTGCTCGAAAAATTAGACCAGGCGGAAGTCCAAATTGCCGCCTTTGGCATGGTGGGGCGGGGTAAATCATCAGTATTAAATGGTCTGTTGGGTGAAAATGTCTTTGAAGCGGGTCCGGTGCATGGCGTTACCCGGGTCGCCCATGCTGTTGCTTGGAACCTAGAACTCTCTCACCAAGGCCGCTCCCAGCAAGTAACCCTCTCTGGCTGGGGCAATGCCCAGGTCAAATTGATTGATACTCCTGGCATTGATGAAGTCCATGGCGAAGAACGCGAAGCCCTGGCCAAGCAGATCGCCCGGCAAACCGATTTAATTTTATTTGTTGTCTCCGGGGATATCAGCCAGGTGGAATACCGGGCGCTTTCCCAATTGCGGGAAGTGGGTAAGCCGATGGTTTTGGTGTTTAACAAAATTGACCAATACCCCGAGGCCGATCGCCAGCTTATCTACGAAAAAATCTGTGATGAACGGGTCAAAGATTTACTATCCCCAGAGGAAATTGTGATGGTGGCGGCCCATCCCCTGGTTAGCGAAGCGGTTAAAACCAGCAGCGGAGAATTGCACCGTCGTCAATATCGTGGCCAGCCCCAGGTGGCAGACCTAACGCTTAAAATCCTAGAAATTCTCCAGCGCGAAGGCAAATCCCTCGTGGCCCTGAATGCGCTCCTCGGAGCCGACACGGTGCACGAAAAGGTGATTGAACAAAAAATGCGTCTGCGGGAGGCGATCGCCAATCGCATTATTCAACGGGCGGTTTTTAGCAAGTGCGCGGCGATCGCCTTAAACCCTGTCACCGCCCTAGATTTATTGACCGGCGCTGTCATTGATGTGGCCATGATTCTTTCCCTCTCTCGGCTCTACCATATCCCCATGACCCAGCAAACGGCGATCATGCTCCTACAAAAAATTGGGGTTAGCATGGGGGGCATTAGTGCCAGTGAATTTTTGGCCAGCCTCGGTCTTAGTTCCCTGAAAGGACTTTTGGGGCTGAGCATTCCTGTCACTGGCGGACTGGCTCTGGGCCCCTACCTATCCATCGCCATTGCCCAAGGGAGTGTCGCCGGAGTGGCTGGCTATGCCATTGGCCAAGTGAGTAAACAGTATCTTGCCAACGGCGCGGCCTGGGGTCCCGACGGCCCCAAAACTGTGGTGACCCAAATCCTGGCTTCCCTAGACGAAGCCTCCCTCTTGGTGCGGCTCAAAACTGAACTCCGCGCTCGATTGAGTCTGGCGGTGATGGCGCAGACGGACTCGCCACGACCCCTGGAGTAATTGCTCTAGGGCATCGGCGGGGAGGGGCTTACTGAATAAATAGCCCTGACCAAACTCACAGCCCAAGCCCTGTAACATCAATTTTTGGGAGTCCGTTTCAATGCCCTCCGCCACCACGTTCATTTTCAAAATGTGGGCCAGGTCGATAATGGTTTTGATGATGGCACGCCGTTCTAGATTGGTTTCCATTTCTTCGACAAAGGAACGGTCTACCTTGAGTGTATTTAAGGAAAATTGATTCAAATAACTCAGGGATGAATACCACGTACCAAAATCATCAATACTAATTTGAATGCGTCGGGATTGCAGTTCTTTGACAATTTTGATCGATGTATCCACACTATCCAGACTATCTAGCACCGCTGATTCGGTGATTTCTAGCTTCAAGCACCGATAGGGCAATCCTGTTTTTCTGATAATGCCATCAATACGACTCACTAGATCCCGCTGGGCAAATTGCTTAGGGGACAAATTAATGGCGATCGTCATCGTCTCATCCACCAACCCCGCTAATTTCCAGGTCTGCATCTGCTGACAGGCGGTTTCTAATACCCACAACCCTAGGGGTAAAATCAGACCCGTATCTTCGGCCACTGGAATAAAGTCCGATGGAGGAATGACTCCCCGCTCCGAGTGGTGCCAGCGCACTAGGGCTTCAAAGCCGCCAATCCCCTGGGTCTTTAAATTAATAATCGGTTGATAATTTAAGGATAGCCCCGAGCCGCGAATCGCTTGCCGCAGGTCATTTTCAATGATTAATAGTGACTGGGCCTCTTTATACATGGCCTTGTCAAACACCTGAGAACAACTGCGCCCATGACGTTTGGCACGATACATGGCAATGTCGGCATCCCGTAAAATACTTTCTGCATTATTGTGATATTTATTACCGCAGATACCAATACTAAAGCTGATAAAAATACTTTGATGGTTGAGGGAAAAGGGCTGGAGCATCGACTGATGAACTTGCTCTGCCAGCTGTATCGCCATGGCGGGATTGGGCAAATCTTCCACCAAGATCGTGAATTCATCTCCGCCAATACGAGCCAATAGCACCTCGGATGGTAGGGAATGCTCTAACCGATGGGCAACGGCAACTAATAATTGATCACCGGATAAGTGTCCCAAAGAATCGTTAACGACTTTAAACCGATCGCCATCGAGGAATAAAACCGCAAAATTAAAATCAGGGTCTTCCTGAGACCGGAGAAAGGCTTTTTCTAGGGCTTCTAAAAAAAAGACTCGGTTGGGCAAACGAGTCAAGGAATCGTGGTAAGCCAAAAATTGTAACTCCGTGTTAGCCATGGCCAAGGCCTGGGAGCGTTCTTGGATGCGTTGCTCCAACTCTCGATTCATCGCCTGAATTTCTAGCTTCGCCGCCCGCAACTGAAGATGGCTACTAACGCGAGCGAGGACTTCTTCTACTTGAAAGGGTTTGGTGATATAGTCCACACCGCCGAGGGAAAAGGCCTTGACCTTATCAATGACATCACCAAAGGCACTAATAAAAATAATGGGAATATCGTGGGTGCGGGGATCAGCCTTCAGTTGTTGACAGAGGTCATAACCATCCATACCGGGCATAAAAATATCCAGTAGAATCAAATCCGGCAACATAGTACGAATTGCCCGCAGTCCACTGGCGCTTTTGGTAGATCCGCGGACTTTATAGCCTTGATCTGTCAATAAATTGGCTAACAGGGTCAAATTCTCAGGGGTATCATCAATGACAACGATATCAGCAGCGGGAGAAGACACCATATGAATGACCTCTTTTTGGGGGTTTGGGCGATACTCCGATATGTATAGAGATGCCCAAACCATTAGTTAGTTAAGTAGCTGGACAGTCTTAAGTTTTTGACTGGAACCAGGCTTTGCCCTAAGCAGCTAAGGATGGTGTATCAGGAGGTTGAAACCGATCAAGTTTAGCGGTCAGGAATTTAGGCAAAAGTAGAGAGGGTGGGCTTTTGGAAAAA
>JBGSZT010000061.1:0-32961 GCA_041750255.1 Synechocystis sp.
AGTAGGCAAGCATGGAGATGAAAGAACTGTAGCTAAATATGTAGAAAAGCAAGGAAAGGAATATCTACAATTGCACCAAGACTTCCAGCTGAGTCTATTTTAATTCTGATACCCCGCTGCTTGCGGCGGGGTAGTTCATTACAAGAAAATTTTTACTGGGAAATATTTTGAGATTTCAGAGTTTGTAATTTCTGCAGGAGAACATCGATTTCAGCTTCCAAGTAGAGGTATTGGACTTGTTGCGCCGCTTCGTAGGGCTGTTTTTTGGATTCTAGCGAGCTGGGATTGCGGGTTAATACTTGGCTAGACATTTATTGTTAATTTTTATTAAATAATTTTGCTATCGAAATGGATTTTACCAGATTACGCTGCTAAAAACATGAATTTTGGTCAAGATTTTGTTACAGTTTGTAGCGGTTCCCTCGTGATCGCTAAATTCTAAAGAGCAATGATTCTATTCCAGCGTATGGTTTCCAGCCTCCTCCGCCTCAGCGTTTTGATGGGGTTGATAACTAGTGTGTTTGTTGTCACCTCTGTCCCCGCCTGGGCGCTCGGTGGGCCCCAGCCTTCTCTTAATCAAGCGGCTCCTCTGTTTTCCTTGCCCAGCAACGCAGAAGATAGCACTATTAGCTTGGATGACTATCGGGGAAAGTGGGTCATTTTGTATTTTTATCCCCAGGATTTTACGCCGGGATGTACCCTAGAAGCCCAGCGTTTTCAGCAAGATTTAGCTCAATACCAGGCTTTGGGCGCTCAAATCCTCGGGGTTAGCGTCGATGATGTGCAATCCCACGAAGCCTTTTGTGATGCCGAAGGATTAACCTTTCCTTTATTAGCAGATACAACCGGGGCTGTGAGCAAGGCCTATGGTTCTTGGTTGAGCGGCAATTCCCTCCGGCATACCTATCTGATTGACCCGCAAGGGCGGTTGCAGGAACGTTTCCTGGGAGTTCGCCCTGCCATCCACAGCCAAGAAGTGTTGGCTAGACTCAAGGAGCTCCAGTCGGCGAGTCTAGGCCAGCAATCCTAGGGTGAGCACTTACTTCAAAAATCAAAGACAAACAGATCAAGAGCATCAAATCCTTGCAAAAAAGACCGTAATCGGCTGGCAATTTTAGAGACTCCCCCCTCAACGTTGGCTTCAACATTTAAGGGAATGACGGGGTCATGGAGGGAGAGCCGTAACAAAAACCAGCCCTGCTCAGCGGTGGACGGACAACTAACCCGGATGCCTTCGTAGTTATTGGGCACAATCTGCCAATCCCCTTGGGTTAGGGCAAATTCCTCAAGTTGATGGATGACCTGATTGCCGTAGTCCTTGAAATCATTACGTTGAATTTTGAGTCGAAATTCTTGACTTTCGAGCGGGTCCTTTAGGGCGGCGATCGCCGAGGTGAGAGAGGTTTGGGTCAGCCGACACCGGGCCAATTCCACTAGGATTTTACTAATCAAATAGGCGCCATCATCGAGGAAGTAATTTTCCTTCATCGCGCCATGACCAGAGGTTTCGATCGCCAGCCAAGATTCCTGCCCCGATTGATTCAGGCGAATCGACTCATTAATGACATTTTTGTAACCGCGCCGAAAACGATGGTGAGTGCCCTGCAATTCCTGCTCGATGAATTGGGTCAACCCTTCGGAGGTAATGGAATCGGTGACAATGGTGGAGCCCGGATGCTCACGTAGAACGATGCTAGAGACCAAGGCAATAAGGCGATTGCGATTGAGTTCTCGTCCGGTTTCATCCACCGCCGCTGACCGGTCAACGTCAGTATCAAAAATAATGCCCAGGTCTGCTTGATGTTCCATCACGGCTTGACAGATTGACGCCATGGCAACGGCATTTTCAGGGTTGGGAATATGGTTGGGAAACATGCCGTCCGGCTCTAAAAATTGACTCCCGGTGGTATCTGCGCCCAAGGGTTCTAAGACCTGATTGGCAAAAAAACCTGCGGCGCCATTGCCCGCATCCACTACAATCTTTAATCCACGTAGGGGCTGTTCGTAGTGCTGGGGATGGTTCACCCCTTGGCGAATTTTGTCGGCTAACTGAGACGCATAGACCGCCATAAAATCACGGCATTCAATCTGGCCGCGTTCCTGAGCCAGGACAAAATTATTCTGGGCGGCGATCGTCAAAATATCAGTAATATCTTGTTTTTCTAACCCCCCCTGAGCGGTAAAAAATTTCAAACCATTGCGATTAAAGGGGAGATGGCTAGCCGTCAACATGATCGCACCGTCGCAATCAAAGCCCTCGGTCACGGTGCTCATAAACATGGCGGGGGTGGACGCTAGGCCAACATCGTAGGCACGGCTTCCTTGATCCACAATGCCCTCGAGGACTGATGCCATCAAGGTTGGCCCAGAGAGGCGACTATCTCGACCCACGGCAATGATTAAGTTAGCCGTTGGTTTGCCCAGTTTTTGCGCTAGCCAGGTCACAAAGGCTTGCCCCAGTCCTTTGGCGATCGCCGGAGTGAGAGTAACCGCTTCTCCCTTAACTCCCTCTAGGGCAACACCGCGAATATCAGAGCCGTTTTGTAGTATTTTCCAATTAATATTATCCATCGTTGAATCTCTGGGTTGTATGTCCAAATTTTAGGGGCAGGGAAAGCCAACTCTACGCCTTGATTATAGGGGGACGTTCAATATACGAAAAAAAATCCCCCTGCCAGAGAAATAGTTCTAGGCGGAGGACTGTATAGAGGTGCCGTAATTTGGTTTAGAACAAACCCAAGGTCAAGGATTTGTCGATGGGGAAGGTGGCTCCAGCCCCTAACCACATAGTCACGGCAGTACCAAACAAAAAGACAGTCATGGCGATGGGACGACGGAAGGGATTTTGGAATTTGTTGACGCTTTCGATAAAGGGCACCAACATGAGTCCCAAGGGAATCGAAGCCATACCAGCGATCCCTAACAATTTGTTAGGGAGAATACGCAAAATCTGGAAGGTAGGATAAAGATACCATTCGGGTAAAATTTCCAGGGGCGTAGCAAAGGGATTGGCAGGCTCACCAATTAACGCTGGGTCAAGAATGGCTAGACCCGTGATTAAGCCAATGGCTCCCATAATACAAATAGGGAACATATAGAGAATATCGTTGGGCCAAGCAGGTTCACCATAGTAGTTGTGACCCATGCCTTGGGCTAGTTTGGCCCGCAAGTCGGGATCGCTAAGATCCGGTTTTTTGATAATTGACATGATTGTATTTTCCTTAACCAGTTAAAAAGAGATAAAGCCGTACAGAAAAGATTTGGACAGTTTTCATTGGTTAAGCCTTTGAAAAATATGGTTTCAAAGACTGACTCGTAGGCTGTCCAATCCTAGTCGGTTTACAAAGGCCCAGAGATACCTTGTTTACGAATCATTAGGAAGTGAAGCAGAAGTAACACTGCAATCACCCAGGGTAAAACAAAAGTATGAAGGCTATAAAAACGAGTGAGGGTGGCCTGACCAACACTTTCACTGCCGCGCATTAGGGTGACGATTTGATCACCAACAACGGGAATCGCCGCCGGAACACCGGACACAATTTTGACCGCCCAGTAACCGACTTGATCCCAGGGTAGGGAGTAGCCCGTTACACCAAAGCTAACGGTGGTGACCGCCAACATCACACCGACAACCCAGGTTAATTCCCGGGGTTTTTTGAAGCCACCGGTGAGATAAACGCGGAAAACGTGGAGGATCATCATCAGTACCATCATGCTGGCAGACCAGCGGTGAATCGAACGAATTAACCAACCAAAGTTGACTTCGTTCATGATGTACTGAACAGAGGTAAAGGCTTCTGCTACGGTGGGTTTGTAGTAGAAGGTCATGGCAAACCCAGTGGCGAACTGGATCAAAAAGCAGGTGAGGGTAATTCCACCGAGGCAATAGAAAATATTGACGTGGGGCGGGACGTATTTGCTGGCGATGTCATCGGAAATAGCTTGCACTTCCAGACGATCATTAAACCATTGAAAGACTTTGGAATCGGAAACTTCTTTAGAAAACATTGAAGCTAAACTTCTCTAAGGATTTATGGAGGATTGGGGATGACTCCGAGGGAGTCGAGATTGCCTATAATCAGCGTACTATGGCGGGTTCACCAAGGAAATAGAAAGCCCTATTTCTTTCGGCAAAATGAGAATGGCTCATTAAAAAATGTAACACAGCTTCCCGGTTCGGGGAAAGGAACCCAGCGGTCTGGGGCCAAGGCTCTAGAGTCCTAGGGCTGAAAGTTGAGCTTGGGCTTTTTGCAAAGATTCTAGCCACTCACGCTGGGGGTTACTGTCGGCCACAATGCCGGCTCCGACTTGACCGATCGCCTGGCCCTGGTGAAATAGTAGAGTCCGAATCAAAATATTCAGGTCTAAATGCCCCCGATGGTCTAGATAGCCACAGGATCCATAGAATAAACTACGGCGAACGGGCTCCAGGGATTCAATAATTTCCATGCAACGCACCTTCGGACAGCCGGTAATGGTGCCGCCGGGAAATAAAGCTTTGATCAAATCCACCGCATCTTGATCGCCCTGGAGCTGGCCCCGGACATTGCTAACCAAATGTAAGACATGACTATAGCGTTCAATACTTAATAACTCATCTACTTCTACGGTGCCCCAGGTGCAGACCCGACCTAGGTCGTTACGTTCCAAATCCACCAGCATGATGTGTTCGGCTTGTTCCTTGAGGTTACTCTGCAATTCCTGGCGGAGACGGGCTTCCTCGATGGTAGATTTTCCCCGAGGTCGAGTCCCGGCGATGGGTCGTGTTTGGGCGTCTCTGCCCGCTAGGCTGACCAGGCGTTCGGGGGAACAACTGACAACGCTTCCCCAGGGCGATCGCCAAAAACTGGCAAAGGGAGAGGGATTAATCGCTTGTAAACGGCGGTAGACTTGCCAGGGGTCAAGGCGGGTTTGAGCCTGAAAACGCAGGGACAAATTGGCCTGAAAAATATTGCCCCATTGAATCTGCTCTTGGGCTTGTCTGACCATCTGTTCATAGTCAGCCTGGCAGGTTTCAAAGTTAACGGTGATCGGGTCGGGTTCAAAAAAATAGTGATCGCCAAGATCATCCTTTTGATTCAGTTTTTTTTCTAAGTTATCCCCCTCCTCAGGATTAGAGGTGGCCAGCCACAGGGTTTGTGCTTGGTGATCGAGGATGGCAAAATTTTCGGGTTCGTACCAATAGGCAACGGGAAAGGAAAGGCGATCACCCCGGAGATAGGGCAATTGCTCGATTTCCCAGGCTACGTCATAGCCCAGCCATCCCAACCATCCCCCCTGAAACGGTAAATGTTCCGGCACATTAAACTTTTTTTGTGGACGATGGAGTAATTGTTTCAGGGAAAAAAAAACCTTTCCCAGTTCTGGGGTCATGACTTGAGGCTGACCTTGATAGGACCGAGGCTCCCCGGCACAGAGCGAGTAACGAGTCAGAGCAAAATCATCCGATGGGAAGGGGCTTTCTAGGAGGGTGGCAATGGTCGCCTGAGCAAATAAGCGCTGAAAAATCTCGGAGCCCGTGCGCCCCTTGAGGGGAAACGATCGCCAATACCAGGGAGCCAGGGCCGGGGAGATCACCATCTAGACCATTCCTCCAATCCAGAAACGAGCACACCAAAAGGGAATTAGAAGCAGTAGGGCTAGCCAATCCCTGGGTTTGAGCGTGAGCTGATGCCACTCCACCCGATGCTCGCTGGGACTCGTGAATCCCCGTGTTTCCATGGCGATCGCCATTTGTTCCGCCCGTAGCAAAAGGTTCTCAAGCAAGCGTTCTACCACTAAAACCCAGACCCGAAAACCGCCCTTAAAGCCCAATCGCTTCCAATTAATGGCTCTTGTACGGATAGAACGGGACAAATTCTGAATTTCTTCTAATACCAACGGGATAAATCGCAGAGACAGCGTCAGCATTAAAGAAATTTCGGTGACGGGGAGCCGAAACCGTCGCAGGGGTTCCATCAGTTCCTCCAGAGCGGCGGTGATTTCCTCCGGCGCAGTGGTCAAAAGATAGAGATTAGTACTATAAATTAAAGTTAAAACTAGAGTACTGATTCGCACCCCCAGGGATAGGGAACGACGGGTAATCAACAAACGCCCATACTCAAAAACAACGTAGCGATACTCCGTGGCGGGGGCTGGGGTTAGGCTTTCGGGCCAGCGGGGCTGACTTGTGACCGCAAAGCCATCGGGACTAAAAATGGTCAAAACAAAGACTAGACCCGAGAGAAATAGGAGCCAGCCCAATTGTTGTTTCCAGACGCGCAGGGGAATGCGGGCCGCCAACGCCAGGAAAAATAGCAGGGCTACTAGCCCAATTCTCCAGAAGGCATTGGCCAAGAGAGGAGCCAGTAAAAATGTCATTAACCAAACTAGCTTTACCCGTGGGTCGAGACGATGGAGCCAGGTTAGCGGCTTTTCAAGATAGAGTCCGATGGGCAGTGACCGCAATAAGTCCATGGCGGGTAAAAAACCAATAAAAGTTAAAGAATCAGCGCGGGGGTAATGCTATAATGACATTCCTGATAAGCGGCGGCATAGCCAAGTGGTAAGGCAGAGGTCTGCAAAACCTTCATCCCCCAGTTCGAATCTGGGTGCCGCCTTCAAATATCCCTCACCCAATGACATTTTCGGCATCAGTAGGGTTTGCCCATATGTTGATTGGGACGAACATGACTGGGTACTCGATAACTCGATATTTCGCTGTCAAAAGTTCTAGCCATCGTATCCCGTTGCAGGATCTTCATTACCAGCGCCATCGGTGTAATTACCGCAAAAAAAATCAATCCTAAAATAATACGACTATTGACCCAACCCAGGACATGGCCAAGTTTTAGCCAGAGTCGGTAGATGGGTCCCAAAGACTGGGGAATGACGAATCCCAATCCTAAAAATGTTCCGGCCAGAATCCACGGGATCGGCGGCAAGGCTTGACCCTTGAGCAGGGGAAACAGTAAGCCAAAAAGACCGGCGATCGCCGTGGCCATAATCCAGCTAAATTCACGCAATAGTTTAGGAGTTAGCGGGGTCGAGGTCGTCATAATGTTGGGGTTAATCTAATTCAAAATCCGTCTGCCAGGTTGTATCCGTTTGCCAAGCGGGTTGGTCTGGCTTAGCCAAAAGACAATTTTCTAAAACCAAATAATCCATTTCTGTTCGCATAAAACACCGATAGGCATCGTCGGGGCTACAGACAATGGGTTCTCCCCGCACATTAAAGGAGGTGTTGATTAAAACTGCACAGCCCGTTAAGGCTTCAAAGGCTTGCAGGAGTTGATAGTAACGGGGATTGGTCTCTGGGTGGACGGTTTGGATACGGGCGGAATAGTCCACATGGGTAATGGCTGGCAAGCTAGAGCGGGGAATATTGAGCTGATCGATGCCAAATAATGTCTGCTCAGTGTCACGTTGGGGTAAGCGCAGAGCCTCTTTTACCTCCGCCACCATCAACATATAGGGACTCGTTTGCTCCCAGTTAAAATAATCCCCCACCCGTTCCCCTAAGACTGAAGGGGCAAAGGGACGAAAGGATTCGCGGTATTTGATTTTAAGATTCATCACCGACTGCATTGTCGGATTGCGGGGATCGCCTAGGATGGAGCGTCCGCCCAGGGCCCGGGGTCCAAATTCCATCCGTCCTTGGAACCAACCAATCACCTTGCCCTCTGCCAATAATTGGGCAACCCGGGTAAAGAGATCTGGGTCTGGAATGAATGAATAAACCGCTCGCAACGTATGCAAACTCGCCTGAATTTCGTCATTATCAAAGCACGGCCCTAGATAGGCTCCCTGCATCTGATCCTGACCCGTTCCTGTCCTCGGTTTCTTTAAATATTGATGCCAAACCGAAAAAGCCGCCCCGATCGCCCCTCCGGCATCCCCCGCCGCCGGTTGTACCCAAATTTGCTGAAACTTCCCTTCCTGGGCTAAGCGACCATTGGCCACACAATTGAGGGCAACCCCCCCCGCCAAACAAAGATTTTCCGCCTTTAATTCTGCCTGGGCCGTGTTAGCCACCCGGAGCACAATCTCCTCCGTCACGACCTGAATCGACGCGGCCAAATCCATCTCCCGTTGGCTAATGGCACTTTCCGGCGATCGCCGCGCTCCGCCAAAGAGACGATCAAACTTGCCATTGGTCATGGTCAGTCCGGTGGCGTAGTTAAAATAGGTCATATTCAGCCGAAACGTACCGTCTGCCTTCAAATCTAGCAAGTTATCTAAAATAAGATTGACATAGCAGGGATTCCCGTAGGGAGCCAAGCCCATCAGCTTATATTCTCCCGAATTCACCTTAAAGCCGGTGTAATAGGTAAAGGCCGAATAGAGAAGCCCCAGGGAGTGGGGAAAATGAAGTTCCCAGTGGGGCGTTAGCTCCGAGCCATCCCCTGACCAAAGGGACGTAGTGGCCCATTCCCCGACGCCATCCATGCACAACACCGCCGCCCGCTCAAAGGGACTGGGAAAAAAGGCAGAGGCCGCATGGGATTGGTGATGTTCACCAAATAACAAGGGCGGTAATTGCTTCGGTTTACAGCCCGCCAATTGGGCGAGTTCCTTTTTAAGGACGGTTTTTAGGTAAAGTTTTTCCTGTAACCACACCGACATGGCGGCTATGAATGAGCTGATGCCTCGGGGCGCGTAGGCCAAGTAGGTTTCCAGTAAACGCTCAAAGGTCAACAGCGGTTTTTCGTAGAAGGCAATGTAGTCTATCTGGTCAAGTTTGAGTCCGGCAATCTCCAATCCAGAGGCGATCGCCTGGGCGGGAAAACGAGCATCATGTTTTTTGCGACTAAAACGCTCCTCCTGGGCGGCGGCGATAATCTGTCCGTCTCGGAGCACAGCGGCCGCACTGTCATGGTAGTAGGCAGAAATTCCCAGAATCGTTGTCACCGTATGCCGAAGCCCCTCTTTTGTAAAGAAATATTGCCAGGATACCACACAGGATTTACTCGATAGAGTTTGGCCAGGGGTGACCTTGGCGATTAAAATACATGAGCGCTGTTCAATGCCGCTCCCATTAGCCATTCCAACCATTATCCGACCATGAGTGATTCCCTTCCGATTTTTTACCTATCTGGCTTGCTTTTGTTATTGATTGGCTTAGCAATTTTTATTTTTAATCAAGTATTTAAGGCCCGTCGCTTAGAAAATACCTTTGCTAAATTGCAAGAAAAACTCAAAAAAGAAAAGGGAACCTCCCAGGATTATTACCAAATTGGCAGTATTTATCTTGATAAGAAATTGTATGTCCAATCAGTAAATTTATTTCAGAAAGCCTTAAAAGCAGGGGACGACATTGAAGCTGAAAATAAGGCTTTGATCTACAATGCCCTTGGCTATGGCTACTATGCCCAAGAACAATACGACCTTGCTATTCGTAACTATAAAGAAGCCCTAAAACTCTATCCCGATTATGTGATTGCGCTGAATAACCTTGGCAATGTCTACGAGAAAAAACAACTGATCGCGAAGGCGGTGGAAACCTACGGCTTGACCCTAGAACTTGACCCTAATAATGCGACCGCCAAACGTCGGTTTTCAGCCTTGAGCAAACGCTTGGTGAAAACGCCCTAGGGGCATTTGGGTATCACGTCAGCATCAGCTAACCTTTTGTTGCATTTCGTTATATTCGCCTGGGATATCTGGGTTAGGATCAAACCAGACGCTATTGGAGATTAGACGCCATGTCGCATACCATTGACCAACTTTGTGCTGAGCTCGAAACCCTAGACCAGGTGGATCCCGTTGTCGGTGCTGGCTACCGCACGGAAGCCCAGGAAGTTCTGGCGAATCCGTCCATTACGCTACGGATCAAGACGGCGATCGCCGATTTATTGATGCAAGCCAATCAACAGCTCGTCTATAAAAATGTGACGGGAGAAGATAGTTACTAAATGACCGGGAAGGTCAACTGGTCTTCTTCGATCATTTTAGGGAAATCTTTGAAAATTAGGGCGCAGGATTTGACATATTTCTGGGCCCATTCCTGGGCTAGGCCAATTTGGTCGGGCGTAAGTTGGTTTTTGGCAGAGCCGGTGTAGGTCACTTTGCCGGAGGCTTTGTCAAAGATAAATTGTTCAAACCACGTTAGTTTTGGGCGAGACGACAGCCAATAGCGTTGGGCCATGGTGTGGCCTAAATAGTGGTTCCCCAGTTGACTGAGATGATTGAGGGTTAATAAGAGATCATCTACACTGAGGGTAGTTGGCAGTGCCGGGGCGGGGGCTGACTCTGGAGACGGGCTGATAACAACCGGGGTCGAAGCCTTAGACGCGACTTTTTTTAGACCGGCTTTTTCGAGATTAAAGGTAGCATCAAAGCGAGTTTTGCTGTTGTAGGTGGCCTGACTAAAATTGGCTCCCGTTAAATTCGCACCAATGAAAGAGGATCCATTCAAGCACGCTCCCCCGAGATTAGTCCGGGTCAGATAAGCGCCGGTGCAGAGGGCATCCTCTAGGTTGGCATTTTCTAAATTGGCTTTAATTAAATAGGTTTTGAGCAAGGAGGCTTTTTTGAGACGACAGTTGCTTAAATTCGCCCCTGAGAGGTCGGCTCCATTGAGATAGCTTTCACTTAGGTTTGCGTTCGTTAAATTGATATCCCGCAGATTGGCGTCACTGAAGTCTGTGCCGGTGAAATCTGCACCCTGGAGATCAAGCCCGTGGAAGTCGGCGCGGCGTAATTTTAGATTTTGAAAATCCCGCTGTCCCGCTTGGTATTGAGACTGGATTTCCTGTGCAGTACTATCCTGAACCATGGTGATCGTCTATCCTTACTCGCTATAGTGCGGTTGTCCAGAAATATCCGCCAACACTCTCTAAAATAGCGTTTTTTGTCCTTCCATGGACTAAGTCAAGGTTCGTTCGCCAAAGAGGATACGGCCTAGCCGAACCATGGTGCTTCCAGCGGCGATCGCCTGGAGATAGTCCCCGGACATACCCATGGAAAGTTCGCTTAATTGCAGTTGAGAATGGGCCGAAATCTCTGCCGCGAGGTCTTTGACGGCGCAAAAGGTAGAGAATTGCTGATCCGCTGTCAGCCCCTGGGGCAAAATTGTCATTAATCCTTTAATTGCCACCGTCTGGCAAATTTCTAGGGCGGGCAACTCGGCCCGGAGCGAGTCCGCTGACCAACCAAATTTATCGGGGTCGGGCAATAGTTTGACCTGGAGACAAATGTTTGGTGATCGCCCGAGGTCCTGGGCGACGCGGTCAATGCGTTGAACTAAGGCCAGGGTATCCACGGCATGGATCCACTTAAAATTCTCCACCACTTTACGCACCTTATTGGCCTGCAAATGCCCAATAAAATGCCAACTGACATCGGTTAGTGTCCTAAACGCTTCAAGTTTGGGGAGAGCTTCTTGCAAACGACTTTCACCGAAGTCTCGAATACCCGCATCGTAGGCTAAGCGCATTTTCTCCACAGAAACGGTCTTGCTCACGGCGATCAGAGCCACAGAGGCGGGGATAGTCCGTTGAATCAACTGGATAGGCGAAGGGGATGACATGGCGATCGCCGGTTAGGGGGCTAAAACTTACTTTTGTAGAGTTGCGTTAAAGTTTGGTAAGCATCTATCTGCCCCAAGCGTCGGAGTAGCCGTAGTCGATTTTCGATCATCAACTTAGCATCGGCTCGGGTAATGGGGTCAAACTGAATGCCATTGCCTACGGTTGCAACCACAAAAAAAAGACGTTGGGCGTATAGGGTTGTAAATATCTCTTGCTCATTATCCAACTGGCAAATGCGGTATAACAAGCCAAAGGTCGGATGGTTAAGATAAATTTCGTTGCTCATGCCAGGGTAATTTTAAACCAATCCCACAAAAAATCAAAAAGACCGGTGTGTGTCATTTGACCATAGTATCGTTTTAGGTCACATTAACCTCAGCTTAGCCAGGTTTTGTCGTGAATTTGAACATTAACGATCAACAATAATCAAGATGGCGATCGCCAAATCTGGAGGTAAGGCCCGTTGACAACCAAGAATCTAATGTCTTTGCAAACCCCCCACAGTGGCTACCATTGGCGACGGGAAGACCTTTTTTTTGAAGGCTGGTATTTCCGCCTGACGTTGCCCCGGTCACAAGTCAGTTTTGCCTTCATGTATTCCCTCGAAAATCCGAGCGGTGCAGCGGTTTATCAAGGAGGTGCGGTACAAATTTTGGGCCCTGGCGATCGCCTGGTCTGTCGTACCCTGCCCCAGGTCTCTCGGTTTTGGGCTAGCTCACGGGAGTTGGCCCTGGGCTATTGGCAGAAAACAGATCTGGCATTACGCCCCCAATTTTTAGCCCCAGAAAGCTTCGACACTCACATCCAAGCCGGTTATCAAGTCAGTGCCACCCATCATCAAGGACAGTTTCACTTTCCCACGGAGCGGTTTCCGTGCCGCTGGTTCTATCAAATCAGACCCGACTACGGCTGGGGCAATGCCAAGGGTCCTCAACGAGCGACAGCGGGCTGGTTATCCTATTTGCCGATATTTGAACCCGGATGGCAGGTTTTGATGGCCCTGGGCCGGGCGACCGGGTGGATCGAATGGCAAGGCAAAAAGTATCAGTTTGAAAATGCCCCAGCCTACGCCGAAAAAAACTGGGGCCAATCCTTCCCCTCCCGTTGGTTTTGGCTCCAGGCCAATGCCTTTACTTCGATGCCAGATCTCGCCGTTACCGCTGCCGGAGGACGACGGTTAATTTTGGGCATCACCGAGGATGTGGCCATGGTGGGCATTCACTATCAAGGGCGATTTTATGAATTTGTCCCCGGTCATGCCACTCTCCATTGGCGGGTCAGTCCCTGGGGCCATTGGTGGTTACGGGCAGAAAATAGCCAGCACTGGGTAGAAATTTTGGGGCACACTGAGCAGGCTGGCACCTGGGTTTATACGCCGACCCGGCAAGGACTCCAGCCCATTTGTCGAGATACGACGGCGGGGCATTTGCAACTCACTCTAGGTCAGCAGGGAGGTAAGGTCATCCTGCAAGCAAAAACTGAGCAAGCGGGGCTGGAAATCGGCGGTGGGCCCTGGGATCAGGCTTGGGAAAAATCCGCCGCGCGTTCTTGAGCTTCGACGGCTTCAAATAATGCCTGAAAATTGCCTTCGCCAAAGCCATGGGCCCGCTCCCGTCGTTCAATAATTTCTAGAAAACAACTCCCCACACCAAATAAGGGTTCGCTGAATATCTGCATTAAAAGACGCTTGGAGTCAGGGGTAGCCCAATCTAATAGAATTTGTAATCTCTCCAATTCCTCCCAATCCGCCCTGCTAAGACCGAGCAACCTTTGACCCCTAGCTTTTAATTGCTCATAGTAAATCTTGGGCACGCCTAGTACCTGCAAACCATGCTGACAGGATTGTTTTACAGTTTCTAAAATATTTTTTGTACTAAATGCGATGTGTTGAATGCCGGCTCCCCGGTGGTGGTTCAAAAAAGTCTGGATTTGAGATGTGGCAGAGGTGGGTTCATTCAAATTAAATTGGACACGGCCGGAGGCATCCATCAGGGCATGGCTCTGGAGTCCAGAGTAGGGCGTTTCAATCTCAAAGATTTGTTGGATCCTCCAGCCAAAGAGCCGTTGATACCAGTTTGACACCGAAGATAATTGCCCCTGGGGGACATTTAAGACCACATGGTCGATCGCCTGAAGATCGGCGGAAGGTAAACTTAAGGGCGTTTCTGCGTCAAAAACACTGTGCTGGAGACTGCCCCAGGCGGAAAAGCTGATCCCCAGCCGCCCGGACAAGGGATGTGTCACTGCCCTAGGCACTAAATTTTCGGCTTTTAATCTTTCTTGATAAATTTTTAGGCACTCTACCCGAAAGGCGACATTGACGATGCCGGGGGCAAATCGTTGTAAATGCTGGCTGATCGGGCTTAAAACGGATTTAGGAGAAGAGATTACCAAGAGAATCGCGCCTTGGTGCAGAATTTCGCAATGGGAGTGGGTCTCAATGCGCCGAGCTAGGGGACGAAAGCCGAGGGTTTGGCTAAACCAGTTCCCGGTTTGCTGGGCATCTTCAACATACAAGTGCAGATGATCGATTTCCATGGTGCCGGGGTAAAATAGTTTACAGTTTATTTGATAGCGGTTAACACGCCGAAACGAATTAGTCCTCGCTCATAGCCCCACTTCATCAGCCGCAGAGATAGGGCTGCCTTGATGATTTTAGGCCCGGATTGGAGTAATCCCTTCAGGGCGGGCAAACTAACCGCTGACTCCATCACCCGTTGCCAAAAGGGAGCTACGGCTCTAGACCAATCCTCCGTTGTAACCTGACTAAAGCCACAATCCCTGGCGATCGCCGCATAATCCGGCAGGGCGAGCACGTAGGGCAAGCAATAGACATCATAGATAGCCTGGAGGTGAGCTTGCTCATCCGTCGTCAGAGGGCCATTGCCTGGGTCTAGGGGACGGTGACACCAGGTCGCTAAAATCAAGCGTCCTCCGGGCTTAAGCACGCGGTAGGCTTCCGCCAAAAATTGCACCTTATCGGGCATATGCTCGCCACTTTCCAGGGACCAGACCAGGTCAAATTCACCATCATCAAAGGGTAACTCCAAGGCATTGGCCACTTGAAATTGACAGGATTGGCTTAACCCTGCCGCCGCCGCCCGCTCCTGCCCCCGTTGGACTTGGACGGGAGAGAGGCTAACACCGACCACCTGAGCTTGATATTTTTGCGCCAGATAAAGGCTACTACCGCCAATGCCACAGCCTAAATCAAGGATGCGCTGGGGTTTAAGCTCATCGGCTCTGACTCCCGACCAGCGCAGTAACTCTTCGATCAAGTCAATCTGTGCCTGCCGTCGCCCTAGGCGATAGCTACCGTTGGGGCCATAATAACCATGGTGCATATGCTCACCCCAGGTTTCCTCCCAGAGTCCACTGGATTGGTCGTAGAAATCCTGAATTTTTTGATAAAGTGCGGGCTTGATTGAGGAATTTGAGGGCATAGGAGGCTTTTAGCATCGGTTGGCCCACATATTCTAACTAAGTTGAGAATCTAGGGGGGAAAGAACAAAATCTAGGCGATCACCGCTGAGGTGATTTCCCGAAAACGAATTTCGTCTCGATGAGGGTCCGCTTGACTGACTTGCACCACTAGGCGATCGCCAGGGGAAATGGGGCGATCGAAGCGATGGGGTAATTCTAGCCCCAGTTCTTCTAGCAACAACAAACCCAAATTTTCGTCTTCGCGGAGCCAACGCAGCATTAATCCTTGCCAAAGCTGATCGGCATTGCGTCGTAGATATTCTAAGCTCCAATAGCGATTACTTTGACGCTCCACCGAGGTGGCTTCCTGGGAGGAGAGCATCACGCTGTAAAGAATTTGCTGGATTTGATCCATGGAAAAGGGCAGGGATTCCCCCCGTAGATGAGCCTTAATTTGAAAATGGGTTAATAAATCGGTATAGCGGCGAATGGGCGAGGTCACTTGACTATAGGTATTCAGCCCTAAACTAGCATGACGAGAGGGGGTCGTACTGACTTCACTGCGGGGCATACAACGGCGTACGGCGCAAAATCGTACTGGGCCCGCCGGCAACAACATCAGTTCTTCTTCCGGAGGTAATTCCGGCTGGGGTTGTCCCCGAAAGGGAATGGGCAAATGATGGTCTTGGCAATAGCGTCCGGCGATTTCTCCGGCCATAATCATCATTTCTGCCACTAATTGGCGGGAAATCGACCCTTCTAGTAATTGAATATAAATTTCCTCGTCCGCATTGACTTTAATCACCGCCTCCGGCATTTTGATGCTAATGGCTCCCTGGGATTTGCGCCACTGGTAACGTTGGTTGGCGGCCTGGGCCAAGATCGGGATTTCGGGTTCTGCTTGAATGCGGAGTTGCAGCATTTCATCGACATCATCGTAGGTGAGTCGGTAGGTGGGTTTGATCCAACTTGCCGCAATCTGATAATCGACCACTTCCCCCGCCTCAGAAATCACCACGCCAAAACTTAAGGCGGGACATTGTTGTCCTTGAATCAAACTCATGGGGCCCGTGGCCAATTCCGTCGGGAACATGGGGATCATGCCCGTGGGTAAATATAGACTTGTACTGCGTTTACGGGCCTCTAGGTCTAATTCGTCATTGGGCATAACCAGGCGGCTGGGATCGGCAATGTGAATCCAAAGCCGATACTCGTCCTCTCCCAACATTTCTACACTCAGCCCATCATCAATTTCCGCTGTACTTTCATCATCAATGGTATAGACCTTGAGATGGGTCAGGTCTAGGCGATCAGGGTCTGGGTCGGGAGGTAGAGCGTGGAGGAGCGAGTGAGCCAAGTCGGATACCTTAACGGAAAAATTACGGGGATAGGAACTACGCCGCAGAAAAATATTTTCGTGGGGACTCCACAGCCCTAATTCTACCAAGAGTTTAAAGGCGGATTCTGGGGTTTGATACTCCCCCAGGGCCTCCAAAAGCTCCTGAGCCGGACGATTCATCGTTTCTGGCAGTAAAACAAATCGTTCCAAGGCATCTAGCCGGGGGCGGTCGCTCTCTTGCCAGGCGATCGCCAGCTTGGCCATTCCAGCCTCTTGATTCGCACTACCTCGTGCCATCTGTAGCGCCTGGTCTAAGCGAGACAAAAATCCCAATCGTTCAGCTTCGCGTTGGTGCTCGACGGCTTTTTGATGCTTGATTTCTTCGACTTGAGCCACTGTCCGGGGTTCGTAGGCATCCCCTTTTTGTTTGAAATAAAGTTTATCTTGGCTGAGGAGGACATGGGCGACGTAGCAAAAGACCGGCGATTGTTCAGAGAATAAAATGTTGGCCAGCTCTGCTGGGGTGATAGACCCTCCGTCCTCCACCAGTAGCTCCCAAGCCACCTCCAAACTCGATGGGTCAAGGTATTGATCGGCTTCTTGCCATAGTGGCCCGATGTCCTGGGGTTTATAGTCCTGCCCAGGCACGATATAGTCCACTCGTTGGGGACGAATTTTATGGCTATGGCCATCTTGGTCTACCACAATCCAATCTTTCTTGCCTTCGGGCCGCTCCACCACCGCCAAACGACGTTCCCCTTGGAGACGGAATTCGATCAACTTGCCTTTTTCCACCAAAATTACTCGTTAATGTAAAACTTTCCCCTAGCCTCATATTCTACCCCCGAGACCGGGGCCAAAATTCCTTGACCTTTGCTATGGGTGGGGGACAGTCTAGAAATACTGCTGGTAGAGTTGCCAGGCGATCACCCCTAGGGAACCCAGGAGCAGACCCATGCCACTCAAGGAACCCAGGGCAAAACCTAGAATGCGTTTTTCAGCGGCTTGGTAATAGCCAATGGCATAGATAATACGCCCCAGCACCCAAATCAGCCCTAAAATGCCGGCCCAGAGAGGACTGACATAGAAGGCAAAAAGCCAAAGACTGGGAAAAAAGACCACGGATTGCTCGAGGGTATTTTGTTGAACCCGGAGCACACGCTCAAAGTTTGCATTGCCACCCATGGCCGGGGGCATAATCTTATATTTAGCTCTAGCAGCGCCCACATTAATCGATAGGACTAAATAAACGAGGATGGCAAGGGCGGTAACGAGGCTGGGGAATAAATAAGTCGTTGATGTACTCATATTTGTCTTAGGTTAAAGGGGATTGGCGTGGAATACCGACACTGCGGGGATAAAGGGGAGCCGTTGGGCTAATTTTTTCGAGGTAAACCAAATGGCGATCGCCATTAGTCCAGGGGGTGCGACAGGGAATCACCTCCCGTAGGATACCACCGAGTTGGGGGGCGACCTGGGAGAGTTTTTCCTCCTCAGCTGACGACCATTGTCCTCGATACAGCACCGCCCAACCTCCAATTTTTAAAAACGGTAAGGCGTACTCGGCACAAACGACGCTATCCGCCAAGGCCCGTGCCAGCGCCAGGTCATATTTTTCACGGTGATGGAGACTCCGTCCCAGAGCTTCTGTCCTACCAACGAGGGGCATCACCTGGGTCAAGCCCAGGGACGACAGACTATCGATAATAAATTGAATCTTTTTGCGGGTAGAATCCAAAACCGTCACCGGCCAATCGGGGTAAGCAATGGCGATCGGTAGGCCCGGAAACCCCGCCCCCGTGCCAAGGTCAATGACGTGCCCCGGCGAGGAGTCACGCAGTCGTGGCGAGAGAAAAATAGCAGAGAGGGAATCCCAGAGGTGCTTCTCGATGAAGTCATCGGGCTCAGTGATGCGGGTCAGATTCAGGCGTTCATTGCCTGCGAGGACTTGCCCATAAAGCTGGGTAAATTGCTCTAATTGTTGGGGATTGGGTTCCCAGTTCAGGGTTTTAAACGCCTCCGAAAGTTGGAGATGGAAACTATCTAGGCTCATTAGGGGCGACTCCCCACGGGGGATAACATTTCTTGGGGGCTAACCGATGTTAGGACTCCTTGGTGAATTCGCCAGCAACGGTCTGCTAGGGGCAGTAATTCTCCAGGATCGTGGCTAACAACGAGTAGGGTCCAATGCTCTTTTAATTTTTGCAAGAGTTTGGCTAATTGTCGTCGCATCGACCAATCTAGACCGGCGGTGGGCTCATCTAAAAGTAATAGATTAGGCTGACGAATTAATTGTACCGCTAGGGCTAAGCGTCGTTGTTGGCCGCCACTGAGGGCATTGGGGGCGGTTTGCCAATCCAGGTCGGATAATCCCACTTCAGTGAGGGCGTCCTTCAGGCGATCGCCACTGAGATCGGGGTGACCCAAGCGTAATTCTTCCAAAAGCGTTGCACCACAAAAATGCCGTTCAGGAAACTGAAACACCAGCCCCGCTAATTGTTGCAAATGGAGATCGGTGAGGGGTTGGTTTCCCCAAAATACCTGACCTTGGGTCGGTTCCGCCAAGCCCGATAAAATTTCTAAAAGAGTTGTTTTGCCCGAGCCACTAGGGCCAATAATCAAACCGAGCTCCTGGGGTGCTAACTCTAAATTAATATCTTTTAGAATAGGAGTCAGCGTCGCAGGAGGATGGTAACTGACATTTTTTAGATACAACATTACTTGAATTCACTCCAGACATAACAGAACTATCTGGACTGTCGTCCCAATAACTCTACTTTGCCATTGTGGCAGATTCGTCGTCCCATCGTTCCTACTCTCTCCCTCATTCCACCCCGACATGATTACTCTAACCAAAAGATTCACCATAACTTTTGTATCCGGTCTAGTGAGTATGGTGTTGGCAAGCCCTGCCTTCGCCGGAGACCCCTTCCGCCCCCAGGCTCCCCATGACATCGGCGCTGATACAGAAGCGGCCTTTCTGGCCATTTTTCGAGAAGGCAACTATCAATCGGCCCAAGCTCTTCTCAACCGAGCCATCGAGACAGAACCCAACGAACCTCTAGCCTTCGCAATGATGGCATCCTTTGCCTACGATGCCAACGATTTTGACGCGATGAAACGGTACGCCCAAAAAACCCGGGAAGCGGCTGAGGCTCTAAAGTCCAAAGACCCTCTGCGCGGCAATCTTTATTTGGCCGTGGGTCATTTTTTAGATGGTAGTTATTTATTAAAGCAAGGTAATTATATTGAAGCCGTCAGTAAAGTCGGGGATGTTTTTGAATACCTCGATATCGCAACGGCGACCAACCCAAAGGATCCGGAATTGAATTTAATGCGCGGCTATTTAGATCTTTTTCTGTCTAAATATACTCCTTTTAGTGAGTCGGATCAGGTAATTAAGCGCTTCCAAGAATACGCCTCTCCCCCCTATCTCAAGCATCGCGCCCTGGCGACCACCTACCGCGATCTTAAACAATACGATAAGGCGATGGAATACTTGGATAAGGCGATCGCCGAAACCCCAAATAATCCTGAACTTCAGTACCTTAAGGGACAATTTCATCGCATCAATGGGCGCAATAATAAAGACATCACTCAATTACAAATCGCCCAGGCCCATTATCAAACAGCCCTGAAAAAGCAAAACCAGCTTTCTCGCTCCCTTATTATTCAGCTTAATCATGAAAACAATGCGATTCAACACGAGATTCAAAAATTAATGGATAATCCCAACCTAGCGGCTTTCTAGGAAACTTTCTTTGGCTCCAGCATTTTTATACTCAATAAACTCACAAGCCAGCGCTCTCTGCTTTCCCAGGAAAGTCGAGAGTGTGGCACAATTAGAACCACCTAAATTTGGTCTGGGGTGAATGCCCAAGAATAATTCACCAAAATGTCTTAGATGTGAGGAGTTAAAATGTCTGCCTGGATTGACCAACGATTACAATGTATTGAAGCCTCCTTCGATGCGGCCTATTGTCAGGCCATCGACCGGGTGATAGAGCTGATTTGCCAACAATTTCAGCGGGGCAAAAAACTCTTGATTTGTGGCAATGGTGGCTCCGCGGCCGATGCTCAGCACGTAGCGGCGGAGTTTGTTGGGCGTTTTCAACTCAATCGTCAGGCCCTACCGGCGATCGCCTTAACCACCAATGCCTCTACCTTGACCTCCATCAGCAATGACTACAGCTTCGATATTGTTTTTTCCCGTCAGGTCGAAGCCCTGGGGCAACCCGGTGATATTCTCTGGGGACTGTCCACCTCCGGCAAATCCTCTAATGTTCTTCATGCCCTCAAGCGTGCCAAGGACATCGGACTCTACACCGTGGGTATGGCCGGTAATAATGGCGGATTATTTCCGGAATTTGTGGATTATCCCCTTTTTATCGCGGAAAAAAATACTCCCTACATCCAGGAAATCCACCTGATGACCTATCATCACATCTGTGAACAAGTGGAGGCTCAACTCTTTGCCCAAAAAGGCGTGGGTAGTAGTCTGGCGGTGTAGCGTGGTCCATTCCCAAGCCAATAAAGCTCTATTTTTAGACCGGGATGGTGTCCTTATCGACTACATTCCCTACCTCAGCCGACCGGATCAGGTCTCGTTACCGCAGGGGGCTGGCCCGGCCCTGCGGCAATGGCAAGAAGCGGGCTATCTGCTCATTGTCATTACCAATCAAGCGGGAGTCGGACGCGGTTATTTTGAGCTGGCGGAGATGGAAGCGGTTCATCATTGTCTCCGGGAGTGTTACCGTGCCTTTGGCGTAACCTTTACCGATATTTATTTCTGTCCTCACCACCCCGACAACGGTTGTCTTTGCCGCAAACCGTCACCTCAGATGTTGATCGAGGCTTCGCGCCAATACAATATTGTGCTGACGGAGTCCTATTTTTTGGGGGATGCCCCCAGTGACCTCCAGGCGGCCCTCAATGCGGGGTGTCGGCCTCTCCTAGTGCGGACGGGACGGGGAGAAGAAACGATGACCCAGTTGTCCCAGTTTCCCGTGACGATTCCCGTTTTTAAACAGATTGCTGACACCCTCACCTTACTTAGCCATGGCAGTACCTCGGAGATTGATCTCACTCATTCCTGATTTGATGGGGGGAGAAGGACATATCATTCCCTATCACCGGGCAGTGGGTCAGGTGGTGGCGAATCTGGGTTGGGAGTATCAAGCCTGGGTTCCCCAGGGGCCGGGGCTAGAGGCTTTGCCGGAGGGTTGGCAGGCCTGCCTGAGCTCGGTGGCCCTAGAGCGTGAGGGACATCTGCTGGATAAATTAGGACGCATTCCCCTGGCGATCGCCTTGGGTCAAAGCATTGCCCGGGCAATCAAGGCACCGACGACGGCAGAAAAAACGATTATTTTTTTAGAACGCTTCATCCATTTACAACTGTTGGCCCTGGTGCTGGCGGTTTGGCTGTTGCCCCAGTCCCAACGCGCTGGTTTATCACTTTGGATCCTCTATCGCCGCGATGTCCATCGAGATAAGACTCGCTTTTTCTATAAGTATCTCCATAGTTGGCTTTTTCGGGCGATCGGTCCTCAAAATTGCCAATTTTTCACCGATAGTGAGCCGCTACAACGGTCATTAATCGAGTATTTTCAAGTGCCGGTGACGGTTCTACCGATTCCACACACAGAGTTTGCTGAGGTTGAGCCCATGTCTGCCGCTCCATGCCCGATGATCTGCTGGTGGCCTGGCTCTCCCCGTCCCGAAAAAGGGTGGACGATTATTCAACAACTCAGTCAAGCTCGCGCTGCGGTTAATCACCGCTTTTGTCTGGTGGCGGCCCAGTCTTCGGAGCTGGTGGCAACCGCTGAAGGCGTTTCTCTCCATCTTGTCGGCGATCGCCTGACGCGAGAGGACTATGCCCATTGGCTGGCCCGGAGCAGGATTATTTTGCTCCCCTACGACCCGGTTGCCTACCAAGAACGCACCTCGGGTATTTTTACAGAGGCGATTATTGCCGGTCGTTTGCCCGTGGTTACGGCCCATACCTGGATGGCCCAAGAACTCCTGCGCTTTGACCTGGGAGACTTGATTTTGGATTGGCAAGAACCTGACCTGGTTTGGCCAGCCCTAGCGGCGATCGCCACCAATGCAGAGATCCAGGCCAGATTACAAACCATGCAAGCCCATTACCGGGATTTCCATAGCTTGGGCCACTACCAGCGCCTTTTTCAAACCTCCGCCCAGACGGAATCCCTCTCTCTTGTGTGATAATCATCCCAACTATTAACCGAAGAATCTCGGCAATAACAACTCCTCCTCGACGGTTCTTTGTCCTTTTGAGGCGATCACCGTTAATTTTGAAAAATGTCTGTAAAATTATCCCCCCATCCCATTGACCGTGCCGCCCTGGCCATGATCGGACTGCTTTCGACGGCGATCGCCGTTTTGGTCGGAGGGCATATCACCTGTCAAGCCAAAGACCAATGCTGGTTTGCCAACCGCCCGCGAGTGCAAAGTTTCACCTGGCACGACCAAGAATTAGGCGCCAAGGACAGAGCCTTTATCTTGACCTTCGACCGCCCCATGGACCGCAAAAGCGTCGAAGAAAATTTGCGAATTATTCCACCGCTCCCCGGCAAAATAAGCTGGGTCGGGCGCAAAATGGCCTATACCCTAGAACGATCGATTCCCTACGGTGAACGCTACGAATTGAGGCTGTCGGGAGCAGAAGAACATTTTGTTGGCAGTGAGCGCAATGGCAAGGCCATTCATCCCTTTGTCAGTCAGTTTCGCAGTCGAGACCAAGCCTTTGCCTACATCGGCACCGAAGGCGTTGAGCAAGGACGAATTATTTTTTACAACTCGACCGAACAGACCAAGACCCTCTTGACTCCGGCCAATTTAACCGTCGTGGATTTCAAGTTCTATACCCAGAAAACCAACCAAGAGCAACCGAGTCTCAATCTTCTCTTCTCCGCCGCTAGCCGTGACCTCGGCTTTGAGGGACTGCGTCAGCTCAATCTCTACAGTACCCCAGTGGTCCAAACCGAGGGGGCGCAGAGTATTTCCGAGCCCAGCCTAATTTTGAATAATCAGGGTTTTCAAAATAATCAATTTGATGTTTCCGACGACGGTGAAACCATCGTGGTTCAGCGGATCAACCGAGATAATCCCATTGATTTTGACCTCTGGATGATCCGATCTAAGCAAGAACCGGAACGGCTCAAGGTCACCGGCGGCGACTTTAGAATTGCCCCGGATAACCAAAGCCTGGCGGTGGCCCGGGGCGAAGGCGTGGGAATTTTGCCCCTCCAGCCCGAGGCCAAACCCTTGGATTTTTTACCTAAATTCGGTCAACTTTTGAACTTTTCCCCCGATGGCACCTCGGCGGCCCTGGTTAATTTCAATACCAACGATCCCAAGCGCCGCTTTCAACGCTCCCTGTTTTATGTCAATAACCAAGGGCACCAAAAAGAACTGTTAACCACCGAAGGGTCTATTCTCAATTGTCAGTTCACCGGCAATAATCGCTATTTATATTGTCTGATTACGGAGCTGGTGGAGGCGGAAACCTACGAAGAAAAACCTTATTTCACGCAAATTAATCTTAAAACAGGTAAAATCACCCCCCTACTACAACTAACAGACTTTAGAGAGACCACCGTTAGTCTTTCGCCGGATAATCGTCATCTTTTGTTTGACCAAGTGTTGGTACACCAAGATATTGCGAGTGAATCTAGTTTATCCACCGGCTCGGGGGAATCGGTGGCGGCCGGTCGGCTCTGGCTCTTGACTCCACCCTCCCAAGACTCCTCTGCAAGCACAGCAAAATTACAGCAATTGCCCTTGGCGGGGATTCGACCTCGATGGGCCCCCTAATCGGTGATCGCCAATAAAATAGAGAAACCTATCAAATTATTATTGAACCCACAAACATGGACACCAACGACTGGCTGAAGCAATTGTTGATGGTTGGCATTGGCACCACCTCCCTCGTCGCCGAAAAACTGGGAGAGGTCAGTGACCAATGGGTCAAAGATGGTAAGATCAATCCCGATCAAGCCACCGCTTTTGTCGATGATTTGTTAAGCCAACTTAAAACCGAACAAAGTCAACTCGAGATTAATCTAGAACGACAACTTCGGAATATGCTCCAAGATTTCGGCGTTGCGCGTCAATCCGAAGTCGATGAGTTGCGCGGTCGTATTGATCGCCTAGAACGTCAACTCCGTGACCTAGAAAATCAACGGTGGCGTTAACCTACACCAGCCATTTTTTTCAACCCAATGAAAGACGTTTTAATCAGCCTAGGCGTTGTCCTCTGTTTTGGACTTGTATTAGTCTTTTTCTCCGTTTTCAGTGGCGGCAATCCAGCCACGGAGGCGATCGCCTCTCCCAATGTTGTGATTGCTGACTCTCCCTCTACCCTCTCAAAAACTGCCCCTATGACTGACAAAAACACCATTACCACCGCCAGCGGACTTCAATACATTGACACCGTTGAAGGCGATGGAGCCAGCCCCACTACCGGCCAAACCGTGACCGTCCATTACACCGGCACCCTTACTGACGGTAAAGTATTTGATAGTTCTGTGGAGCGAAATAAACCCTTTTCCTTCAAAATTGGCGTCGGTCAAGTGATCAAAGGCTGGGATGAAGGCGTTGCCTCGATGAAGATTGGCGGCAAACGTCAACTGATCATTCCTCCCGATCTGGGCTACGGTGCTCGCGGTGCCGGCGGCGTGATTCCGGGCAATGCCACCTTGATTTTTGATGTGGAACTCCTCGACGTCAAATAGCCTTAATCTCGTCGTTGGGGGGTCTAGGACAACCCAGCCTATCCAAATAAGTAGATGCCATTAAACTAATCATAGGTTTTGTGCCTCATCCCCCCAGCCCCCTTATCAGGGGGAGTCTTTAGGACGGGGGGATTTTATAACTATTTATTCCCATCTACACTATGCAAACATCACCTCCCGTTCATGTTATTGGTGGCGGATTAGCTGGCACGGAAGCGGCTTGGCAAATTGCCCAAGCGGGGATTCCCGTTATTTTGTCGGAAATGCGCCCGGTGCGCCAGAGTCCGGCCCACCATAGCAGTGAATTGGCGGAGTTGGTCTGTAGCAATTCCTTTGGAGCCAAGGAACCTGACCGGGCCGCTGGCTTGTTACAAACTGAATTACGCCGTTTGGGGTCGTTAATCATCCAAACCGCCGATAAACACGCGGTTCCCGCCGGCGGAGCCCTGGCTGTTGACCGGGGTGTCTTTAGTCATGAGCTGACGCTACACCTTGCCCACCACCCCCTAGTTGAGCTACGCCGCGAAGAAGTCACGGCAATCCCGGCCGAGGGGGTTGTGGTCTTGGCCACCGGGCCCCTCACTAGCCCGGCCCTCACCGAGGATTTACAAAAACTTACCGGGCTAGATTACCTGAGTTTTTTTGACGCCGCCAGTCCGATCATGGTTGGAGAATCGATTAATCATGAGCTAGCTTTCCTGGCCTCACGCTACGACAAGGGAGAGGCGGCTTATCTCAATTGCCCCCTGAATCGAAAGCAATACCTCCAGTTTCGAGACGCGCTCTGTCAAGCAGAGCAAGCAGAATTAAAGGATTTTGAGCGGGAAACGGCGCAATTTTTTGAAGGTTGTCTGCCCATCGAAGAGTTAGCCAAGCGGGGAGAAGATACGATGCGCTACGGCCCCCTAAAGCCCATTGGTCTTTTTGATAGTCGGCTAGGGGATTTCCGCGACCCCGAAAATCGAGAAAAACGCCCCTACGCCGTGGTTCAGTTGCGCCAGGAGGATAAAGCGGGTCAACTCTGGAATATGGTGGGTTTCCAAACCAATTTGAAATGGGGTGAGCAAAAACGCATCTTTCAACTCATTCCCGGCCTAGAAAATGCCGAGTTTGTGCGGATGGGAGTGATGCACCGCAATACTTTTATTAATTCTCCCCAACTTCTGGGAGCGGATCTGGCCTTTCATCGGCGTCCGGGGCTCTTTGCTGCTGGGCAGTTGATCGGCACCGAAGGTTATGCGGCGGCGATCGCCGGGGGTTGGCTAGCGGGAACTAATGCAGCTCGGCTGGTTCGGGGCCTAGAGCCGCTTATTCTGCCGGAAACCACCATGATGGGAGCCCTATTCAATTTTATTAGCTCCGCCTCGCCCAAACATTTTCAGCCCATGCCCCCGAATTTTGGTATTTTGCCAGAACTGCCGGAACGGATTCGCAATAAACGGGAGCGGTACGGCCATTATCGTGACCGGGCTCTGCAGGATTTGCCGGATTTGTGCCCGGTGATGGCGGACTAGCCTGATACAATTTACCCCATGGATTTAACCGTTATTACTCAACTGGCGATCGCCTTAATCTTGGGCATGATCATCGGGCTAGAGCGGGGCTGGAGCACCAGAACCGGCCCGGAACAACAGGGCGGCGGCGGGGTCAGAAATTTTGGTTTGGTGGGTCTGTTGGGAGCGATTGCGGCCCTGCTGGCGGAGCGTTGGGGAACAAGTATTTTGGCTCTCATTTTTTTGGGATTGGCCATCTTAGTCTCAACGGCTTATTTTTTGACGGCGCGTCACTCCCAGGACTACGGCACCACAACGGAATTAGCCCTATTAATGACCTTTGTGCTGGGGGCCTTGGTGGTCAGAGACCTGGCGATCGAGGCGGTGGCGGTGGCAGTCGTTGTGACCTGGCTCCTACGGGCTAAAAAAAGTATTCAAAAAACCCTAGTTTTCCTCAAACCCGACGAATTCCTGGCGACGCTCCAGGTGTTATTGGTGGCGGCGGTGGCCTTTCCGCTCCTGCCCAATCAGGATATTGGCCCCTGGCAAGCGATTAATCCCCGGGCCATTGGTTTAATTGTTTTATTGATCATGACGATTTCCTACGGGGGCTACTTTGCTATCCAACTCTGGAGCCAGCGAGCGGGTATTTTGTTGATGGGGGTACTGGGGGGCATAGCGTCATCTACGGCGACAACGGTGACCTTTGCTCGCATGGCCAAGGATCAACCGGGTCAAAATCCTTGGTTCGTGACGGGGATTGTTTTAGCGATCGTGACCATGGTTCCCCGGCTTTTGTTAATTATTAGCTTAATTAATGGCGATTTAGCCCAAAATCTCCTATTTCCTCTGATAACCTTAGCAGTTGTGCTGTTGCTGATGGCCCTAGTCATAATTTTTCGTCGTCGTCGGCTAGAAACTACGGCATCCTTGGCCCTGGGCAATCCGGTAGACCTGGTGAGTGCCGTTCAGTATGCGGCGTTATTGGTTTTGCTGTCGGTTTTGGTCAAAGGGGCGGAAGCCTGGTTTGGAAACGCCGGGGTCTATAGTTTGGCGGCGATTTCGGGTTTGGTGGATGTGGACAGCGTCAGCATTACCCTCGGGCGATCGGCGAATCATTCCCTAGCGATGAACGTGGCCAGTCAAGGGATTCTGCTCGCCGTTGGGGTCAATACCCTAATGAAAATTGTGATTGTGCAAGTCATTGCCGGAAAAGCCATGGCCCGCTCTTGTGCCCTGGTGTTAGTTGGTGCCTTGGGCGTTACGTTGCTCGTGACCATGTTGGGCGGTTACCTTTAGAGTCTGCAGGACTCTTGGTAAATCTTGATACACTGGGGGGATATTTTCTCTTTGTCTGACGGCCTTGCCCCGCTAATGAAACGAACCATTCTGACAATTTTGACGGTGCTTTCCTTAGTACCTTTCTTCTTCTCCTTGCTTAATAGCCTGGGAGAACGTCAGGTGCAAACTGATTTGCAATTATCCCAAACCAATTTGGTATTAGAGGCCGCCGCCTGGCAACCCAGCCAATCCCTCGCCCAAGAGTTTCCCCTCCAGCAGACTATTTTGGGAGAAGCTCCCTACAAAGCTGCCTTAGAACAGTACCAAGCTGGGTTGGAGGAGTTAG
This sequence comes from Synechocystis sp., assembly GCA_041750255.1. GTDB lineage: Bacteria > Cyanobacteriota > Cyanobacteriia > Cyanobacteriales > Microcystaceae > Synechocystis. The sequence continues at coordinate 28,149 of JBGSZT010000061.1, forward strand.
AAACCTATAAAAAACAGCTTCAATCTCAATTTGCCCAAGACTCAATTCCTAACCTAGCAAAACAGGAACAACAGCAAAAGCAACTGCAAAAAATTGACGCTAGCCGACAATCACTTTTGATTAAACTCGGGTTACTCCATAGCCATCAAGGCAACCTTAGTCAAGCCCAAGAAAACTGGCAAACGGCCCTGGCCATTGGGTCATCCCCTAGCGTTATTCGCATCGTTCAGATACTGCAAGGGCTATGGCAAGATCCGCCCCACCTGGAGGTGATCGCCGAAGTCACTATTAAAGATCAATTATCGGGCTGGTTCGAGGGTCAAGCCCTAGAGCGACTTTATCGACTCACGGAACAAAAAACGGCCCTAGAGGCCCTGGCCGAAAGCAATCAAGCCAACGCCCTGCAAGCCCTAATCAAATTGGCACTCCTGAGCACCCTACCTATTTTGGGCGGCGTGCTGGGGATCGGTCTTGTGGTAGGTCTATTGGTGCAATGGTTTTTAAAAAAAGAGAAGGCTGTCTTGGCCACTAATGCTCAGCAGGCATGGGAAACCCCCTGGGATTGGGAGGTGATTTGGCAAGTCTTGGTAGTGGGGTTTCTTTTCCTGGGACAAATTGCTCTGCCCTTAGCCCTGGGAGCCCTTCATTTTGACGGTGCGAGCCTCAGTTTGCGGGGGAAGGCCGTTTATGTTTTATTGAGCTATCTGGCCATGGCCACGGGCGGACTGGTGGTTTTGTTTATTTCCCTTAAGCCCTACAGCCCTTGGCCTAAGGATTGGTTTACCTTCAAGCCCCAAGGATCTGCTCTACTCTGGGGCATCGGTGGTTACTTGACCGCCCTTCCTTTAGTGGTCTTGATTTCTTTGATTAATCAGCAAATTTGGCAGGGGCAAGGCGGCAGTAATCCCTTATTATTTTTGGCCCTCAAGGCCCAGGATAAATTAGTTTTAGCTATTTTCTTTTTTACCGCCTCAATTCTGGCGCCTATCTTTGAAGAAGTGATGTTTCGCGGCTTTTTATTGCCGTCTTTGACTCGCTATTTCTCGACTACTCAGGCGATCGCCATTAGTGCGATGGTGTTTGCGGTTGCCCATCTTAATGCCTCGGAGGTGTTACCCTTAGCGATGTTGGGCATCCTCTTAGGGGTTGTTTATACTCGTTCTCGTAACTTGCTCTCGTCTATTCTGCTCCATAGCCTCTGGAATAGTGGCACCCTTGCCAGTCTTTTTATTCTAGGAAGTAGTGGCGCCTTGCCTAGCTAATCAGTAGGCAGATTTAATTAAACTAATTATAGGTTTTATGCCTAATCCCCCCCAGCCCCCTTGATAAAGGGAGTCCGTAGGACGGGGGAATTTTATAAATATTTAAGCTCACCCCTTATTTAGACCTATCATCATGGCTCAAAAAAACAACGAAGCGCTGGTCTTGATTCTCGCTTTTGCCATTACCGGTGGCCTGGTGGGAGGCGGAATTTGGTGGTTTTTGCAACAGGCTAAGTCTCCACCGGGAGCAGGCTTACTCCCCTCCCCCAGTCCCGGAAAATTATCTCCGCCGCCCTCTCCTTTGGCCGTGAGTGCCCTGCCGGAACCGACTCAAGTGGCGGCCGGAACCGTCATTAATATTGATGGCTCCACCAGCATGGTTAATATCAACGAAGCCCTGAAAAAAAGTTTTCAAGACAGCTTCCCCGGCACGACGGTAAAAACCGCCGCTTTAGGCTCCAATGCGGGGATTAAATTCCTACTCCAAGGCAAAATTGACCTTTCCGCAAGTTCTCGTCCCCTCTCTCCGGCGGAGCAATCCCAGGGACTCATCAGCGTGCCCATAACGCAAGATCAAATTGCCTTGGTTGTTGGTTTAGATAATCCGTTCCAAAAAAGCCTGACCATCCAACAGGTGCGGGATATTTTTCAGGGGAAAATTACAAATTGGTCGGATCTAGGTGGCCCCCCTGCCACGATTCGAGTGATCAACCGTGCCCCTACCAGCGGAACCTACGATATTTTTCAGCATTTAGTCCTTCAAGACCAGCCCTTTGGCACAACGGCCAACATTGAGACCATGACGCGGGATTTTACCACACCGATTTTGAGAATGCTCGGCCAGGATGGCCTTAGCTATGCCACCTATGCCCAGGTGGCTCGACAACAGACCGTGCGTATTCTGGCGGTGGAGGGGACTCTACCGGGAGATGCGAATTATCCGATTCAGCGTCAGCTCTACTACATTTACAAAAATCCACTCTCGCCGGCGGTGCAAGCGTTCCTCGGTTATGCCACCTCTCCCCGGGGTCAAGCGGCGATCGCCAATCTAGCCCAATAATTCGGTCTCAAACCCTCATCCATAAATCCCTATGCCTAATCGTCTAGCCGAAACTCAGAGCCTTTACCTCCGCAAACACGCCCATAACCCCATTGATTGGTGGAGTTGGTCGCCGGAAGCTCTCGCTAGGGCCCAGCAGGAGAATAAGCCTATTTTTCTCTCCATTGGCTATTCCAGTTGTCATTGGTGCACGGTGATGGAGGGAGAAGCCTTTTCTGATCCGGCGATCGCCGATTACCTCAACGCTAATTTTTTGCCGATCAAAGTAGACCGGGAAGAACGCCCCGATATTGACAGTATTTATATGCAGGCCTTGCAGATGATGACCGGGCAGGGGGGCTGGCCGCTGAATATTTTTCTGACATCTGATCGCCTGATTCCCTTCTATGGGGGCACCTATTTCCCGGTGGCCCCCCGCTTTGGTCGCCCCGGATTTTTGCAAGTATTACAATCGGTGCGGCGTTTTCATGACCTAGAAACCGAAAAATTAAGTCAATTTACGGCAGAAATCCTTACCTTTCTGCAAGACTCGAGTCAATTATCCACCCAGGACTGGCAGGCTCAAGTATCTGAGCTATTGAGCCACGGGCTCGCCACAACCCGCCAAATTTTGACGCCCTCCCCGAGAGATCTGGGACGACCCCGCTTTCCGATGATGCCCTACGCGATCTGGCTACTCCAAGGCGATCGCCAGGTTAGCCCCATGACCCAGCAACGGGGAGAGGATTTGGCCCTGGGGGGAATCTATGACCACATTGGCGGCGGCTTTCATCGCTATACCGTCGATGCCACCTGGACTGTTCCCCATTTTGAGAAAATGCTCTACGATAACGGGCAAATTCTCGAATTTTTAGCTAATTTGTGCAGTAGTGGTGACCCTCGCCCGGAATTTAGTCAGGCGATCGCCGGAACCGTGCAATGGCTAGAGCGCGAAATGACAGCAGCCGAAGGTTATTTTTATGCGGCTCAGGATGCGGATAATTTCACTTCCCAGGACGCAGTGGAACCGGAGGAAGGCGATTTTTATGTCTGGGACTTTGCCGAATTGCAAACGCTGTTCAATCCAGACGAATTAGCCCTATTACAAGACACCTTTACCCTCACGCCTGGGGGCAATTTTGAAGGCAAAAATGTTCTCCAGCGTCGCCAGGGCGGAGCTTTGACGGAATCAGTCAAGGCGCTCTGTGCTCGACTTTTTGCCCTCCGCTACGGCACGGAAGCGGTCTCCCTCACCACCTTTCCTCCTGCCCGCGACAACCAAGAGGCCAAAACCCGAGCGTGGCCGGGTCGCATTCCCCCGGTAACCGACACCAAGCTTATTGTGGCCTGGAATAGCCTGATGATTTCGGGACTAGCCAGGGCCTATGCCGTTCTCGGCGATCGCCATTACCGTGACTTAGCTCACCGGGCTATGGACTTTATCTTGACTCAACAATGGCTGGACGGTCGTCTACAACGCTTGAACTATGATGGTCAGCCCTGCACTCCGGCTCAGTCGGAAGATTATGCATTTTTAATTAAAGCTCTCCTAGACCTACACTGTGCTAGCCCGGAAGAGCCCCAATGGTTGGGCCATGCGCTCAAGGTTCAGTCGGAATTTGACCAGTTTTTCTGGAGTGAGGAGCAAGGAGGATACTACAATACCGCCATCGATCGCCGCTCTGACCTACTTATTACTGAACGCAGTTACCAAGATAATGCCACACCGTCGGCCAATGGCATTGCCATTCAAAATCTGGTTCGACTGGCGTTATTAACCGATAATCTAGACCTTCTGGGACGAGCCGACCAAGCCCTTGCGTCCTTTGCCTCGGTCTTAGAAAAAGCCCCTGCTTCTTGCCCGAGTTTATTTTCTGCCCTAGATCAACGGCAGTATGGATTTTCTGTGAAAGCGCCCGCCACAATTTTGGCGACTCTGCGCCAGGGTTACTATCCGTTGCTCAATCCGGTGCTGTGCTCAGACCTGCCTGCCCAGGCTATAGCTCTGGTTTGTCAGGGTATGTCCTGTCTCGACCCGTCCCATTCCCTAGACCAGCTTCATGATCAGATTAGTCTTCTATCAGCACAGCCCTCTGGGAAACAAGGGTAATATGATACTCAAAACATATTGCTGATTATGAGTCTATGTCTTAATCCTGGTTGCCTTAAACCGAATCCAGACCAAAATCGTTATTGCATGGCTTGCGGTACTTCATTATTATTAGCATCCCGTTATCAAGCCTTACAAGTATTGGGACAAGGAGGTTTTGGGCGTACTTTTCTAGCGGTGGATACTCATCTGCCGTCTCTGCCTCAATGTGTGATTAAGCAGTTTCTTCCCCAGATTCAAGGGACAGAAGGATTAAAAAAGGCATCGGCAATGTTTGCGGAGGAAGCAAAGCACCTGGAGAATTTGGGCAAACAAACAACGCAGATCCCAACATTGTTTGCATATTTTACTGAAGACCAACGGCAGTATTTGATTCAAGAATTTATAGATGGACTCACTTTA
>JBGSZT010000062.1:0-5570 GCA_041750255.1 Synechocystis sp.
TTTTTTCCAAAAGCCCACCCTCTCTACTTTTGCCTAAATTCCTGACCGCTAAACTTGATCGGTTTCAACCTCCTGATACACCATCCTTAGCTGCTTAGGGCAAAGCCTGGTTCCAGTCAAAAACTTAAGACTGTCCAGTCAGACTAACGTCCGCCTTTTTTAAATTGGCAGAGAACTCCATGTTATATTCCTCGCTATGGTTAGTCTAACGTTAAAAAAAATTCTCCGAAAACCAGAAATAATTACCTTACTCAGACAGTTTGAGCAGGAATGTAATCTGGTGATCGCCATTTTTGATCCCCAGGGCCATTGTCTTTGGGGTCAAGACCAGCCATCCTTTGAATATTTTTTTACCATTGGCACCTCAGATCATTGTTTAGGGCAACTTAAAGGCGATCGCCCTGGAGAACTCATCGCCAATTTTTTCAACTATGTTTGTCAACAAGAATTAGCCAAAAAAAATCTGGCGATCGAGACCCTACGCAAGTATGAAGAAGTCCATTTCTTATCGGATTTTTCGGTAAAAATCTCAACTTGTACGAGTCTAGGGGAAATGGCAAGTATTATTTTTCAAGAAATTCATCAACTCCTCCAGGCAACAGAAATCTTTATTCTGCTGGATAATCCTATCAGCCAACGCCTAGAAGTTATTATTGATTTGCCCACCGAGGGGCGGGAAAATATTTATGGATTACAAAAAATTCTCCATCGCATCTTTGCTGATAATCAAGCAGAAATTGTCAATGATGTTATCAAAGATAAAGATTATCAAGCCGGTTATTCTCAAATTCGCTCCTTAATTGCCGCTCCCCTGACCATTCACAATAAAACTATTGGTATCCTCTGCATTGCCCACATTGAGCTAATGCAATATTCCTCCGAAGACCTTAATTTATTTATTACCTTAGCGTCTCAGGTAGCGGCGGCGATTCAAACCGCTAAATATTACGAAAAGCTAAAGGATTATTCCCAAACCCTAGAACATCGAGTTGCAGAAAGAACCCAAGAATTGCAATTAGCCAAGCAACAATTGGAAAAAGCCAATCAAGAATTAGAAAAACTAGCCATTTATGATGAGTTGACTAAAATCCCCAATCGTCGCTACTTCAATCGACATATCCAGTTAGAATGGCGCCGGTGTTTGCGGGATCAGCACATGTTGGCTTTAATCCTGTGTGATGTTGATCATTTTAAAGACTATAACGACTACTATGGCCACCAAGCCGGAGATGCTTGTCTGCAAAAAGTCGCGGAAGTGATTACCTCAAGCTTACATCGTGCCTCGGATATTGTCGCTCGTTATGGGGGCGAAGAGTTTGTGATTATTTTGTCCAATACTGATGCAGATGGTGCTAATTATTTGGCCCAGAGAATTCAACGTAATTTGGAAACAAAAAAAATCCCCCATTTGCATTCTGATACAAGTCCTTTTTTGACCCTGAGCATGGGCATTGCCTGCCTCATTCCTTCCCTTGATTCATGCCAAGAGAACCTGATTCAATTGGCGGATAAAGCGCTCTACGAAGCTAAGGATTTTGGGCGAAACCAGATTTGCACTAAGATTTTATCCTTAATTTAATTTTGGTAAGGTTGAATGCGGAGGGGGTGATTGGGCCTAGCTGTTAAACCAAACTCTTGAAGTAGTTTGACGACACCAAAGGATAGTAATCCCCCTAGAACTAAGCCGATTAATAAGAGGATGAAAAACCATTTACTGGCCTGTTGTTTGGCCTTTTTTTGCTGGGACAGGGAAAGTTCTGATGGAAGAGAATTCGCAGAGGGATCGGATGAGCCTTGGTCGTTTTGACCGTTGGGTGAGGACGGAAAGATCATAATTAATAGATAACAGTTTGTAATTTACTCAGTAGTCTAGATTGGGTTAATACCGGCTGAAACTGATCAATAGAACGTACCTTTGGTTTTTCCTCTGGAAGGGAAATACTCAGGGTCGTGGGAGCTGTGTCTTTCAGCTCGTGGGGCAGAGTCAGTTTGGGGACAGCCGTTGATAGTTCCGGCAAATTTCGCGGCAAGGTGTGGGAAATGAATTGCTCAAAGTCGTGATTAAAATGGAAGCAAGGTTGTCCCCGCTGCCCCCAGCATTTGAGTAGATGCTCGACGGAAACTGCTTTGTAGCGTCCTTGGTAGAGAGCTTCTACTAGAGCCCAATAAATCCACTGGGGTGAAAAATTTGCTAACCAACGATGCAGTAACTGTTGGATGGAGACGCCTCTTAAATCAAAGCCATAGCCGGTTAACAAGGACGCTAAACGTGCTGTATGTAATTCATCGATTTGTTGGGTCATACAGAAAAGTAAATCTTGAAAATTGCTTGGATTGAATTTAAGTTTCTATTTAGATTAGCGTAATTTTGTGGAGGGGGAGAGCTTGCGTTGACTTTTTTGCTCTAGAACGGCAGAGTTCCTATTTCAAGTACTACTATTGCTGGTCTAAGATAGAGCTAAGACTTAGGGAGCTATTGACCATGCTAAAACCCATTATCATGACTGCGGCGATCGCCCTTTTGGGGCTTTTGGGACTCACAGCTCCAGCGGTAGCTTCTCCCTATCGCGTTTATTCCACCGGCAGTCCTGGCTTTAGTCGGGGCGTCGTCATTCCTCAACGAGACAATTATGGCTATGGTTCCTTCCGGCGCGATCGCCAAAATCGCCAAGGCCTAACCATCATCAATGGTGAAAATATTTGCATTAACTGTCGCCCTCACCGCCAACATCAGCAACGGGGTTATCGTTCCTACGATCAACGGGGACGGTCGAATTACGGCTATGGTCGCCAGTACAATGGGCGATACTATTAGGGTATTTAGTTTTCCGTGATGCCTCCCATAACTTGCTTGCCCAGAATCCCAATAATCTGTCAGCATGAAGGGGTTTAAAGTAACGACTTTTTGTATCGAGGAAGACATCATGCGTAATGCGTCCGCCGATAACTGGCAACCGATTTTAGGAGGTATCTTAGCCGCTCTCATTGTTCTATTGGGTTTGAATGCCTTTATTATTATCAATCCGGGTCAGGCCGGGGTACTCAGTATTCTGGGAAAAGCTCAGGATGGAACCTTATTAGAAGGCATTCACTATAAACCGCCCTTTATTTCTTCCGTTGATATCTACGACATCACGGTTCAAAAATTTGAAGTCCCGGCCCAAAGTTCGACCAAGGATTTACAGGATTTATCTGCTAGTTTTGCCATCAACTTTCGCCTAGACCCGACCCAGGTGGTGCAAATCCGTCGGACCCAAGGCTCTTTACAAAATATTGTCGCTAAAATTGTCGCCCCGCAAACCCAGGAATCCTTTAAAATCGCGGCGGCCCGGCGAACCGTGGAAGAAGCGATCACCAAACGCAGTGAACTCAAAGAAGATTTTGACCGAGCCCTAGATTCTCGCCTAGAAAAGTATGGGATTATTGTCCTAGATACGAGTGTTGTTGACCTCAACTTTTCACCGGAATTTGCCCGAGCGGTAGAGGAAAAACAAATTGCGGAACAACGGGCCCAACGGGCAGTGTATGTAGCCCAGGAAGCGGAACAACAGGCCCAGGCCGATATTAACCGTGCTAAGGGTAAAGCCGAAGCCCAACGCTTGTTGGCAGAAACCCTCAAGGCCCAGGGCGGTGGCCTAGTCTTACAAAAAGAGGCGATCGAAGCCTGGCGAGAAGGCGGCGCTGTCATGCCTCGGGTTCTGGTGATTGGCGGCGGAGAAAAAAATGGAGCTGGAGCAGTTCCCTTTCTCTTTAATTTAAGTGGAGTTGATAGTCAATAATTAAGCCGAGTTAGCCCCCTCAATCATCTAACACGGGGGCTTTTTTTACATTCGCTCGACGCTACCAAAAAAGATCGGTTCTACCCGAATGGCGATGATCGCCGAGGGACGGACGACCATATATTCTCCCTGGATATTTCTAATGGGGACTGTGATAAATTCTTGGGAGTCATGCTTGGGAACAATGTCTTTACTGTACCATTGTTGGAAGTCTTGAATGGTCATGAAACGAACTTCTTCTCGGTGCCCCGTATTCAAAAAAAGATGAATCGCGTACTCGTCAGGTTTCTGCGCCATGGCTAATCCAGATAATAATTCACCGCCAATTATGACCCATTTGGGCCCCCGTCAGAAAAGTTGCTAGCCCTAGACCCCTTCGGCGTTGATAAGTTGTTGAGCTCAGGTTGGTTAAAATTGTCCGAAGTATGAATAAGAAAACATTGTCAGAATGAGATATTTGCACCAAGTTCATTACGCCAGCCTTAGAAAAAGCTGGATGGAATATTCAAATGCAGATTAGGGAAGAGTTTTCCCTCACGGATGGGCGAATTATTGTGCGAGGACATCTCCACACCAGGGCGAAAAATAAACGAGCCGATTATGTTCTGTTTTATAAACCCAATATCCCGATCGCCGTTTTGGAAGCAAAGGACAATAACCACACGGTTGGGGATGGGATGCAACAGGCATTGGGCTATGCTGAAATGTTGGAAGTACCCTTTGTCTTCAGTTCCAATGGCGATCGCCTTCTGTTCCATAACAAAATCAACACGGATGGGGTGATCGAACGGGAACTAGAATTGACGGAAAGAAATGCCCTCCGCCGATACGCTATGGCGCTGGTGGTCAGAGCATCGCGGGCTGAGTGAAGACTAAGCCAAAATCATTACCCAGGATTATTACGGCGACGGTAGTGGCAAAACTCCCCGCTACTATTAACTATTAGCCATTAATAAAACCATGGAGGCCATTGTCAAAGGACAGAATCGGATTTTATTAGTAATGGCCACCGGCACAGGCAAGACCTTTACCGCGTTTCAGATTATCTGGCGATTATGGAAGTCAACTTAAAGGGGGACAAGGTGGTCAAAAGCTTGCCGTATAAGGGAAAGAGCCTGGAAACCCCGCTGGAAAAAGGAGGACTTATGGGGATTGAGACGAACCAGGTCGCAAGCTAGATCAGACCATAATTCCATGGCATAAAGCCATCGATATCCATAAAGAGCAAGAGAGAAAGAACTATGATGAGGAAACTTATCACATCGTTCTTTCAGGTGGCTAGCATAAATATCAAGACCGAATTGTTGAAGCCATTGTCCCTGCAGTGTAGCGAGAGAATAGGCGAAAGCAATTAGCAAAATAAGAGCAAGAAAGCGAGTCTGATTGATCCGAGTATCTTCTAGGTTATAACCACCAGATTTGCAATCTTTAAAGAATTGTTCAATCCCCCAACGACAGCGATAAATAGCTAAAGCTTGTTTTAGGGTGGGAAGATTGGTCAGAATATACCAAGGGTCTTTGGAGGATTTATTACGATATTTGCGCTTCCAATAAACCGCCAAATTAAATGTGCCTAAATTATCTCCTTTATTACAGTAAATATCTTGATAGAATTTAGACATTCCAGGTTTAAAACCTTGCTGTGTTAGTACCTTATATTCTTCATTTAAATGCTCTTTAAAATAAAGACTTTTCTTTTGACGAAGGGCAAAGTAAGTATGCTTAGATTGTAACCACTGAGCCAGGTGTGGGCTATGGAACTCCCTATCTCCCAGGACGATAACCGAATGG
>JBGSZT010000063.1:0-2706 GCA_041750255.1 Synechocystis sp.
GGTCGTCTGACTAGGGTATCGAGATTTGCCTGTTCTGTGGGGCTTAAAATGATGGGGGTCGCTATCATTCTCGGCATGGGATGTACTCTCCTACCTCCTACTCCTTAATGCTAGGCTTTTTTCTGCCAGTCAGCACTAGTCTGAGATTATTTAACCATTTTTTCTACCTTTCTTCCAAATAGGGTTTGGGCATTATCTCGACCACAGCGGCTATTGAGTTGACGCTGATGCTCCAAAAAGGACTCACTTTGCATGAAAAACAGCTAAAAGCCCCGATTATCACATCTTTAAGACTATAAAGCGTGCCGTTACTCGGTCGTCGCGGATCCTCAATTCTTGCTATTGCTTGCCGGCAATATTCCAACAAAACATCGAAACTGAGGGGTGTAAATTCCATAAGCAAGCGGAAACTTTACTTCTTCTTGGCTTTCTTCTGCACTTCGCCAGCAACACCACTCTCTTTTCTGTATCCTTTGTTACATTCTAAGTTTGGAATTGCTGGAACTCCATAGCCCTTTTTGCCTCCAAGGGTAGCAGTCTTGGTGTCTGAGGCGCAGTGGAACGGAAAACCGGGTTAAGGGGCCAATTGGAATAGCCAAGTGAGTTTTGGTCGCTAATGTCTTCAAGTGAATCCTGTCATTAGGGTCACGGAAAAGGTACACTAGTTTTAGCAAAAGTCTGTGAACCGATGATTTTGAGTCGCTGTAGCTAGAGGTATAAAACCATTCGCAGGCCCTCATCTACCTCGTCTTGTAAGGAATTGGGTAAGGAACCGATACATTCTGTTAGAAAGATTTTATCGATTGTTAATATCTGAGACACATTAACAACCGACTCTCGTGGCAAACCCGATACTTCACAGGGTAAGCGCACATTGCCCGGCGCCTCTGCTAACTGAATATTTGAGGTGATCACGACGACAATGACAGTGTTGATACGGCTTTGGGTAAAAACATCATCTTGAACAACCAAGACAGGACGACGATAGCCAGGTTCTGAGCCGACTGGGTTAGGCAGATCCGCCCACCACATTTCTCCCCGGTACATTACCAGTCCTCAGAGGGTAGGGACAGAAACTGTATTTTTGCTATCACTGGATCTAGCTCAGAAGGTTCTTCGCTGTAAACATGGTTCAGCTTCTGCAAAATTTGACTACTTTTATACTTCTTTAAGTGGGCTTTTAGGGCATTGGTGTAAAGCTCACTGCGGGACAAACCCAGACGCTGAGCGAGGGCTTCTGCCTCTTTAAACACTGAGTCTGGAAGCGAAATTGCTGTTTTCATACTTGACCTAGCAAGATGTTCTACACTTTAGTTATACTTTAGTTATACCATGACTGTAGAAGCCAAGGCTGTTGGAGTAGGCTGAGATGACCTTACCTCGAAAAAATTGGGCAGGAAAGTCAAGCGGGAATAGGTGATGATCGACTCCTCTCGAATGTCCACTTTTTTCAGTCAAGAACAATTGATAGAATCTTGTTACCCTGAACAAAGTCGGTGTTACTTTGAGGAAAAAAACAAATGTTTTCAATGCAACTTTCCCATCGGGTTTTTGGGTTAACTACAGCCCTTGTGTGTTGTTTACCTCTGTCCCCTGCTATGGCCAATGAATTACAAAAAATTCTGATTGTGACCGGCGAAGGCACGGAAATGATTCCCACCACCTTGACCGAAGCTCAATTAACCGTTGAAGGCCGGGGGGCAACGGCCAGTCAAGTCCAAACGGCGATCGCCAGTCAGAGTAATCGACTGGTAACCTTTTTGAAATCCCAATCGGTGGACAAACTGCAAACCCAGGGACTGCAATTGCAACCCAATTATGTTTACCGCAATAACGAGCGCAATATTGAGGGTTATGTCGGCACCAATACCATTAGTTTTCAGTATCCCAGTGACAAAATTGGCAAGGTGTTAGATGAAGCCGTTAACGCCGGGGCCAGTCGCATTGATGGCATTCGTTTTCTGGCCACTCCCCAGGCTCTTACCTCGGCTCGCCAAAAAGCCCTAACCGCCGCCACCGCCGATGCTCAAAGCCAAGCCCGAACGGTGTTGGGCAGTTTAAATTTGGCCTCTCGGGAGATTGTCAAAATTGAGATTAACCCTGATCCGACCTTTCAACCCCGACCGATGCGGGCCTATGCTCAAGCAGCTCCCATCGCTGAATCGGCCCCAACGCCGATTATGGGCAGTGAACAAACAGTCACAGCGAGGGTGACCCTGGAAATTGCTTATTAAGCAGTAGGCTTCTTCATAAATAAAATGACTAGGCTACCAGAAGTGTCTAAAACGGCAAAAGCGCAATCGATGACTCTACAGATAGCGTGTTGTCCTTATTCTTGAAGAGGTCTAAGGGAGCAAACGAGCTCAGGATGCCCTCTGCATAGGCGCGGGGATGAAGTCGATTCAGCCTTAAAGGGGGACAAGCTGGTCAAAAAGCCTGTTGTATAAAGGAAAGAGCCTGAAAGCCTCGTTGAAAAAAGGAGGACTTATGGGGCTTGAGCAGAATTAACTCGAAAGCTAAATCAGACCATAATTCCATAGCTAGATTTTGTTTTTTTTGAGCCAACAAAAGTTTCCAATTCATCGAGTTCCCCTACTTTAGGAATTGTTTCAGGGTCATAAGCGACTGGTAATAATTTTCCTACAGATTTTACCCAAGTAATTATGGTTGTATGATGAACGCCCTTCAACCGTTCTATTGCTCTAA
>JBGSZT010000064.1:0-2810 GCA_041750255.1 Synechocystis sp.
TCTCGCAAATATATATCATTTTGTTCTGCTACTATTATTTTTAAGAATTCTTCGTTTTCACCCTTTATTTTTGAACGGCGATCTCCACCTTGAGGTTTTGCTTCTATTTCATTGGTTTGTCGATACCGACGTAAAAAATCGCGAACGAAAGACAAGCTAACATTAAATCGTTCAGCTAAACCTCTTTGAGTATTTTCTTTATTTTGCCACGCACTTAATATTCTTTGACGTAAATCCAGTGAATATGCCGCCATATATTATTAACTCTTTTAGATTTATTTACCCTATCATACTTGTAGTGAGATTGAACGAAATTTGCTGTAGGATTAATTACAAACATCAAAAGAAAAACATTGCCAGAAATAGCGAAGGTAGTCGGTCTAGAAAATAGCCAGGGATTAGATTATTTCTTTGGTCAGAGCCCTTGGTCACTAGAAGAATTTAAAAAGAGAAGAATCAAGGTAATTCTGGGCTTCGCAGAAGGAGAAGCCATACCAATTATCATCGATGAAACTGGCGATAGAAAAAAAGGAAGAAAGACTGACTACGTTGCTCGTCAGTATATCCTTGATCAATCACAAAATATAGGTAAAAATCTAAGGCTCAGTCTGACTTTGTGATTCTGGTTCAATTTCACCCAATTTTTCTTTTGATTTGGGTGAAATTTGAATCTCTCCAAGCACTTCATTAACTGGAGGCTTTGGCGAGTCTGGAATCGTTTCAAAAGGATCTGGATCTTGTGAGTGTTTTAGAGTAACTATTGCTAAAGCACTAAATGGATTCTTTTCATTCCCTACTGCACAGATGATGTCTTGCTGATATTTATTTGTAGATACATTCTTATTATTTTTAGGTTCTCCTGGAGGAGCGATATACATTCCAGTTACATCATCAATTACTCCAAGTGGGGTTTTAGACACAATACTCCACTTCACTTTTACATCTGGATCTGGAGTAAGACTAAATTGTTTCCCATTTCCATATTCAACTATCGCGCGAAAGGGATTGATCTCAAATTTTTGGTAGAAGGGGTCTGGATCTTCTGCTTTTTTGAGAATAACTAATGCTAAAGCACTAATTAATTCTTCATCCGCGCGTACAGCACGGATAATGACTTGGTTATAACGAAAATTTGCCTTTGTCAAATGAGCTGATTGAAGTAGATGTATGTCATCATTTTTTAATTGAGACAGTTGACCATCTGGAGAATAAAGAGATAGCTCTCCTGGAGGGGCGATATACATTCCCGTTGCTGCATCAATTGCTCCAAGTGCAGGTTTAGACCAAATATTCCACTTCACTTTTACATCTGGAATGACATTAAATTGTCTAGAGTTACCGTACTCAACTACCTCATAAGAGGGAGAAATTTCAATTTTTCTGATTGTTTTTTGCCATGCGTCTTTAAAAAGAGCAGAGACAATCATACTCAGTTGTGTGGTAGTAACTTTATTGTAAAGACCGAGGATAAAAGCCAATGCAACTAAGACTTGTTCACGGATATTTTCAAACGCAAAGGAGATACCAACTACGTCAAGTTTAACCAAATTCAAAATCCATAAAACTGACAAAGTTATAAAAGGGGTTTGAAAAATAAGTGCATAGTATTGCGGCTTACGTCGAATTAAAAGATTGGTTGTTAAGTCTTCTGGATTATGCGAATCATCCTCTCTTAAATAGTAGTCAGAAGTCTGTTGAATCAGATAAACTAGAACACCAAATAAACTCCAAATGATTACTTCTATCCATTGTCCGTTGCCAGTCCAAAAAAGGGGTCTTTCTTCAAGAATATATTGGAGTTCTGTTAAGGAATTCTTAATACTGCTTAAGATTCTTTTCTTATCTTCTGAGTTTATTTGTGCCTCATCGAGATTGTTGAACTGTACGGATAATGCCGTTGAAATACGATTAATTTCTTCTTTCTGATCAGATCTTCCTTGTGCAAGTATTTGCAAATTTGGATACAAATCACTCTTCCATATTGTGAAGATATTTTGATCTATTTTTTCCTTAGTTGGATCTATTTTTGTCTGAATCATACCAATGTTCTTTACAGCCTCATCAGTTTCAAGAAATAACTTGGGACGAGGAGGAAAAAAAGTATGAAATATAGTGTACAATGCCAATCCACCAATTAACAAAACGATAAATTCTCGGACTGTAGTTTTTTTTTCGCCAAAACCCGGACCTTTCATATTTGCCTCCTTTGGGACATAAAATCTAAGCAGTTGGTAGGCTAAAAATTGGAATTTAGTAATCCATTCATGAGGTTAGTTTTTCTATCAAACCAGCCAATCAGATTGAAAATACTAGAGATATTCTGAGGTGGTTGTGAAATCAGAGTATCGATCGCAATCAGATTATTAAAATCAATGGTAATCGGCTCTGAACGTTGTTGACCATTACTGTTGTAAAATTTTACTCTTGCCAGTTGCATAATGTTAATCAACTCTTGCGCCATAATGCCATACGCAATTGTTGTAGGATGAATGCCGTCTAGTGAGAATAAACCGCCTTGTGTTCGTCCCTGGGTTCCCGATAAGAAAAATTGAGAGGTTGGTACGGGTGAAAGAGCTTGTAATGCAGGGGGAAGTGGATAGGGAGTCCACCAACTGGGCTGGGCTGAAGGGTCTTCAATATAGCGTCGAGATGCTAGTCGATCCAGTAAACCTGCTGTTTCAAATAAATACCAGTCTTTTCCCTGCATACGTCCTGCTCGAACGGTTTCGGCGATCGCATCGTTGTATTGATCGATGGCACTATCAATGGCACGGGCTTCCTGTCCTGTGATGTGAGGATGCTTAGTCGGA
>JBGSZT010000065.1:0-51452 GCA_041750255.1 Synechocystis sp.
CAAGTTGGAGCTCGGGTAAAGCTTTCTGGTGCCCGTTGGAATCGAGAGAATGTTCCTCGTATTTTGCGTCTCCGTTGCGCTTATCTCAATCGATCCCCCGTCTTGAGTCTCAAAGTACTATCTTAACTGGGATGCACCCCATTTGAACATCAAACAATTGGCATAGAAGTAGCTTTTAATAAATCCCAAAAGACTGCAATCTGGACTGAGAGTGCCAATAGTTTGTTAGAGCTTGCCGAAAATAATGGCTTAAGCCCTGATTATAGTTGTCGCCAAGGAATTTGTGGCACCTGCGAATGTAAGCTTCTTGCAGGAGAAGTAGAATATCTCCAGCTGCCTACCGCTAGTATTGCTCCAGGTTCAGCACTAATTTGTATTTCTAAGCCCAAAACAGCGAAAATTGTCCTCGATATTTAGGCAATCATTGTGGAATATTTTGACTTCATCATCATTGGTACTGGAGCCGCCGGGGGCACTCTTGCTCATAGCTTAGCCGCTAGTGGTAAACAGATTTTGATTCTTGAGCGCGGTCCTTTTTTGCCCCGTGAAAGCCCAAACTGGGATACAAAAACCGTCTTCAATTCTGATCGTTATCATAATCAAGAAACATGGCTCGATCAGAATGGAAAAGAAATCCATCCAGGGATGAGTTATTTTGTTGGAGGTAATACTAAACTCTATGGTGCGGCGTTATTTCGTTTACGCGAACGAGACTTTGAAGTAGTAGAACATAAGGATGGCTTTTCCCCTGCATGGCCCCTCACATATCAAGATTTTGCTCCCTATTACGACCGGGCTGAGCGACTTTATCAAGTTCATGGCCAGCAGGGTATAGATCCTACTGAACCTAAACGATCAGCGGAATTTCCCTATCCTGCCGTTAGTCATGAACCACGTATTCAGGAAATTAATCAGTTATTGGAACAGCAAGGACTACACCCCTATCCCACTCCTTTAGGTATTCAGTTAAATGAATCCAAAAAGTTTTTAAGTGCTTGTATTCGGTGTAACACCTGTGATGGTTTTCCCTGCCTAGTCCATGCAAAATCTGATGCCGAAGTCGTCGGCATTTTGCCCATTGTCAGTCGTTCAAATGTGAAATTGATTACCGAAGCTAAAGTAGAGAAGCTCCATACTGACAACATAGGGAAAAAAGTTACAACTGTCGAAGTGATCATCGCTGGTAAATCTCAATTATTTAGCGGCGAAACTATCATTATGTCTTGTGGAGCGATTAACTCAGCCGTTTTACTACTCCGGTCAGCCAATGACAAACACCCCCAAGGATTAGCCAATAGTTCGGGGTTAGTGGGGAGAAATTTCATGAAGCATATCTTGGGTTCCATCATTGCTGTTACCAAAAAGCCTAACCTTACGGTCTTTCAAAAAACTCTTTCTATCAATGACTTTTATTGGGGTGACATAGAATATCCTTACCCAATGGGACAAATTCAAACCCTAGGAAAAGTTAATCAGGAAATGTTGTTCAATGGCGCTGACCAATACGCTCCCTTAACCCCGGCAGAAGTTGCTTCCCACTCCGTAGATTGGTGGCTAACCACAGAAGACTTACCAGACCCAGAAAATCGTATTTTATGGAAAAATGATCGCATTATCTTGCAATATCAGGAAAACAATACTGAATCCTATGCAAGATTAGAAAAACGATGGATTGATGTTTTGCAATCCATTGATTGTGCTGAGAGTATTCACTCCCATTGTTCTTACTTTGTCAAGGGGTCTCAAACTGTCTTTACGGGCAAACTTCCCTTAGATGGTGTTGGACACCAGGTCGGGACCTGTATTTTTGGTGAAGACCCCGCCTCCTCCGTCCTCGACCTCAATTGTCGTACTCACGACCTGGAAAACCTGTATGTGGTGGATGGCAGCTTCTTTCCTTCTAGTGGCGCTGTTAATCCTACCTTGACTATTATTGCCAATGCTTTAAGGGTGGCAGATCATTTCATTTCTTAGACATGGAGGAAAAAAATGAACAATCAATTTGACATCATCATTATCGGTACTGGAGCAGGAGGGAGCACGATCGCCCATCGTTTAGCCAGAAGTGGAAAATCTATTTTAATTTTAGAAAGAGGCGACTTTTTACCCCGCGAAAAAGAAAATTGGAGCCCTAAGTCTGTCTATCAAAATGAACGTTATCACACAAGCGACCATTGGTATGATAGCCAGGGTAAGGCTTTTCGTCCCGCTACAACCTACGCTGTCGGTGGCAACACCAAAGTTTACGGCGCGGCTTTATTACGTATGAGAGAACGGGATTTTGAGAGAGTAGAGCACCATGATGGGTTTTCTCCTGCGTGGGATTTGTCCTATCAAGATTTTGAACTCTACTATCAACAGGCAGAAGAACTATTTGATGTCCATGGTTTAGCTGGTGTCGATCCCACTGAACCTTGTCGGTCTAGTCCTTTCCCCTATCCTCCCATCAGCCATGAACCCCGGATGCAGGAAATCGTCAAGGGTTTATCCCAGAAAGGTTTAAATCCTTTTCATTTACCCTTAGGTTTAAAATTAAATGAACTTGATCAATCGTTAGGTAGCTGCATTCGCTGTACTACCTGTGACGGTTTTCCTTGTCTGACCAGAGGGAAGGCAGATGGAGAAGTCAACTGTATTCAACCGATTCGTACCCTTGACCAGATAACCTTATTAACAAATGCAGAGGTCTTACGCTTACTTCCCAATGCAGATGGAAGCAAAGTCGATCAGGTAGAGGTGTCTGTTAACGGCTCGGTTCGTGTCTTTCAGGGGAATATTGTAATTGTTGCTTGTGGTGCCATCAATTCAGCCGCCCTATTACTACGATCAAAAAATGACAAACATCCCAACGGTTTAGCGAATAGTTCCGATCAGGTGGGTCGTAATTTAATGAAACACATCTGCACGGCTTTAGTACAATTGAGTTCGACACCGAATCTGTCCGCGTTTCAAAAAACGATCGGGGTGAGTGACTTTTATTGGGGAGAACCCGACTTTCCCTATCCTATGGGATTAATACAGAATACTGGCAATGTATTGGGTGATATGTTACCCGCAGAGGCCCCAGCCCTGTTAGCTCCCATCTTAAAACTCAGACCAGGCGCGGAATTACAGGCAGTCGCTGACCATACCGTGGGGTGGTGGTTGCAGACGGAAGACTTGCCTGATTCTGAAAATCGCGTCATGTTCCAAGATGGTAAGTTGACGCTCCACTATCAGTCCAATAACCTGAAAGCCGCAGAACGCTTGACAACGCGCTGGATTGAAACTCTCAAACAAGTTGACCGGGTAGAACATACTATTCCCTTTAGTATTTATCCTCGCAATAGGATGAATTTAGCGTCGGTAGGTCATCAGTGCGGTACATGTAGATTGGGAGATGACCCGACAACGTCTGTCCTCGACCTTAATTGTCGTACCCATGACCTCGAAAATCTTTTTGTCGTAGATGGTAGCTTTTTTCCTTCTAGCGCAGGAGTAAACCCCACCTTAACGATTATTGCCAATGCCCTACGGGTCGGCGACTTTATTATTAACAACGTTAGGAATTAAAAAAATGACATTAACAGAAGCTCGACTACAACTACATTATGCCCTTCAGCCCTTGGCCTCTGCTACCAACTATCTCACTCCAGAGCCAGAAGCCGCTCATACAGCCTTGGTATGGAATACTGAGGATCTGTGTATTCAAACCAAGCAAATTGAAGCTAGTAGTCCCTTCGTTGTCAGCTTTGATCCTCAAATTTTTAGCCTAAGTGTAACAACCGCTCAAGATATATTTCAATTTAATCTCAAACACAAAACCTTAGTAGATGCTTTTAATTGGTTAAGGATGGTGTTTGCAGAAATGGGGATTGATAGTAATAAATTGCTTCCCTTGAGTTATCCTACCTATGATTTTCCTTTTCATCCTTTAGCCTTGGGTGGTATCTTTGTACTCCTTGAAGATGAGCAAAAGATGACGCTAGTGCAGTTATTTAATCAATCGTTTCTGGCTTTGACCGATATTGTGTCAACCCTTGGCAAAGAGGCTCCCATCGGTCTTTATCCTCATCATTTTGATCTAGCCGTTTTATTTCATTATGGCGAAAGCAGTATTGGTGTTGGTTTTTCCCCCGGTGACCGAAGCTATGATCGCCCCTATTGGTATGTTTCACCCTATCCCTATCCTCAAAATCCCTCTCCCCTCATGATTGGTCATTGGCATACTCAGGACTGGACTGGAGCAGTGATGACTTGGGAAGAAGGAGCAAAGACAACAGAAGAGGAGATTAAACAGTTCTTTACAACTGCGATCAAATCCGTCCAAAATAGCTAAAAAATTAGATGCTTTAACCACTAACAAAATTATTTTTTTCTACTGAACAATGCAGAAATAGGATAGTTAATTGATTTTAATCAATCACCAATCATGATATTTACAGCTAATTCTCTGCCGATTACCGTCCAAGACAACGAAGTTTTCTTATTCTGGTAAGTTCCTCCAAGCTAAAAACTAGCCCCACTTATCTTTTCTATATCTTCAATCTTAACTAAACAGGAATTAAAGATGAACAATATGAATACTGAAACCGAAAGATTGCAAACTCCAGGATGGAAAAAATGGGGACCCTATCTTTCTGAAAGACAATGGGGGACTGTACGAGAGGACTATAGTGCTAATGGAGATGCTTGGGATTATTTCACCCATGACCAGTCCCGCTCACGGGCTTATCGTTGGGGAGAAGATGGGCTAGGCGGAATTTCCGATGACCAACAATATCTTTGTTTTGCTTTAGCTCTGTGGAACAACCATGACCCCATTTTGAAGGAGCGACTATTTGGCTTAACTGGTTCGGAAGGGAATCATGGGGAAGACGTGAAAGAGTATTACTTCTACTTAGATAGTACTCCGACTCATTCTTACATGAAATATCTCTATAAATATCCCCAGGCAACATTTCCCTACGAAAAGTTAATACAGGAAAATCGTCATCGAGATAAACATCTGTCGGAATTTGAATTGTTGGATACGGGCATTTTTGATAAAAACCATTATTTTGACGTTTTTGTAGAGTATGCCAAACTAAGCCCTGAAGATATTGGGATCAAAATCGAAATTTGTAATCGTGGCGATCAATCAGCTAATTTAAAAGTAATGCCCCATCTTTGGTTTCGCAATACTTGGTCTTGGGTAGAAAATGCCTCCAGACCTAATCTTAAGGGAGTAACAGAGAGCAAGATTTTTGCTGATCATCCCGAATTAGGTCAGCGGACATTGTATTGCGATGGTGTTTGCACTTTGCTCTTTACCGAAAATGAGACGAATTACACGACTCTCCGTGGCACCCATAATCCTGTTCAGTATGGGAAAGATGCTTTTCATCAATTTCTTATTCACAATCAAAGAACCGCCGTTAACCCTGAACGCAGAGGAACAAAGTCCTGTGCTCTCTATGATCTTACAATTGCTCCCCAGTCTTCCCATGTCATCAATCTACGCCTGTCAGATCAGCATGACTTAATGTCTCCTTTTGACCCAGAATTTCAACAAATATTTACGCTTAGACAAAAAGAAGCCGATGAATTTTATTTGAGTCTTAGTCCCTTTGCTATGGAAGAAGACATGAGAAGAATACAACGGCAGGCATTTGCAGGAATGCTATGGAGTAAGCAATACTTTTACTATGATGTCACAACCTGGTTGAGGGGCGATCCTACCCAACCGGTTCCCCCACTAGAAAGGAAGACTGTTCGTAATTCCCAGTGGGTGCATTTAGATAATGCCGATATTCTTTCGATGCCTGATAAATGGGAATATCCCTGGTTTGCCGCCTGGGATTTAGCTTTTCATTGTATTCCTTTAGCCATGATTGACCCAGAGTTTGCGAAGCAACAACTGGATGTCATGACACGAGAATGGTATATGCACCCTAACGGTCAGATACCTGCCTACGAATGGAATTTTAGTGATGTTAATCCCCCCGTTCATGCCTGGGCGGCTTGGCGGGTATATAAGATTGAACAACGACTAACAGGAAAGGGTGATCGGGAATTTTTAGAGCGTGTCTTTCAAAAGCTGTTGATGAATTTTACTTGGTGGGTAAACCGTAAAGATTCAGAAGGGAATAATGTCTTTGAAGGAGGCTTTTTAGGATTAGATAATATCGGAGTATTTGACCGGAGTGCCCCTCTCCCCACAGGGGGGTACATTCAACAATCAGATGGGACAAGTTGGATGGGGATGTATTCTCTAAATATGCTCACCATCGCCTTAGAATTAGCTCGTCATAACCCAGTTTATGAGGACATGGCAACAAAGTTTTTTGAACATTTTGTCTATATTGCGGCGGCAATGAATCATATGGGGAATAACAGCACCGAGCTATGGGATAAAGAGGATAAATTTTATTACGATGTTCTTAATTTACCGAATGGAGAAAAACTGAGATTAAAAGTTCGATCCATGGTCGGTTTAATTCCTTTGTTTGCCGTTATTACCCTAGAGCCTGAAGTTTTAGCAGAGTTACCTGGTTTTACCGAAAGACTTGAATGGTTCTTAGCTCATCGTCCTGAACTAGCCACAAACATCACCTTTACTCGTACCAAGGACAAAAAAACTCATCGTCTTTTATCAATTGTGAAGAAAGACCAACTACACCAAATTCTCCATAAAATGTTAGACCCAGAAGAATTTTTCGGAGATTATGGCATTCGCGCTTTATCTCGCTATCACAAATATCATCCCTACATTTTTGATGTAAATGGTCATCAATATCGAGTAGATTATGAACCAGGAGAGTCTAGTACATACTTGTTTGGGGGAAATTCTAATTGGCGTGGTCCCGTTTGGTTTCCAGTCAATTATCTGATTATTGAATCTTTGCAAAAATTCCATCATTATTTTGGCGATACATTTCAGGTAGAGTGCCCTACTAATTCTGGTAATTATCGTACTTTATGGGATGTAGCGGCAGAGATTGAACGACGATTGATTTATATTTTCATGAAAAATGAACACCATCAACGTCCGCTCTATGGGACAGTCGAGAAGTTTCAAAATGACCCTCATTGGCAGAATTATATGCTCTTTTTTGAGTATTTTCATGGCGATCAGGGGATAGGTGTCGGTGCTAGTCATCAGACCGGCTGGACTGGCATAATTGCTAAATTAATTCAGCAGTATGCTCAATATTCTCGAGAGTAAAATCATGAATAAATTTCTTAATTTTAGTTTTTTCTTGTTTTAGGGCTAGCATTTCTCCATGCGTTTGCCGCAAAAATACCCTCCCTGGATCGTCTATCACTGCGTTTCTATACGGTTTAATACTAATTTATGGCTTATCAGATTAATATGTGGAAGGAACATTTGCCTGACTATCTCATTGAGGCGTGGGGACTAGGAACTTTCATGATTTCAGCGGGAGTATTCGCCTCTATTATTTATACAAATATTCTCAATATACCCAGTGTAATTACTAGTGCTTTTGCTCGGGATATAATTATGGGGATGATTATGGGATTAACGGCGATCGGCATTATTTATTCCCCCTGGGGAAAACGATCAGGAGCACATCTAAATCCTGCGGTTACTCTTACATTTTTTAGGTTAGGTAAACTAACAAAAATTGATGCTTTATGCTATTGTTTATTCCAGTTTTTGGGCGGTTTAGTAGGATTGTATTTAGTTTCTTTGCTCTTGGGTCAACCCTTTATTGCAGTGCCTCCCGATGGGGTAAATTATATTGTTACTCTGCCTGGTAAAGCTGGATTAATTGGAGCAGTCATTGCTGAGATAATTATTGCCTATGCCATGATGACCATGGTTTTAGTTGTGAGTAATAATAAACGGATTGGGCATTTGACTGGTATTTTTGCTGGTTGTTTAGTTGCGTTCTATGTTGTATTTGCGGCACCTTATTCAGGATTTAGCATGAATCCCGCCCGATCATTTGCCTCTGCATTTTTGGCTAATACTTGGGATTTTTACTGGATTTATTATTTTATCCCTCCCTTAACTATGTTGTTTGCGGCTGAAGTTTATTTATTTTTATCTAGACGCTCAACTAAGAAATTATGCGGCAAACTTTGCCCTAATGATCAAACCCCTTGTTTATGTCAAAATCCTTGTGAAATTTGTTGTCCAAGCAACGAGTAAATATGCGTAAATTGATTGCTTTATTTTTAGTTAGCTTCAGTTTTTTTATATCTACTGAATCTTTCCCTGTTCGACCGTTATTTTCTCAGCTTGGCTTAGCCCAGTCTCAACGTCAGCAGGATTCTAATATCAATGCAGTCTCTAGCATTGGCATGACGGTCGCAAACATGAACAAGTCGGTTGATTTTTATAGTAAAACTCTGAATTTTCGCAAAGTTTTTGACATCATCGTTTCTGGAAATGAACAGGATCAGATTGATGGTTTGTCAAGGGTAAAAAAGCGAATTGTAGTAATGCAACTGGGACAAGAATTGATCGAGTTGACGGAATATATCACTCCAAAAGGCCGGCCTATCCCCTCTAACTCCCGCAGTAATGACCTCTGGTTTCAACATATTGCCATTGTGGTAAAAGACATTGACCAGGCTTATCAGATATTAAGGCAAAATAAAGTACAGCACGTTTCCACAGCTCCTCAGACTCTACCTAAATCAATTCCCGCCGCCGCTGGAATTAAAGCTTTTTATTTCCGGGACCCCGATGGACATAATTTAGAGATTATTTCTTTTCCTCCCGATAAGGGGGAGCAACGCTGGCAAATACCGACTGATGAGTTATTTTTGGGAATTGACCACACGGCGATCGCCGTAGCAGATACGGATCAGAGTTTAAGATTTTATCGAGATATTTTGGGGTTAAGAGTAGTAGGCAAAAGTGAGAACCTAGGCACAGAGCAGGAACATCTTAATGGCGTTTTTGGTGCTAGATTACTGATTACTGCTCTAAAGACTGATCAAGGCCCTGGGGTAGAGTTTTTACAATACCTTGCTCCCCCTGGTGGGAGACCCGCCCCCGAAGATATTAAGACCAATGATATTAGCCATTGGCAGACTACATTAGTGAGAAATGACATCAAAATGATCGAACAAAATTTAAAAAAAGCAAAAGTTGCTTTTATTTCTTCCGGAATTGTTAGTGTTTCCAACAATCAATTGGGTTTTACAAAAGTGCTTTTAGTCCGTGACCCCGATGGCCATGCTGTGAGAATTGTCTTGCCTTAAATTTCCCAGTTGTGGGAGCGTGCAAACAACCTAAACTGATCTACATAGGAAGAACTTTGTCGAGAACGGAACTTCAAACCAATTTTTCTGGATAAAATCAAATCATCAAAAGGAACATAAACAATGCCTGGTATGTCCATCCAGACTGGCATAATTGTAACTCCCAATCCTGCTTGTACTAGGGATATCACCCACTCTTCATTATCCGCCCAGTAGATAATACGCGGTTCTAAGCCATCAAAATACTGTGGACAATTTCTGCCAATTTCACAATGTATACGTTCAATAAAAGGAAGTCCGTTAATTTCTGTTTTTTGAATAGTCTCTCGTTGAGAGAGGGGGTGATACAACGGAACAGCTAGTTTCAATGATTGCTCGAATAATCCCTCGGCTGCTTTGTCATCATCATCATTGTCTTCGTGAATTGTAATGGCTATATCGATGTCTCCTTGTTCTAGTTGCTCTAACATATCTTCCTTGTAACCTGTGCATAATTCAATCACAAGATTTGGGAAGTTTAAATGAAAACTTGAAATTAGCTTTGCGAAAATCGTGCCTCTGAGGGTGTAAAGAGTGCCTAATTTGAGTGTAGGGTTATTGCGTTGTTCCTTGAGGTCTTGCACTAGGCACTGATATTCATAAAGAATTTTCTTGGCTTTTTCTAAAAATAATGTACCAGCTGGGGTAAGCAAGACCTTCCGCCCCCCCCGTTCCATTAAAACGACTCCTAATCCCTGTTCGAGTTTTTTTATCCCCGCAGATAAGGACGGCTGAGACACAAACAATCGATCGGCCGCTTTGGTAAAACTCCCCGTCTCTATAATTGCCAAAAAGTAGTTTATCTGGTACAAATCCATTGGTTGTAGTCACCTTTTGGGGGATTGTCGCCACTACATTATTATCCGTTACATAGGGTTATCCGGATGCTCATTACAGGATAAACTCATGGTGTCAATAAAAAAACCTCGTTCTCAGCAATGTTGAGAATAAAATCAATTTAATACTATTTTTTTAGCAAGGCTTTCAGGTTCCTTCTCTAATACAGTAGGCTTTTTGACCACTTGGTCTCCCTTTAAGAAGTTCTTCAGGGATTTTTTTCGAGCATTGCACAAAACCTGAGCGACAATGGTAGACATTGCCTCTTCTTTTGCCCCGCTATGAAACGCAACCCAAGCCGTCCCGACTCCAATACCGACCTCGCTCCCTCCGTACCTCAATCCGTTCTCCGTGCCTCCTCTAATCTGACAGCGGTGGGAAATTTGGGTTTTTGGATTCAAATTGTGGTAGGAGCCTTTGCCGTGGTGACTTTTTTGTTTGCCAGCATGGGGTTGAGCTTTGGGCAAGACCGCACAGGCGGCATTGAAGCCGGAATTTTCTCTGCCTTTGTCTCCATCGTTCTTCTCGGCGTTGCTATTTATTTTTCCATTCGCTATCGACGATTGGGCCGCCTATTGCAGGATGCCGATGCCCCCAATCATCCCCGCCGAGTCGATATTATCAAAACCATTCGTTGGGGATTAACCGTCAATTTAGCTGGCATGGGCATGGCCATTCTCGGAGCCGCCGCCATTAGCGGTATTGTTTTAATCAAATCCTTGAGTGTTCCCCAGGGAGCCTTTGCCTCAGGCATTAATCCCAACAAGTTAGTTCAATCCATCGACCTTTTGGCGATCCAAGCCAATACCAATACAATCATTGCCCACTTCTCCGGACTACTTTCGTCCCTTTGGCTCCTAGACCGTATTAATAAATAAGTCAATGCCCTCTAGATTATGCAAAGGACTCGTCTCAATACCCTGGCGGAAATCACCGGAACCCAAGTTAGCCAATTTTTTACCAACCCTTGGCGACGGATTTCATTAATTCTGTTATCCCTTTTTTTTGGTTTTTTTGTCGGAGCGGCTGTTTCCACCACCGCTGGACAGGATGCTCAATGGGATGTGGTCAGTGCCGCTTTGGTGTTGCTTTTTTCTGAGCTCGTCAGTCAATGGGTTTATCGGCGATCGCCAGAGCGGGATCTACAACGCCGACTGAGTCTAGAACTCCTCAATTCCTTCAAAATTGGGACAATGTATAGTCTATTTCTAGAGGCCTTCAAGCTCGGTTCCTAGGGGCTAGATTGACACTCGATGCGTCCTCGGGTCAAGATGAAAGCAGAATTATTAAAAAATGTAACAACGGTGGTGGCATGGCCCTGGAATTTTTGTCCCTCGATGACCTACAAGAGCTTGCTCGTCAGTATGGCTATTGGGCCGTGTTTTTTGGCATTGCCCTAGAAAATACTGGTGTTCCCATTCCCGGTGAAACCATTACTATTGTTGGTGGTTTTCTAGCCGGGAGTGGTGAATTGAATTATTGGGGGGTCTGGCTAACGGCGATCGCCGGAGCGGTAGTGGGGGACAGTTGTGGCTATTGGATTGGTCGCTGGGGCGGCTGGCCGTTGCTACTCAAAGCCGGGAGTATTTTCAAAATCAGTGAACATCAATTACTGATTGCCCGACAACAATTTAGCCAAAATGCAGCGGGGGCAGTCTTTTTTGGGCGTTTTGTGGCGTTACTACGAATTTTTGCCGGGCCCATGGCGGGCATTGCCCAGATGCCCTACCCGCAGTTTTTAGCCTGTAATGTCGGAGGGGCAACGGTGTGGGCTACCCTGGTGATTACCCTCAGCTTTTTTCTGGGACGGTTAATTCCCCTCCAGCAGTTAGTCCATTGGGCCGCTCAATTTGGCATTTTTGCCCTTGTGGCGGTGCTGGCCAGCGTCGGCACTCTGATTGGTCTAAATGTGGTACGTCACTCCCAAGTCCGTCCGTGACATTAGACATCCATACGCACGCAGTGCTTGGGGATTAGGGTATAATCATCGAGGTTAATTGGTGCTAACGCCAAACCGCTCACCATTCCCCCATTTCAGCAATCGTTATGACACAAGGTAAACAAGGATTTGGATTTGGCCTAGGCAAAATCAAAGAATTACAAGCCGCCTTCCAGAAAGCGCAACAGGTACAGGAAGAAGCCAAACTGCTTCAAGAAGAATTGGAACAAATGCAACTGGAAGGTAAGAGTGAAGATGGTTTGGTCACCGTCACCATGAGCGGCAACCAAGAACCCCTCGGCATTGTTATTGCCCCGGAAGCCTTAGAAAAAGGGGTCGAAGCTCTGAGCCAATCCATCACCGACGCCATGAAAGCGGCCTACGCAGAATCCACCGAGACCATGCGCGCCAAAATGGAAGCCCTCACCAGTGGTCTGAACTTGCCCGGAATGTAGGCTTTCTGCTCTCACTACTTGCCTTCTCAGTGGAGACCCCCTGTGACCCGAATTCTTACGCTCTCAACCCTGACCCCCGCAGAATTAGCCACTCTCCAACGGAGATCGGAGCAAGATATTGACCAGGTCTTGCCCATCGCCCAGGAGGTGATTCAGCGCATACGCCAAGAAGGGGACGAGGCAGTCCTACATTTTGCGCGTAAATTTGACTACTCCGGCGCAACCCTCGATAATCTGCGGGTCAGTGAAGTGGAGTTTGCAGAGGCAGAAAAAAGCCTAGACCTGTCCCTGCGCCAGGCTCTGACCCATGCTTTTCGTAATATTGAGGCGGTCCACCGGGCTCAACTGCCTACGCCCATGCATCTGGCGGAAATCGAACCGGGGGTATTTGCCGGCGAAAAAATTACACCCATACCCCGTGTGGGGCTCTACGTGCCCCGTGGCAAAGGGGCATTTCCGTCCATGATGTTGATGTTGGCTGTGCCCGCGAAGGTAGCGGGGGTCAAAAAAATTGTGGTCTGTACCCCGCCGGGTAAAAATGGCGAGGTGGAACCCGTGTCCCTGGTGGCGGCTCGCATAGCAGGAGTCGATGAAGTCTACAAATTGGGGGGAATCCAAGCATTGGCGGCCATGGCCCAAGGGACGGCAACGGTATCAAAGGTGGATAAATTAATTGGCCCGTGCAGTATTTATGGAGCGGCGGCTAAACGCCTATTATTTGGTTCTATTGATGTGGGACTACCGGCGGGCCCCAGTGAATCCATTGTCTTAACCGATGAGACTACCGATCCCAGGTTAGCGGCGATCGATTTATTAATTGAAGCGGAGCATGGTCCCGATTCGGCGGCATTGCTTCTGACCCATAGCCCCGTTCTAGCGGAGCAAATCAATGGACATTTAACTCATTATCTCCAGCAGTTACCCCAATGGCGTCGTCAATTCTGTGAGCAGGGACTCGCGGCCTACGGCGGGATTTTAGTCACCGATAGTTTGCGAGCTTCCATTGATTTTATTAATGATTATGCTCCGGAACATTTGCAATTATTGGTCAG
Organism: Synechocystis sp.; assembly: GCA_041750255.1. Taxonomy (GTDB): domain Bacteria; phylum Cyanobacteriota; class Cyanobacteriia; order Cyanobacteriales; family Microcystaceae; genus Synechocystis. The sequence continues at coordinate 13,521 of JBGSZT010000065.1, forward strand.
TGACCCGCTGGCCCTAGTGGGCAAAATTGACAATGCTGGGGAAATTTTGATGGGGATACATACTCCCTCTTCCGCCGCCACCTATGCCATTGGCGTCAATGCAGTTCTGCCGACGGGAGGCTTTGCCCGTTCTTATTCTGCGGTGTCGGTGTTTGATTTTCTCAAGCGTTCTACATTGGCTTACCTGACTCAGCAAGGCTTTGATGCGGTCAAAGAAACGGTGAAGACCTTGGCCTACTACGAAGAGTTTCCGGCCCACGCCCTCGCCATCGAAGCACGAGAGTAAATGTCCCATGAGCCCCCATCAGGCGATCGCCATTCGTCGCAGACAAATCTTGAGCCAACTCATGGTAGCCGCGTGGGTCGCCACTCTAACCTCAGCTTGTTTTAATGACTCATCGGTGGTCTCAGAGGTTCGGGAAGTTCCCCCTAATGATGCAACGGCGGATTTACCCGTAGATTCGGTTTTCTATGAAACCATCGAGCAATGTACCCAGGACACCAGCCAAAAAGCACAACAATACGAAGTTGACGCTCTCGCCTTCCAACAGGGTCGTTTGGCTACGGCCCCGATTCAACCTCCCCTTAAGCCAGAGGACTGCAATGCCCAATTATTGCTGGCGTTGCAAGAGCATGAAAGCCATGCCCCAGTCTACGACAGCCTAGAAAAGTGCCAGGTCGAGAAAGTAGACTGCGTTCAAGCCACCGAAAATGGCGGTACCCTAACCCAGGGCTACTATCCTCGCTTTGGGGGAGTCTTCCTTTATCCCTACAATGCCAATCCTGACTTTGCCTATTTTTACTATGGCGGCCGGCAACATCGCGTCTATCGCCCGACGACGGTTTACCGTTCCTCCTCTGGCAATCAACTGATTACTCCCTACGGTCGAAGCTTGCCCCGCTATCCCAGCGGACAGAAGATATCGGTGCCTCAACATACAAGTTTTACTCCGCCGGCTCGACCGAAGGGAACCAAAGCGTCCGGAGCAATTCAAGGCCGCTCATCTCGGGGGTTTGGCTCTACTTATAAATCCACTGGACGCGGAGGGGTCGGTAAATGAGAGCGATTCCGGTGCATCGACGTTCTGATTGGCAGGAGCATATCCGCCATCATGCCTATCAAACCGAGGTTTTGAGTGATGCGAGGCAAAACTATTGGGTGGAAGCCTTAAAGCAACCCTTTTGTATTCAATTTTCGTCGCAGGAAGAGACGACTCTGGCGATCGCCACTGAAGCCCTCGGAAAAATGTGCCAAGAATACCTAGACTGGTTTTTCACCGATGAGGGAGACGGGGACGTCGATCGCCGGCTCAAGGCCCTCAAGATCAAACCAGACTATTGGCAAGCCATTAAACTTTCCTGGGACAGGACCGACCCAGAGGATTTATCCTTGTACGTCCGCTTTGATTTAGTGGTGACCGAAGATGGCTACCCGCCCAAAATGATTGAAATTAACGCGGAAACACCCCTCCTGGGCTGTGAGCAGGTTTATCAGTGGAATTGGTTGCAGGATATGCTTGCCCGTCGTGACCGCTCCATCCCCGCCGATGCCAGTCAATTTAATGAATTCTGGGAATGCGTGGCCGGGCAATTAACCTACATCATTCAGGCGTACAGCATCGAGGGGCAGGTTTTCTCCTTTTTGGTGGATGAAAATCTAGATGAAGACCAGGAAATGGCCGCCCAGTTAATCCAGATTATTCAAGATGAAATATCTCCCGATCAGTACTGCCAAATAGTCTATTTAAGAGATCAACGGGATGACGAGGGAAACATCAGTCAGCGGGGTATGGGCATTGATGCGGAGGGATATTTGGTTGATCATTGCAACGAGCGCATGGCCTTTCTTTGGAAAATTTATGATTGGTCGGATCTGCAAAATGATGTCGCCAATTTTGGCATGACCGAGGCCTTTGCCCAACGCCTGGAGACGGGAGAAGTTAAATTTTTTGAACCCCTCTGGAAACAAATTCTTGCCAATAAAGGCTCGATGGTCTACCTTTGGCAGCAATTTAAAGATCATCCTGAATACGGACAATACCTATTTTGAGCAGGATTTTAGTCCTGAGGCGACTCGGTTGATGCTCGATACCCACATTCGTAAACCGATCCTGGGCCTTGAAGGGGTCGGTATTTCCATTCAAACGGGCTTTGGCTCTGCCCTAGAGGAACGTCCCACCCTAGGCTATGGCGAGGAAGGGTTTATCGTGCAAAAGTATGTGCCACTGCCTACGGCCTATGGCTATCACTACATGGTGGGCAGTTGGCTGGTGGGAGGGCTAGAAGACGGCGACTGCGCGGGAGTTATTATTCGTGGCGATCAAAATCCGATCACCGGACGGCATTGCCTGATCATTCCCCACATTGTCTCGGATACTGAAATTCTCGCCGGATGATTGACTCTCCCTCACCACGATTTGAGCCACGGCAACGTTCTTGGCAGATTGATCGGGTTTTGCTCCTGGATTATGAGTTGTCCCCGGCGATCGCCAGCACTATTAAACCGAGTCTCAAGGCTGAGTTTGCTCAACTCCTGGCCCGAGATGTGTATAGCGAGGGAGATAGTCGGCCGCTATTTGAGCATCTTTTATCGAGAAAACCAGAGTTTTCAGGCGCTTTTTGGAGCATGATCGAAAAATGGTTCGCAGATGAGCAACAGCATTACGAGGCTCTACGCCGGGTTTATCGGCTAGTGGCAGGCGTTAGTTTCCGAGAGATGGATTTTGTTTTTGCCCAACGCACCCCTGAAATTGCGCCAATTCGAGCGATTCTCGTAGATGAATTTACTATTTTGGTTTCATTTTTATTTGATGAGTTGGGGTCAATGGTGTCCTATCGCCGGGATCTGGGGGAATATTATCAACACTATGGCCCGGCGATCGCCAGAGTTGGCAAAAACGTGATGATGGATGAGGGGATTCACTTTGATAATGCCTTAACCCTGCTAAAACATAACCATTCCAGGCGCCTGGGGGAAATTTCCGCCCTCCTCGAGGACATTGCCCACCTGGAATCAGGCCTAGAGCGTTATCACCAGAGCTTTTTTTTAGACCATGCCCAGGAGCGGTTTCGGTTTCCGCCCCAGTTTAACCAGGTCATTATTCAAATGATTCTGGCTCGTTTGGAGTTAGCGGCATTTCCCCGCCATGTCAAAATCCTTTGGTCGTGGCCAGAGTCGGGCAAAAATATTAACGAAAAACTCGGTGTTGTAGGGCCGGCATTTGTTGACGCACCTGTTTCAGCCGTTGGGGATTAATTTCGGCGATCGCCATCCCAGGTTGTTCCCCCGCATCATCTAGAATTACTCCCCAGGGGTCCACAATCATGGCGTGGCCGTGGGTGTAGCGACGGGCATAGTGACAACCAGTTTGGGCTGGAGCAATGACATAGCAGGTATTTTCAATGGCCCTGGCTTGGAGCAAAACTTGCCAATGATCTTTGCCTGTGTAGGCAGTAAACGCCGCGGGCACAAACAAGACATCTGCGCCCTGATCCGCTAGATAGCGGTACAGTTCAGGAAAACGGACATCGTAGCAGATGGATAGGCCGAGCTTCCCCAGTTTTTCGGAGGCAAACACCGGCGGATAATCTTTACCCGACATCACCGTACTGGACTCATGGTAGGTATTGCCGTCGGGAAGATTAACATCAAACAAATGAACTTTTTCGTAGCGGCTTAATTCTTCTCCATTGGGAGACACCAAAATTGCGGTATTAAAGGCCTTGTGCTTGTCATCCCCGACCACCGGTACCGGAAACCCCCCCGCCAGGAGCGTGACCTGGTAGCGTTGAGCCATGGTTTTGGTGAATTTTTCCGATTGCTCGGCGATCGCCTGGGCTCCGTCTAGCTTGCTCTGTTCATCCCCTAAAAAAGCAAAATTTTCGGGTAAGCTGACCAACTCCGCCCCACGGCGAACAGCAAGTTCAATTAACTCCTCCGCCTCCAATAAATTTTTGGCAAGGTCAGGGCGACTGGTCATTTGCAGAGCGGCGGCTAAATAGGGTTTCATCGGGGGAAAGTATCAGAAAAATAGGTTTAAAACCACGTCCCTTTAGCAAGAGTTCGGCTAGCTCACTCGAGCGGCTCAGGGTAAGACCTTCAGGATGGCTTTTTGTTAAAGTATACTTGGTCATTGACCCACCCAGACGATGGAAACATCAACCCTAACACCAAAGTTTGCCCGTTTAGCAACAGCGAAGAACAATCGGCAGACAAGGTCTTCTCCGACACGGGCAATGGTCTGTTTCTCGTCCTCTACTCCCGAAGAGAGGAATTCAAAGACCTTTTTACGGGCTTCAACGAAATTTGATAGGGCGATCGCCAATTCTTCTTTGGTGCGCTTAAGTTCAGGGTCAGAGAGGACCTCGAAGGAATTTATAGGCTCTAAGCTCCAAAATTCCCAATAGGGCAATTAATTGATACCCTTTATTTTTTATTTGAAAGTAACTCAGTTTCGGAGATCGGTGCTTGAGCATTAAGATTAGGGAACCTTGGCCGAGGCAAGATATCAATAAATAAATGCAGCCCCAGATAAACTTAAATCGATAATTTTAGGTCATCTATGCAACTCGCACTCTACTCCCTTTTCGCCTTTATTCCTATCCTGACGGCTTTTTTGCTGTTAGTGATTGCCAATCGCCCCGCAACTCAGGCGATGCCGATCGCCTATTTAGTTACTGTAATTGTCGGGCTATGGGTCTGGAAAATGCCATTTTTGCAGGTGGCCGCTTCTACCGTGGAAGGCTGGGTTACGACCTGCGAGATTCTCTATATCGTATTTGGTGCGATTTTATTGCTCAATACCCTACAAGAATCGGGGGCGATCAGTACAATTCGTCAAAGTTTATTAACTATTTCCCGTGATCGCCGCATTCAAGCCATTTTGATCGCATGGTTATTTGGCTGTTTTATTGAGGGCGCTTCGGGCTTTGGAACCCCTGCTGTAATTTGCGTGCCGTTATTGGTGGCCATCGGCTTTCCTGCCATGGCAGCCGTTCTCATTGCTCTGATCATTCAAACGACACCTTCAGCGTTTGGGGCGATCGGAACGCCACTCCTGATCGGGGTAAAGGGGGGTCTTGAAGGATCGGTGGCAGTTGATCAAGAAATCAGCCGGTTGGGGTTAAGCCTATCTGAATACATCACCGGTGTCGGTGTAAAAACAAGTTTAATTCAGGCACTTATTGGTATTTTTATCCCCTTACTCTTGACTGTGGTGCTAACTACTGAGTTTGGCGATCGCAAATCGTGGCGAGATGCCCTGCCCGTTATGGGGTTTGCTCTGTTTGCAGGATTAGCATTTACAATTCCCTACACCTTGACAGCCTTTTTAATTGGACCGGAATTTCCGACCTTATTAGGTGGCTTGATCGGATTAATGCTGGTTATTCCATTAGCTAAACGAAATTTTTTGACTCCGAAAGAAATCTGGGATTTTCCTGTCCGCAGCCAATGGTCTCCTGCTTGGAATGGAGCAAACTGCGAGGAAATTGTCGAAGAACCCAGGAAAATGATGACTTTTAAGGCATGGGCGCCCTACGTCTTGGTCAGCCTTTTTCTTGTTCTTTCCCGCTTGCGAAACCTCCCTTTTCGCCAGTGGTTGCAGTCAGTTCAGGTCAATTTATCTAACATTTTCGGAACGACAGTCAGTATTAGCAGTCAGCCCTTATTTTTGCCCGGAACCTTATTTGTTGCCACCGTAGCTGTGACCTATTTCCTTCATCGGATGAAACCTCAGCAAATGCAACGGGTGATCGTAGAAGCGGCTCAGAAGTTGGTTGCTACCGCACTGGCGATCGGCGCCTCGGTCCCCATGGCAAAGGTATTCATTAATTCGGGAGTTAATGAAGCGGGGCTTGCTAGTATGCCGCTTACCCTTGCGGAGGGTGTATCGAGTGTAGTGGGTCAAGTGTGGCCACTATTTGCACCAATCATTGGAATGATAGGTGCATTTGTGTCAGGTAGTGTCACCGTCAGCAATCTGATGTTTTCTCTGTTTCAATTTGGAGTCGCCGAGCAGATTGGGTCATCGGCACCAAATATTCTCGCATTGCAAGTGGTGGGAGCGGCAGCAGGAAATATGATTGCAGTTTCTAATATTGTGGCGGCAGTAGCGACAGTGGGATTAGTAGGGCGAGAGGGTATTTTGATGCGAAAGTTGCTCCTGCCATTGGTTTTGTATCTAATTTTCGCAGGTATTTTAGGTATGATCGGCACTCTTGTTTTTCCGGGCTAGCTATGGCTATTTTATGGGTAGTGCGCTTATGTGTTAGGATAATTTTCAGTCAGCCCATGATGAAATTTTTCCGAGTAAGTGCTACCAAAGTGTGGGTAAAGGCAGTAGCAAAACCAGTTATATTGAGCTATTTGACTGTGATTTGTGAAGCTCGAGTATCGCGTTTAGCCAGGAAAACGTTATTCTTTTCTAAGAAGTTAGAGAAACATAGCGGGACAATTTGGTACTTAATTCGCCATTGCAACGCATCCTTACTTATTTAGCACCACCAAAAACTAAATTGGTCTTTATATTTTTTTAGTACGTTAGGAGCATCATTGATCCATGACCCAGGCAACCTCTACTCCAACCAAAGGGATTCAGCTTTCTGAGTCTGCCCTCAAGCACGTTTTGATGCTGAGAGAACAACAAGGTAAAGACCTTTATCTGCGCGTCGGTGTTCGTCAGGGTGGCTGTTCAGGGATGTCCTATATGATGGATTTTGAAGAACCCGGTCAAGCCACGGAGCATGATGAGGTTTTTGACTACGAAGGCTTCAAGATTGTCAGCGACCGCAAAAGCTTGCTCTATCTTTACGGACTGATGTTGGACTACAGCAATGCCATGATCGGCGGTGGTTTTCAATTTACCAACCCCAATGCCAATCAAACCTGTGGCTGTGGCAAATCCTTTGGAGTGTAAGCCATTCTAGTGAGACGAATTAGCCCATGGGGTCCTCTGAGTCTTGGGGGGCTCTTGATGGGGTTGACGGTAGCGCCCATTTCCTTCAGTCTCGGTGCTTGGGTCGCGGTGGTTCCCCTCTGGTTTTGCCAACGGACGCTTCAAGGCCGTTCCCTGCTAGCTTGGCCCTACCTGCGACACTCTCTACTCATGGCGATCGCCTGGGGGGGCTGTTTCTATGGATGGGCCTTATTTTGGATCACCGGCATTCATCCCATGACCTGGATGGGCGTTCCCTGGCTAGCGAGTTTGGGGATTGCTCTTTTTTGTTGGCTGGCGATCACCACTTGGGGAATTGTTCTAGTGTTGGCGTGGCTCCTGGGTATGGGGGTCTGGGACTGGCTTATGCCCCGACCGACCGGGCTTAACCGGGGACTCAGACTAATCTGGGGAGTCGGGCTGTGGTGCGGACTCGAAGCGATCTGGAGTCAGAGCATTCTTTGGTGGAGTCCCTTAGCCTATGGCCAAAGTCCGGGCAATCTTTGGTTATTACACCTTGGCCAACTCTCTGGCCCTGGCACCATCAGCGCTGCCATTATGCTGATCAATGGGCTGTGGGCGGAAATTCTTTGGCAATATTCCTATCACTCCCTGCGGGGAGGACAGCTTTTCGGCTGGTTGGGTCTGCCCTTAGGTTTGATATTTTTGTTGCACTTGGGGGGCTGGAGTCTGGCTCAGTCATCCCTTGCCGATCAGAAAAACAAAGCCATCACCGTCGGCATTATCCAGGGCAACATTGCTAACGAGATCAAGCTCTCTCCCGAAGGCTGGCGAGCGGCGATCGCCGGTTATACCCAGGGCTATCAAACCTTAGCCGCATCAGGCTCGGAGGTTATTTTAACCCCGGAAGGTGCCTTGCCCTACTTTTGGGCTGACATTGTGGCTGAAAGTTCGTTTTACCAAGCAATTTTGCAAAAAAAAATCCCAGTCTGGCTCGGAGCCTACGGAGAAAATGGCTCAGGCTATACCAACAGTTTATTTTCTGTAGATGGTACAGGTAAGCTATTGGGACGCTACGACAAGGTAAAACTCGTACCCCTAGGCGAATATATTCCCCTCCAAGGGGTCTTGGGTAAATTTATGACTCGGTTCTCTCCCCTCAAAGATCAACTGGTTCCCGGCGATCCTAGGCAAGTTTTTTTAACACCTTTTGGCTCCGCCGCCGTTAGTATTTGCTATGAATCAGCTTTTCCAGAGCGATTTCGTTCACAAATTCGAGCTGGGAGTGAATTCATTCTCTCCAGTGCCAATAATGCTCACTACAGCGCCACCATGCCGGCCCAACACCACGCCCTGGATGTAATGCGGGCCATCGACGGCGATCGTTGGCTAGCTCGAGCGACGAATACCGGCTTTTCTGCGATTATTTCTCCCCACGGCGAAACCCGTTGGCTTTCCCAGTTAGATCAGTACCAGCTTCACCAAGGCGTCATCTACCGGCGACGGACGCAAACCCTTTATATCCGCTGGGGAGACTGGTTAACCCCGCTTTTACTCAGCCTGAGTGGCCCTAGGCTTTTAGTGCAACTGAGAAATAAACATTTTGGACAGGGTGAAAATGAGCTATAATTGGGAGTCTGTATCCTGGCTTGAATAGTGAGTAACAGGAGGCATTCGCAAAAAAATACGGAGATTAAGGGATTAGGACTTAAAACATACATGGCCAGTCAAACAATTACCGCTACTAGAAACATTGGATTCACCCACGAGGATTTTGCCGCTTTACTAGACAAATATGATTACCACTTCAGCCCTGGAGATGTGGTCGCTGGAACTGTTTTTAGCATGGAATCACGAGGCGCATTGATCGACATAGGTGCCAAAACCGCCGCCTTTATTCCTGTTCAGGAAATGTCCATCAACCGGGTAGATGACCCTGATGAGGTACTTCAGCCCAACGAAACTAGAGAATTTTTTATTCTGACCGACGAAAACGAAGATGGGCAATTGACCCTATCTATCCGCCGCATCGAGTATATGCGAGCCTGGGAACGGGTTCGTCAGCTCCAAGCAGAAGATGCGACAGTTCGTTCTAATGTTTTCGCTACTAACCGAGGCGGTGCCTTGGTTCGCATCGAAGGATTGCGTGGCTTTATTCCCGGGTCTCACATCAGTGCCCGCGAAGCCAAAGAAGATTTAGTCGGAGAAGACCTCCCCCTCAAATTTTTGGAAGTAGACGAAGAGCGCAATCGCCTCGTGCTCAGCCATCGTCGTGCCCTGGTGGAACGTAAGATGAATGGTCTAGAAGTAGGTCAAGTCGTGATTGGCTCGGTTCGCGGCATTAAACCCTACGGTGCCTTTATTGATATTGGCGGTGTGAGTGGTCTGCTCCATATTTCTGAAATTTCCCACGATCACATCGATACGCCCCATAGTGTCTTTGATGTGAATGATGAACTCAAAGTCATGATCATTGACCTGGATGCCGAACGGGGACGCATTTCCCTCTCGACCAAGCAACTGGAGCCAGAACCCGGTGCGATGCTTAAAAACCGTGATTTAGTCTACGAAAAAGCGGAAGAAATGGCTGAGAAATACCGCCAAAAGCTTCTAGCAGAAGCGGAGGGCCGTCCTGTGGAGGAAGAAGAAATCCTGGATTTGGATATTCCCTCGGCACTAGAGGATGAAGAGTTGGTCTCAGCGGTCGAAGAATAACTGCTAGGCATTTCTTTCCACTAAACTAAAACCTCCTGGGCAAACAAAAAATGCTGACAGGGGGTTTTTCAATAGCAATATTTCCAGGTATCACCAGTGTGGTTTACTCCAGAAACAACTGCGCTTATTCCATCGGAATATCGGCATTTTTGCGAGCAACAATGGCATAGTAAAATAGCGGTTTACCTTCAATTGAGAGCCGATGACGATAGCACTCAATGTGATAAATATCCAGATATTGGGAGAAAATAAACTCCCGAATCATGTGAGAAAATCCTGTTTTGTCCGTATGGTCTAAAAACGTTTCTTTCTTTAAAATCTTTAACTATTTTGAAGAAGATTGCTGAGCTTCCAAAGTTTCAATCAGGCGGTTAATAGACTTTGTTAAACTAGCTTGGGATTCTAATATAAGATCGGGTTCTACTTCCTCCACAATTTCTTCTTCTACTGCTTTTTTGCGTTGCATTTTCTCAATAGCTTTAATGATCAAGAAGATTACAAAGGCAATAACAATAAAATTAATAATGGCGATGATTAATTCGCCTAATCCTAGGGGTAAATCTTGAAGTTTATCCACATTGGCTTTCTCCAAGACTGGCTTTAACAACATGGCCATTAACCAAGCAACAAAGGCATTGACGATACCGGTGAAAGCTCCCCCTATTACAACCGCCACCGCCAGATCAACTACATTGCCCCGAAGAATAAAATCCTGAAAATCCCTCAAGAATCCCCCAGTTCCCCTTCGTATACCCTTAACCATGGTCTCAACTCTTTTGTGTACTAATTTTCACAACTCAACCAATAGTATCACAAGGGACGAGCGATCAGGTGATCGTTAGTCTTACGGATAGAAACTATAAATCTTTTAGGGGTCTAGGGGACAAAATTAAGTTATGTTAAGGGTATTATTGCTTGTCTATCCAGCTCTTTTTTGATGAATATTCTCACGAATTTATTCGCGCCGTCCAAGGTATCCCCGTCTGCTCAGCCGATTAAAAAACATCGGGGCATTCATCTCAAGTCACCGGAAGAAATTGTCACTATGCGCCAAGCTTCGGCGATCGTGGCCACAGTTTTAAAAGAGATTGAGGCGATGGTCGAGCCGGGTATGACCACGGGGGATTTAGACACCTATGCCGAAAAGCGTATTCGTGCCCTGGGGGCAACGCCCAGTTTTAAGGGCTATCATGGCTTTCCTGCCTCAATCTGTGCCTCGCTCAACTCCGAAGCGGTGCATGGTATTCCGAGTCAGCGTCGAAAAATCCGAGCGGGGGACCTGCTAAAAGTGGATACCGGCGCCTATTTTCAAGGCTACCATGGGGATTCTTGTATTACGATCGCCGTGGGTACGGTGTCAAAAAAAGCAGAGCGGCTGATCAAAGTCGCTGAGGAAGCTATGTGGAAGGGAATTGCCCAGGTCAAGGCGGGCCATTGTTTGTTGGATATTGCCGGAGCCATCGAAGACCACACGAAAAAGCATGGTTTTACGATCATAGAAGAATTTACCGGCCACGGTGTGGGGCGCAATCTCCACGAAGACCCCTGTGTTTTTAATGTGCGGACTCGACAGTTGCCCAATGTTCAATTAAAGGCGGGGATGACCCTGGCGATCGAGCCGATCCTCAATGCGGGCTCTCGTTTTACCCGCACTCTCCAAGACCGCTGGACAGTGGTGACGGTGGATAATTCCCTGTCAGCTCAGTTTGAACATACGGTTTTGGTGACGGCGACGGGTTGCGAAATTTTGACAGACCGAGACCAGGTTTAAGGATTATGAATAAACTTAGAAATACAGTCCTAGCGGCGATCGCCTTAGTTTTAAGTGCGGCTATTTATTTTGGCTTCCAGACCCAAGTTAATGGCACCTCTTTGGAGATGCAAGCTCAACAATCCATTCCCTTAGACGTCGCTTTGAGTAATGGCAAACCAACGTTGACCGAATTTTATGCCGATTGGTGTTCGAGTTGTCAGGCCATGGCCAAGGAGATGGCGCAACTCAAGCAGGTCTATGGTTCCCGTGTCAATTTTGTCATGCTCAATGTGGATAATAGTAAATGGTTGCCGGAGGTTCTGCGCTATCGGGTGGATGGCATTCCCCATTTTGTGTTTATGGATAGCACCGGAGTGGCGATCGCCGATGCCATTGGCGAACAACCCACCCCAATTTTAGACGCCGATCTAGATGCCCTAGCCAGCAATCTTCCCTTACCATATGCCAATCCCACAGGACAAACCTCTAAATTTGCCACCAAGCTAGCCCCAGTGGATAGCACCGATCCGCGCCGTCACGGTGCTTAAGCAAACCCTTTTGAGGATAACCCTCGCGGTATAGTAGAAATGCCATTGTCCCAGGCGACTAGACCAAATACCTATGATCAATCATTCATTTCCAGGCTCGTTATTTTTGGGTGCATTATTACCCATCGATAGTTTATTTTCAACCCAGGGCATTATGGTCATGCTTTTGGCCGCCTACGCCCTGGCCATGTGGATGTTTTTGACGAGTGCGCCCAAGGTCTTTACGATTATGGTGTCGGATTTGGAACTAGCCCGTCAATTTTATGAAGGTCTGTTAGACCTCAATACTGCCGACGTTCCTCTGCACTATTATTACAACTACGAACAAACCTTGGGTACGGCGGGGATGGATTCTTTTTATATGGCATCGAATCCGCAGATCGCTCCGACCACCCGCTTTAGCCAAAATGAAGGGCTTTGGTATCAACTCAAAAAAAATACCCAACTCCACATCATTGGCGGTGCGGGCCTGGGTACTAAAGACCGACAACGCCACGTCTGTTTTGACCACGATTGTCTAGAGCAAATCTTGTTGCGGGTGCAATCTCGGCGGTTACGTTATAAGATTCGTCGCCAAAAACCGCTTAATTTTTTGGTCAAAGATAACGATGAACGGGTGATTGAACTCACCGAAGTCAAAAATTAGCCGCTTCCCATGATCAAAAGTCCGCTACGTTATCCCGGCGGTAAATCCAAAGCCCTTAGGCAAATTTTGCCCCATATTCCCTCCGATATCTTGGAGTACCGTGAGCCCTTTATCGGCGGTGGGTCGGTTTTTCTGGCGGTTAAACAACGCTTAGGCCAAGATATTAGAAAATACTGGATCAACGACCTCAACTACGACCTCTATTGCTTTTGGAAAGTCGCACGAGACGAAATTGATTCCCTTGTCACCGAGATTAACTGCATTAAAACAAAGTATGACCAGGGACGGCAACTTTACCACGACCTGACCCAGCCAGAGCTAAGGCTGGATGACTTTGAGCGGGCGGTGAGATTTTTTGTTTTAAATCGCATTACTTTCTCCGGCACTGTAGATTCGGGGGGCTATTCTCAGCAAGCCTTTGAGCGTCGTTTTACCGAGTCGTCGATTACTCGGCTTTATCATCTATCGAGTCAATTGCCCGAGGTTGAGATTACGACTCAGGATTATCAAGCCTGTCTGACGGCCCCAGGAGACGGGGTTTTTATTTTTTTAGACCCGCCTTATTTTAGTGCCACAAAATCCAAACTCTATGGCGTCAAGGGACAACTCCACACCAGCTTTGACCACCAACGCTTTGCCCAACAGATGCGAACCTGTCCCCATCGTTGGCTGATTACCTACGACGATTGCCCGGAAATTCGGCAGTTGTTTGACTTTGCGACGATTATCCCCTGGACACTCCAGTACGGTATGAATAACTATCGACAAAATTCCGCCGCCAAAGGCCAAGAGCTCTTGATTGCAAACTTCACGCTGTTTTGACTGTTTGCTAAGCTATACTAAACAAATATTTTCTCAGCACATATAAAAACCAAAAACAATGGATGATTATCAACTTTTAGTGGATTTACATAAATCAGCAAAACGGCAAGGGCCGGGGGGAGATGCCGAGACGAAAAAAGCGATTGACCTCGCCATGCTTGACCCATCGGTTCCTTTGAAAATTGCAGATATTGGTTGTGGAACCGGGGCTTCTACCCTACAACTCGCTCGCTTACTTAATGCTGAAATTACGGCGATCGATTTGTCATCTGACTTTATTGAAGTCCTAAAAATAAACGCCAAAACTGAAGGTTTATTCCACAAAATTAAGCCGCTTATTGGCTCCATGGAAAACCTGGCATTGGCAGATCAAGACTATGATCTGATTTGGTCTGAGGGAGCGATCTATAATATCGGCTTCGAGAAAGGTATCACTGACTGGCGGAAGTTTTTGAAGCCGGGAGGGAGCCTTGTGGTCTCAGAAATCACCTGGCTAACAGGCGATCGCCCTTTAGAAATCCAAGCATACTGGCAGGCTGAATATCCAGAGATCGATACCGCCGCTTCTAAGATTAAGATCTTAGAAAAAAGAGGCTATTCTCCGGTTGCTTACTTTGCCTTGCCAGAACATTGTTGGTTAGAAAATTATTATCAGCCAATGCAAAATCGTTTTATGGATTTTTTGACTAGACAGGGAAACTCTGAACAAGCTCAGCAAATTGTCAATACAGAGAATCAAGAAATCGCTTTATATAAAAAATACAAACAATATTATAGTTATGGGGTTTATATTGCCAAGAAGCTTAAATAGCCCGCTGTAGCGAGAGTCATTCTCGACAACATCAAAAAAAATATTGAGAGCCGAAGTTACTGGTTTTGTTTGCAAATCTGACAAGTAGGACTAAACTCAACTAGCGCCTAATTTGTGATGGGTATGGTATCTGGTTCAAAGCCCTAGTAATGTCTGTCAATTTGCGTAGGGCGGTGAGTGACCCTTGGATTAAATCTAGTCCCGCCCGAGGTTTTTGCAATAAGGCGATCGCCAACGCTAGGGATTTTAATTCTCCCTTTGGGGTATAAACCTGGGATAAATCCGGTAAGGTTTGGTCCACCTCATCGCTAACGACCCGCAAAATAGCGACGGGAATTTGATGGTGTTGACAAAAACGAAGAATAGCGGCACTTTCCATGTCCACCACCTGGGCTTGATAGGCCTGACCCAGACGATGTTTTTCCTGAGCGTGAGTAATGACCCGATCACCCGCAAGACTCCGCACAAGGGGCAAGGTTTGAGCAAAATAAGCGGCGAGAGCCTGGGTTAAAACCGGATCGGTTTGATACTCCCGCTGCTCCGCCGGGTGATAACAGGTGTGATATAAAATGCCCTGACCTACGCCAACCGTCGGGTCTAGGCTTCCCGCCAGTCCCAGGACAATTACGCCTTGGGGTTTGATCCTATCCGGTGATTGCCACCAAGTTTCAAGATAGGTGGTCACAGGGCGATCGCCAACGGGTAAAGCCAAGGAAAAAATAGAGCGGGGACTTGCCACACATCCTTTTTGTACTGCTCTAAATTCGGCCCCCTGGGGAACCCAAAGGCTATCCCAGGCGATCGGGATTGGAAAATCGGGATTGAGAATTCTTGTCATTATGTGCTAAGGTAACTCTTGAGAATAATTCCTACTTAATAAAAATTTCATACCATTTTTATCGTCACGAACTCATTCCTATGCTGGTAACTTATCCTTCTCCTGATTGTACAGACAGCTTGACAGCTCCCATTCTTAGCCTTGATGGCATTAGCAAAAAATTTAGTCCCAAGAGTCAGGCAGTGGTTGATCAGGTCAGTTTTGAGCTATTACCAGGGGAAATTTTGGGACTCGTGGGCCCTTCAGGCTGTGGTAAGACAACATTGTTGAGAATCATTGCAGGATTTGAAACCCCATCCCAGGGACAGGTGCGATTGGAAGGGCGAACGGTAACAGGCTCGGGCCTGCCGGTGCCGCCAGAACAGCGTAATACCGGCATGGTTTTTCAAGACTATGCCCTATTCCCTCATTTGACGATCGCCGACAATATTGCCTTTGGGCTAGAACAAAAAAAATCTCCCCGCCACAGTAAAACGGAGATTAACCAGCGGGTTGCCGAGGTATTGAATTTGGTGGGACTATCCGGCCTAGAAAGCCGTTATCCCCATGAGTTATCCGGGGGTCAACAACAACGCATCGCCCTAGCTCGGGCCTTAGCTCCGCAACCGAGTTTGATTTTGTTGGATGAACCCCTGAGCAATTTGGATGTGCAGGTCAGACAACATTTACGCCACGAAATTCGCCATATCCTCAAGGCGACGGCAACAACGGCTATTTTTGTAACCCACGACCAAGAAGAAGCTATGGCCATCTCAGACAAAATTGGGGTGATGCGTGAGGGCAAATTAGAGCAAATTGGCTCTCCAGAAGAGATTTATACCAATCCCGCTTCCCGTTTTGTAGCAGAATTTGTCACCCAAGCCAATTTTCTGTCCGCCGAGCGGCAGGACGGTCATTGGAGTACCGAAATTGGGCAGTGGACACTGGCATCCGTGCCGGCGGATTGGGTGCAAGGGGATTTGATGATACGGGAAGAAGACTTGTCCATACAAGCGGATCAATCTGGCCCGGTGGTCATCCGCGATCGCCAGTTTTTGGGGCGGAAATATCGCTATTGCCTAGAAACGCCTAGGGGTAATCAACTCCACGCCCGCACCAATTTACAGACGGCTTTGCCGGTGGGGAGTCATGTCCAGTTAGCAATTGCAACGCAATCCCCTGTTCTGTTTCCCGTCGGCCCCGACTCAAAACCGGCGGCGTAACCCGAGTCAATGGAATTAATGGAATTAATGGAATTAATGGAATTGTTACATTCTCTGAGGGATTTTGGGATTGAGGAAAAATGTCCTAATCCAGAGCGAGTCCTCTATCTCTATCAGGGCTGGAGTGCGATCGGGGAATTATTAACCTTGCCCCGGACTGAGTTGAGTCAGGCGATCGCCATGGGGTTAATGGCTCAGTTGGCCGCCGAGCCAGCACGATTTGCCCAGGAAGCGAAGATGTATGGTATTTTGCTTGTCGCTACGCCCCAAGGAGAACGGCGAGTGCTCAAGGCATTTTCTGGGCTTCTCCAGGGTCAGGCAGAGTTTCCCGGCTGGGTGCCGCCGTTGCCGGGTCGAGACCGTTTGGCGATCATTGAACAAGAAACTCTACAACAACTTCAACAGTACAAACAAGAATTAGAGCGATTGCAAGCCCTGCCCCTTCGCCAAGACTATGAAGCCCTCGATCACACTTGGCAATGGCAACAAGCCTTATTAAATCAAAGCCTAAAAACCCGCAAACAAGCACGACAGAGGCAACGCCAGCGGTATCTAGAAAGCTTAGACGGCCAAGAGTTGATGGCGGCCCTGTCCAACTTAGAGCGGCAAAGCCAAGGAGACAGCACCGCAAAACAACGCTGGAAAGAGGTGCGTGACCAACAACTCCAGCCGCTTTTAACCGAGATTCAGACCGCCGATCACCAAATGCAAACCCTGAAACAGGGGCGCAAAGACCTCTCTCGCCAATTGCAACGTCATTTCCACCAGGCCTATGTCCTTAGCAATTTTGAAGGAGTCTCCGCTTCCATTCAGTCCCTCTTTGCCCAAGGGCCGCCCACCGGCACGGGAGATTGCTGTGCGCCAAAATTATTACACTGGGCGGCAACCCACGCCCTCACACCCCTAGCCATGGCGGAATTTTGGTGGGCCCCCGGTTCTCCCAACAGAGACCGCCAATCCGGGCAATTTTATGGGGCTTGCGCTGAACGCTGTCAACCGATGATGGGCTTTCTTTTGTCGGGCCTCCTGCCCGCGTCTACACCAGATTATTTCGGTGAACTACCTATCCTTGACCAGGATGACCACCTTTTTGTGGTGGATAAACCAGCGGGATTACTGTCGGTGCCGGGCCGAACTGGTGATCGCCAAGATAGTGTTTTATTGCGACTGCAACGGCAATATCCAGACCTAAACCTGCGGGCTGTGCATCGCCTGGATCAAGACACATCGGGCCTTTTATTAATTGCTAAACACCTCGATAGTTACCGCCACTACAGCCATCAATTCGCCACGGCTCAGGTCAAAAAAACCTATCTAGCGGTCTTAGAAAAATCTATTAATCTCAGCCACGGTTCCATTAATTTGCCACTGTGGGCAGATCTTGGCGATCGCCCCTATCAAAAGGTGGATTATCAACGGGGTAAAGCCAGTTTGACGGAATTTAAGGTCATTGAAGCCGACTCAAACCAAACTCGCATTCTCTTTTATCCCCACACCGGCCGCACCCATCAATTGCGGGTTCATGCCGCCCATCCCCAAGGTCTCCAGGCGCCCATCCTTGGCGATCGCCTCTATGGATCAACCTTAACCCATCAACGGCTTCATCTCCATGCCCAACGCCTAATCATTCGGGACTATACCAGCGAAAAAAAGCGCAATTGGCAGAGTTTTGCGCCCTTTTAGCCAGCAATTATCGTATTTTCCAAAGAACCAATCCCTTCAATGGTGACGGCCACCTGGTCTCCCACCCGCATGGGGCCAATGCCTTCTGGGGTCCCGGTCAAAATCACATCCCCCGGCAAGAGGGTCATAATCTCAGAAATATAGGCTACTAACACCGAAGGAGAAAAGACCATCTCACTCAGTAACGCCGATTGGCAGGGATGGGTCTGACTTTCATCATTCAAAAAAGTCTGTAAGCGGGCTTCTTTGTCAAAATTACGGACAATCCAAGGGCCTAGGGGGCAAAACCCGTCAAACCCCTTCGCCCTCGTCCATTGGTTATCCTTTGCTTGTAAATCTCTAGCGGTGACATCATTGGCGATCGTGTAACCCCAAATCTGACCTCCGGCTTGTTCTGGCGTACAGTTCTTGGTTGCCTTGCCAATCACCACCGCCAATTCTCCTTCATAATCTACCCGCTCTGATTGGCTCGGATAGCGGATGCTTTGTCCATGGGCGGCGATCGCCGTCGGAGGTTTCAAAAAAAGCAAGGGTTCTTTGGGAACGGAGTTGCCCATTTCCGCTGCATGGGCCGGATAATTGCGACCCACGGCAATAATTTTGGATGGCACACAGGGAGCTAGCAGTAGGAAATCCCCATCCGCCACCGCCGTCCCCAAGGATTGACCTCCCAACCAGGGAGCCGAGTCCAAAAGTTCGACACTACGGTCTAGTTGCCATACCCCATAGTGAATCGACCCAGCCGTTGTTTTAATTCGAACGTAGCGTTGCGCCATAATTTCACAATAAATATTGATCGGTGCGGGCAGAAATCACACCCCATCATAGCAATAGTTGCTCTGCTAGTAGTATGATGGATAATCCTTGCTTCACCGTAAACCCTAGCCATAATGCCTGAGGTTGTGAAGCCTTTATAGTCCAAAAGGAGAAATAATTTTCATGACCCATTACGAAATGATGGTGATTTTCCGTCCTGACCTTTCTGAAGAACAGGTTAATCAAGAAGTCACTAAATATCAAGATTTCCTCACTGAACAAGGTTGCCAAGACGTCACCCTCAAAATTTGGGGTAAACGCCGCCTCGCCTATTCCATTAATCGCTTTGTTGATGGCATTTATGTTCTATACAACTACCAAGGAGATGGCAAACAAGTCGTGCCCCTAGAGCGGGCCATGCGCTTGAGTGAGCAAGTCATTCGTTTCTTGACCCTAAAATTGCCGACCCCGAAGCCCCCCGAAGAGGAAGAAGACGCTTTGGCAGGGGCCGTCACCGCCGAAGCCTAGGGAATTGTTTGTCGAATAATTTAGATGCGCTTTTGGAGTGTGATCCCCACGGAAAATTTGTGCTAGGCTAAATCTATCAGGGGTAATTCCCTGGCAAGAAAGCTACGGAGACAGGAGCCGTCTGTTCGATGGACTACTTGGAAAGATTACTGGATAAACTCAGGGAACTAGCCCAGAAACTGATTGAAGGTCTACTGGGCCCCCAGGCGGAACCTGAACTGATTCCCATCCCTGTGGATAATCGTCGTCGCCGTTAACATTATTGACCCGCTTCATAGATGGGATTACCACCTCAAGCATTGACTCCTTTACGCTTGCTTGTTCTCCATGGCCCAAATTTAAATCTATTGGGTCAGCGAGAACCCCAAATCTATGGTTCTTTAACCCTAGATGCCATAAATCAAGAGTTGTTCCAAGACGGTGATCGCCTGGGGACAACTCTTTCTATTTTTCAATCCAATAGCGAAGGTGATTTGATCTCGCATATCCACGATGCCTGGGACAGTCATCAAGGTATTTTGATTAATGCCGGTGCCTATACCCACACCAGTATTGCTCTGCGGGATGCCCTAAGTGCGGTCAATCTCCCCACCGTTGAAGTTCACCTCAGTAATATTTATCGGCGGGAAGACTTTCGACACCATTCCTACATTGCGGCGATCGCCATTGGTCAAATTAGTGGCTTTGGCGTCGATAGCTATCGTCTAGGCTTGCAGGCCCTAATTAGCCATCTTCGTCGTTCCACCACCAAGGTTACCCCGCCAGAGTCACAATAGCGGGTTGAAAAAAGAAGGCTAAGCCCAAGAGGGTATAGGTTGCCAGCAAGAGCACTCCCTCTAACCAGTTGGAGCGACCATCACTACTAATAGAATTGACAATTAGCACTGCTACCACCACGGCGACAAGCTCAAAGGGAGTAAAGCTTAAATCCATGGGCTGTCCAATGAACCAGCCGATAATCACTAAGACCGGCGCCACAAAAAAGGCAATTTGCAGGCTAGACCCCATGACAACCGAGACTGATAAGTCCATTTTGTCCTTCATGGCCACCGTCACCGCCGTCGCGTGTTCTGCGGCATTACCAATGATAGGTAATAAAATAACCCCAGTAAACAAGGATGTTAATCCCAAATTCTCGGTGGCAACTTCCAGGGAGTCCACCAATAATTCAGATTCAATCGCTACTCCTAGCGTTACCACAAGCAGAACTCCTCCCCAGAGCCAAAGATTGGGGGTATGGGGCGCTGAGGCACTAGCCTCTTCTGCTAGCTCTAGCTCAGCAACGCCAACATCGTAGAGATAGCTGTGGGTTTTCATCGAAAATAGCAAGGTCAAACCGTAGACCAGAATCAAAATGATGGCGACGCAAAGGGATAGTTTTTGCAAAACACTTTCCTCGATATCCACCACTGTAAAATTTAGGGCCGTTGGCAGCAAAATCGCAATGACGGCTAAATTCATCGCTGAAGCATTTAATCTAGCGGCAACGGGTTGAAAGCTTTGTTCTTTATAGCGCAATCCGCCCAAGAACATGGCAAACCCCATGACCAAAAGCAAGTTGCCAATAATAGAGCCCGTAATCGTTGCTTTTACTACATCAATCAGCCCGCCCCGCAGAGCGACGTAGGCTAAAATTAGTTCTGTGGCATTACCAAAGGTCGCATTCATCAACCCCCCCAGGTTAGGACCCACTACCACGGCAATTTCCTCCGTCGCTGTTCCCATAAAAGCCGCTAGGGGAATAATAGCTAGTCCGGCCAAAATAAATACAAAAGTTTCTCCCCATTGCAAAAAATGAGCGGCGATCGAGAGGGGCAAAAAGACCAACAATATCAGAAAAAATGTATTCTTACTCACTAGGTACCCTTGGAGAATAGTGGGAACTAGGATCAGGATAGTGGTTTCAGGACACCTATCAACACATTTTTCAGGAATCCTTCACGTTCATAGGTCCGAAGATGCCAAGGCAGTACTGCGACGACTCCGCCACCAAGCCCAAAGGGTACTGGCGATAAATATACTAGAATAAGCTCCAGAAACAAAGCCAATGATCAGGGCTAAAGCAAAGAATTTGAGCGTTTCTCCGCCAAAGAAGAAAATAGCAACCAAGGGAAAAAGAACAGTTAATGTTGTATTAATGGAACGACTAAGAGTTTGTTCAACAGCATTTTCCACTACCTCATTAATCGGGTCCTCAGGATTTTCCGCAAGGGTTTCCCGAATCCGGTCATAGATGACAACGGTATCATTCACCGAAAAACCAACAATCGTTAGCAACGACACCAGAAATAGGCTATCAACTTCAACGCCGGCGACCAAACCCAAAATAGCAAAGGCTCCAGCGGTTATAAAGACATCGTGAAAAAGTGCAAAAACCGCAAAGAAAGCATAATCTAATTGAAAACGCACGGCGAGATAAATGATAATGCCTAGTAATGATAAAACAAAAGCAATAATTCCCGATTGAAATAATTCTTTCCCGACCGTCGGCCCAACAGTATCGATTTGAATTGTATCGTTGTCAAAGATGCCAATCTTATCATTTAATTCCTTTTTAATTCTGTTGCGTTGCTCTACATCCAGCGTTTGACTACGAATCGCCAGGGTATAATTCTCAATCACCTGTAGGCTACTATTACCTAATTCATTTTGGGTTAGGACATCGCGTACTTGGGATACATCAATGGGTTTGTCACAGCTATTATTCTTGGCACAATCTAACTGCAATTGCAGACGAGTTCCACCAATAAAATCCAACCCTGGTTTTAGGGGCCATTGAAATTGCGTCCAAGAAATAATCATGGCAATGATACCGATCACCACAAAAAGGCTAGAAATAGACCACCAAAGTTTTTCCCATTTAAATAGATTTAATTTCATTGAATCTTTCCTAGATTATGATTTAGCAACAGCGGGAATATTGGGGCAAAAAAGCTTGGGATTTTGACGCACTTTTGGCACATTCAATACTACCAATAGCAACAAAGTACGGCTACAGGTGAGGGCGGTAAACATACTAATCAATACTCCTATCGCCAAAGTAAGGGCAAAGCCTTTCACCAAACCCGACCCAAACCAAAAGAGGGCGGCGCAGGCAATGAGAGTCGTGACATTACCGTCCAAAATACTCGAAAAAGCACGATAAAAACCGGACTCTACTGAACGATAGAGAGTGTTACCCGCCCGAATTTCTTCGCGGGTCCGTTCAAAAATCAAAACATTAGCATCTACTGCCATGCCAATACTAAGAATAAATCCGGCAATACCCGGCAGTGTTAGGGTCACACCTACCAGAGCAAAAGCGGCCAAGCAGAGGAGGGCATAGATTGTCAAGGACACATCGGCGATTAGCCCCGGCAAACGATAATAGACCCCCATAAACACCAACACCAAAAATAATCCCATCAGTCCCGCTAGAATACTTCGGCGAATACTATCCTGTCCCAAGGTCGCCCCCACAGTACGGTTTTCCACTACTTTGACGGGAAAGGGCAGGGAGCCACCCCGCAGTTGCACAGCTAAATCGTTGGCGGTCTCGATAGTGAAGTTGCCGGTAATAACGGCGGCTCCGCCGGTAATGCCCGTGGCGGCAAATTCTACGCCCACCACCGGCGCACTAATCAAGTTATCGTCTAAAAAAATTCCCAAAGTGCGTCCGGTTCCCGCCACATTTTTGGTTAATTCTGCAAATTTTCTGCCCCCGTCTTCATCAAAGCGTAGGGCCACTTCCCAGGCATTGCCGGCTTGGGTCGGGGATGGGCGAGCATCATCGAGGTTTTTTCCGGTTAAATCTAGAGGCTCAAACAGCTTGAGCAGAGCCTGATTAGCTGATTGCTGATCTGCGAGTAATTGCTGATATTTGTCATTGCTATCAGAATCAAGTCCCTGTTGACGCAGGAGGTCAAGTTGGCTATCTAATTGACGTTTAATGCTATATTCTGCCTGAAACTCCCCCTCCGTTCCCTGGCGTTGTTGGCGAAATTCTAATTGGGCCGTTCCCCCTAAAATTCGCTCGGCCTGGCTGGGATCTGTTACACCGGGCAACTGGACTACAATTTTGTCTTGCCCGACGGTTTGTACAAAGGGCTCGGATACGCCTAGGGCATTCACCCGATTTTCAATCACGCTTTTCACAGCTGAAAGGTCGTCAGCCGTAATTTTTTTATCTTTGATGGGCTGTACTTCGATAGTAAGTTGTGCCCCCCCCCGCAGGTCTAGACCCAGTGGTAGCGGAATAGTGACTAGCACAGTACTAGCGGCGATCGCCAGGACAATAATCAACAAAAATAACCAACGCTGTCTTTGCATGGTGAGCGGAGTATCGGCTATAAACAGTAAAGGCAATATTCAGTCTACCAAAGACCGACGCAGTACTCCGGCAATACCCGACCGATAAAGACAGTCAAATGTTTTCTTAGTATAGTTTTTTTTTATCCAGATCAAGGTTAAGTTGGGATTTAGAAAGGGAAGCCAGGGATACTAATGGGAATGGGCAGTTGAGGTAGCGGATAGCTAGGTAAGCCTGTGGTAGAACAGCTTAGCCCAGGAAGTAGGCGTGAGCAGATGCTTTGGAGAGCGCCATCGGGGGTGATGGGAATCGAAAAACCAGAAAATAGTTGACCATTAAGCAGAGAAACTAAACTTTCGGGGGTCATGGGGATGACTCTGCCTAAAATACCCTCAATAATGGCGATTTCTTCCCCAGCCTTGACTTCGACTATCTCTCCAGGTTTGTCCTCCGAGCTGATATTGACGCTTCCTTCAATGACTTTAATGCTCCCCGAATTATCGTTATTTTTTTGCAAAACGTAGAGTGTGCCTTTGACGGCGACGGTAATGCCCGCAACGCATCCATTGACTGGCCCACTAATCAGGAGTTCTCCTCGTTCTACTTCAACGCATTGACCAACGGTAACGCTGGCATCGCGGCCTAAACGACCGGAGGCTCCATTATTAAAGGCAATGCCGGCACGGGAGTCTTTTGTTAAAACAATTTGCCCAAAATCAGCTTTATCTTCTACCTTTGCGGGATTTTCTTGGATAAAAACCTGGTCTCCATCAATGATTTCTTGAATAATAGCTTGACTGATCTGAGCCTGGCTGGGTGAAGCCCATAGGGTTAAGCCCATGGTTCCCAGGAGAGAAGCAAGGTAAATTTTGGCGTAGGGCATGGTGAATAGATAGTTTGGTCGTGACATGGTTTTTGATTATGTTTGATTATGAATGATTAGCGTTCTGGAAAATATCTGCCAACTCTTTGCACCTATATTTATAAACCCAAGTAGCCGAGCCAGATAGGTGGAAATATCTTAGGAAATTAGAATCGTTTTGCCGTTTAAGGTCAAATTTCTTGTTTTTTAAGGATTGGGTGGCTCTAATTTTAACGTGTCATACTTTTAGGTATTGATCGTAAAGTATTGAATTCTGCGTCTATGGTGTCCCTCGAAACTATTTTTGGCTCTGTTCCTGGCGATCCGTTACGGGGACTGACCCTCGTGGATCAGCGTTGGCAGTCCCTGCGCCAGGGGACTCTGCCCATCCCCTCGGTGGTGAGTCAAGGGTCAACTTCCGGGTCTACAGACGTAGATTTTGACCTGGTGATTGCGGGCGGGACCCTCGGCATTCTCTTGGCGGCGAGTCTCCAGCAAAAGGGCTGGCGAGTGGCAGTGCTAGAGCGGGGGCGTCTACGGGGACGGAAGCAGGAATGGAATATTTCTCGTCACGAACTCCAGGTTTTTTTGGAATTGGAGTTATTGACAACGGATGAATTAGAAACGGCGATCGCCACGGAATATAATCCTGCCCGCATTAGCTTTCACCAGGGCTATGAGCTTTGGGTTAAGGATGTCTTGAATATTGGGGTTGATCCGGTTTATTTACTCGAAACCCTCAAACAAAAATTTTTGCACCAGGGCGGACATCTGCTCGAATATTGCTCCTTTACGCAGGCGATCGTTGAGGAGCAAAACGTTACCCTTTATTATCAAACCCAGGGACAACCAGAAAAACTTAGCACTCGTCTCCTAATTGATGCCATGGGGCATTTTTCTCCCATCGTCCAACAGGTCAGAAATGGCGATCGCCCCAATGCGGTTTGTTTAGTAGTCGGCAGTTGCGCCCAGGGCTATGCCCCGAACCCCAGTGGCGATCTCATTGCCACCATTACCCCGATCCTGAACCAATGCCAATATTTTTGGGAAGCTTTCCCGGCCCGGGACGGTCGCACCACCTATCTTTTTACCTATCTCGATCCTGACCCCGCCCGCTTTAGCCTAGAGTTTTTGCTCTCGGAATATTGTCGTCTACTGCCCAGCTATCAAACCTGTGACTTGGCTGACCTGACCTTCCAACGAGTTTTATTTGGGTTTTTTCCGGCCTATCGCCAGAGTCCTTTGACAATGCCCTGGGACAGATTATTAGCGGTTGGGGATAGCGCCGGTGGACAATCCCCCGTTAGTTTTGGCGGATTCGGAGCCATGGTGCGCCATTTACCCCGTTTAGTGACGAGTATCGACCAGGCGCTAGCGCAAAATCAACTTTCAAGGCAGGATCTAGCTCTACTTCAGCCCTATCAACCCAATATTGCCGTCACGTGGTTATTTCAAAAAACCATGAGTGTGGGCATCAATCAATCCGTGGGATCCGGTCAGATCAATGACTTAATGAGTAGTGTCTTTCAGGTAATGGACAACCTAGGGGATGAGGTGCTTAAACCCTTTCTCCAGGATGTAATCCAGTTTTCAGGATTGTCACAAACCCTGCCTAGGGTTGATCTCCGCCTAGTTTTGCCCCTGCTTCCCCGCATTGGTCTCCCCGCCCTAGCGGATTGGCTAGTTCATTACTTTAGCCTTGCGCGATACAGCAGTCTTTATCATTTGGGCCAGCCCCTACAATCTTCCCTGGCTCGTTGGCTAACACCGGAGCAACAATTCCGTTGGCAACGGCGGTTCGAGGCCTGGCAATACGGTTCAGGACAGGATTTTTAGTGCTTGGCTTTTGGCAAAAACGCCTTAGGACGCAGGCAAAATATGGGATGATCAGCCGTAGGTTTGTAGAAAGAAACGATAAAAACAATGATCAAAGTAGCCGTTGATGCAAGCTCTGTGCGAGGGAAATTGAGCGGGGTGGGGTTTTATACCCTGAACCTGATCCAATCGCTATCTCAGCTACAAACCCAAGAAAATTTTGACCTCAGACTTTATTTTCAACCTAGTCTTAAAAACTGGTTAAAGCGTGATTTTTCGGTGAGTGAACCGCTCCAAGCATTTCCCAATTTGCAATGTTTACCTCTACCGATCGCCATTACCCAAGTCTTACTTTCTTGGCCCAATTCCTGGCTAAGTCAGCTCGAAAAACAGTTAGGAAAACCCGATCTGGTCCATGGCACAGACCACTTTATTTACCCCTGTCGCCAAAGCCGGAATTTATTGACTATTCATGATTTAACGGTGTTTAAATATCCTCAATTTGTACCGCCCATGGTCAAAACCTATAGGGCCCGTCTCCAAGCCTGTTTACCCTATACCGCTGGCATTTTAACCTTCGCAGAAAGTACAAAGCAAGATATTATTCAGTATTTAGATGTTGCCCCCAAGAACATTCATGTGACCTATCAAGCCAGTCGGTATCAAAACCAATCCCTATCATTGGATCGGATTGAAGACCTTAAAAAAACGATTCCCTACAATTTTCAGCGTCCCTATTTTCTCTTTGTTAGCACCCTAGAACCCCGCAAAAATATAGTGGGCTTAATTGAAGCTTTTAATCAATTTAAAGCCAAAAATTCCGGGGAAGAACAGTTGGTTTTAATTGGACAGTGGGGTTGGAACTATCAACCGATTATAAACGCTCTGGCGATGTCTCCCTATCAGGCTGAGATTCATCACCTTAATTATGTTGCCAATGACTGGTTAGCCGTTTTTTACCAAATGGCGATCGCCTTTATTTATCCTTCCTTTTATGAAGGATTTGGCCTGCCCGTGGTGGAAGCCATGACCTTTGGTTTGCCGATAATTACCTCCCAACGGGCCTCCTTGCCGGAAGTGGCGGGAAATAGTGCTATTTTGATTAATCCTGAGTCTCCGGGGGAAATTGCTGAGGCTATGGCCCAATTAGCGACGGATCAACCTTTGCGACAAGATTTAAGTCAGCGGGCGCAACAACGGGCCCAGGCTTTTTCCTGGTCTCGCACCGCCCAACAGACGCTGGATATTTACCGAAAATTAATATGAGCCTCCTAGTTAATCTTTCCTTTCTTTTGTCCCAACCCACCGGCATTAGTATCTATGCCACGAATATTTTTCCTAGCCTGGCTCCCCTCCAGCCCACCCTACTCACCGCTCAAACCTATCCTGGCTTTGATTGCCATAACGTACCCGCCAATTTAACCCCCGCCCAGGGCAGTCGCGGCCATCTTGATCGCCTGTTTTGGACGCAATTTGAACTGCCAAACCTATACCGTGAGCTTGGAGGAAGCCTGATTTTTTCCCCCGTGCCGGAAGCGCCACTATTGCAGAGATGTCGCAGTATTGTTATGGTGCATGACCTGATTCCCCTGCGTTTTCCCCAATGGAAATCTCCGTTAACGCCCTATTTCCGAGTTTATATTCCTGCGGTGCTACGGCAAGCAGAGCATATTATTTGTAATTCCCAGGCAACAGCCCGGGATATTGTCGAGTTTTTCGGCATTTCTGCAAGCAAAATTACGCCGATTTTATTGGGCTATGACCAGGCTCATTTTCGTCTTGTCAGCCATCCCCGACCCTTACCCGCCAAGCCCTATTTTCTCTACCTAGGTCGCCATGACCCCCACAAAAATCTGGCTCGGTTGATCGAAGCGTTTGCCCAATTGCCCCAGGTTGAAGAGTATGAATTGTGGTTAGCAGGGCCCACCGATGCTCGCTATACGCCTAAACTTTTAAACCAGGCTGAGGAACTCGGCATTAAAGAAAATGTACGTTGTTTAGATTATGTCGCCTACGAACAATTACCCCAGCTTCTCCACCAGGCGATCGCCTTAGTTTTTCCGTCATTGTGGGAAGGGTTTGGCTTTCCGGCCCTCGAAGCCATGGCCTGCGGCACCCCGGTAATTAGCTCAAATATTTCATCTTTGCCGGAGGTAGTGGAGGATGCCGGACTCTTGGTTAATCCCTTGGATGTGGGCGCGTTGGCCCAGGCAATGACCCGCCTTGTGCAGGATCAGAGCCTACGGTCAGAACTCTCTCAAAGAGGCTTGACTCGTTCCGGGCAACTGACCTGGGCTAAAACCGGAGAAGCAACCCGGCAATTACTCACCCAGTTTTTGTGAATTGCACTGCCCACAAACCCCGTGGACTGTAACTTCATAGTTTTCCACCCGTTGACCTGATTTGGGCGAGAATGCAAGACCCTGAATCCGGTCCCAGGGAATATCTTCGATTTCGCCACAGACCCGACAGCGAAAATGGTGGTGAGGCTTGACATTGGCGTCGTAGCGACAAATACCTGGCTCCAGCAAAACCTCTCGGATTAAGCCCACATCTCGCAACGCCTGAAGAGAGGTGTAGACCGTAGCTTGGGAGGACTGAGGGCTATCTTGATTTAAATCTAAGCGAATTTGTTCCGCCGTTGGATGGTCAGTGCGCGCGAGGAGGTTAGCGTATACCGCAAAGCGCTGGGGAGTAACCCGTAATCGCTTCGCTTTTAGTGTTTTTACAATGCTTTCGGCGGGTTCTTGCATGGTATTACTCCCAATAATTGGCATGGGCTCCTACTACTCCTCACAGTAAACAGTCTTGATGCACTCAAGGCTTAGTAGCGTAGCCGCTTATCCTAGCATATTCAAAAGTTATTCCCAACTATTTTAGATTATTTTTAGATAATAGTCCTAGAGCTTGACTAATTCTTAACTCAGAATTATTCTGATAAATGACGGGCTAATCCATTGTGATATCCCCCGGCCATTGTGTAAACCCAGCGTCAAACAAAGAGGTGACTATGACTCCTGAACGTGTACCCAGTGTGGTATTCAAAACCCGTGTCCGTGACGAATCCGTTGCTGGCCCTAATCCTTTCCGTTGGCAAGACAAGACCACTGAAGAAATCTTTGGTGGTAAAAAAGTGGTTGTTTTCTCCTTGCCCGGAGCCTTTACCCCCACCTGTTCCTCTAACCACCTCCCCCGTTACGAAGAGCTTTACGACGAGTTCAAAGCCCAGGGTGTAGATGAGATCATTTGTGTCTCTGTCAATGATGCCTTTGTTATGTTCAAATGGGGCCAACAAGTCGGTGCTAATAACGTCTTTTTGCTCCCCGACGGCAACGGTGAATTTACCCGTAAAATGGGGATGTTGGTGGACAAGTCTAACCTTGGTTTTGGGATGCGCTCTTGGCGTTATTCCATGCTGGTCAACGATGGTGTGATCGAAAAAATCTTTGTTGAACCGGATTATTCTGACAACTGCCCGACCGATCCCTTTGAAGTCTCCGATGCTGACACCATGTTGGCTTATCTAAAAGGTACTGAATCTGCTGGAGTTGCGGCTCCTCGCACCTTCGTCGGCTAAGGTCTGAATGTAATAGTGGGGGTTTCGACTTCGCTCAACCCCCATCTCTCTAAAATCGTACTGCTTGCTATCCCTGGGAGGCCAACTGCCATGAAACTATCTAGCAAAAATCTTGAGACCCGCCTCGACACGGTCTATGATGCCATCGTCGTTGGTGGCGGCATGGGGGGTCTATCTGCGGCTATTTATTTGGCACGCTACGGCTTGAGTTGCTTGGTAATCGAAAAAGGCAGGGGCCGTTCTCTCTGGATGCAGGATTTGCGTAACTACGTTGGGCTAGACCCCGATACTCCAGGACGAGATATTTTAAATCATGGCGTGAAGCAGGCGATCGCCTGGGGAGCCGATTATCTTCCGGGTTTTGTCGAAGCGGTAGAAGATAAAGGAGACACCTTTGCGGTTCGGGTGAAAGTCGGCAAAAAAGACAGTGTCTACCCCGTCTTCCGCAGTAAATATTTAATCGCAGCATCAGGCATCATGGATATTTTGCCCGAACTCGACAATATGCAAAATGTCTACGATTACGCTGGTTATACGCTCCACGTTTGTATGATCTGTGATGGCTTTGAGCTACGGGATCAAAAATCGATTTTAATCGCTGGCACCGAAGGGCAAATTGGCGCGGCCTTTGTCATGAATTGGTTTACGCCCTATATTTCTGTTTTGACCCACGGGCTTTGTACAGTTAGCGATGCCATGAAGCAAAAATTGGCGGATCATGGCTTCCCACTCTATGAACAGGCGATCGCCGAGTTTTTGGGCGAAGATCATCACCTCCAGGGTGTACGACTGGTGGATGGAACCATTGTCGAAGCAACGACGGGGCTAGTGAATCTAGGGTCTGTATATCACAATGACTATCTAAAAGGGATTCCTAACCTAGAGTGGGACGGCGAAAATCTAGTCACCAATACCATGGCTCAGACCAGTCATGAGCGTATCTTTGCCCTCGGCGATCTCAAAAAAGGCTTAAATCAAGTCTCCGTGGCAGTAGCCGATGGAACCGTTGCCGCTACCCAGATTTGGCGTAACATCCGCCGCGCTAGCTCACCCCGAAAATGGGAAGAGAACTTGGCCAAATTAGGGTAATCAAAAATATCAAAATCCAATTCACTCCGAAAAAACCTAGACTAGAACTAGAGAGTTGACGAGGGAGTTGCGGATTCCTGCATGGGAATCTGAGGAAAGTCCGGGCTTCCCAAAGACTAGACCTGCTGGGTAACGCCCAGTGCGCGTGAGCGTGAGGATAGTGCCACAGAAAAATACCGCCGCTATAGTGAAAAGATAGTAGTCAAAACTAATATCTGGCGACTGAAACGGTAAGGGTGCAAAGGTGTGGTAAGAGCACACCAGCAGTATCGTGAGGTACTGGCTCGGTAAACCCCGGTCGGAAGCAAGGTCGGAGGGATAAGGTTAGTCTTTTTCCTGTCCCGCTTTAAGTGGAACCGCTTGAGGAGTTTGGTAACAAATTTCCCAGATAGATAACTCCCCTTTTTGAGCAGTTTTACTCTCAAGAAGAACAGAACCCGGCTTATGTTCAACTCTCTTTTTATTTTATTTTTTGTTATTTTTTGGCACTGGACGTTTAGTCTTCATCGAAAAAACGGCTTTCCCTATGACCCTAGATGCTCGCCGCCAACGACAATTACGGACACTAATTCAAAAACTAGGACTCTCAGACGATGCACCCGTGAATTGGGGACTGCTAGACCTGGCCTTGACCCACCCCAGTTTCTCCAGCGACGCCAATTATCAACAATTGGAGTTTACTGGGGATGCTGTGATTCGGCTAGCGGCTGCGGAAGTTCTAATGGAAGAGTATCCCCAGGAATCCGTGGGAGCCTTGGCGGCATTGCGTTCGATGATGGTGAGTGACCGTACCCTTGCTCAATGGGCCGATCTCTACGGACTAGAAAAGTATATGTGGATTAGTCCCAGCGCCCTAGGAGACAAAACTGGGCGTCAATCTCGCTTAGCAGATACCTTTGAGGCTACTTTAGGCGCTTTATACCTGAGTACTCATACGATGGGTCTGGTGAGACCCTGGTTAGATGAACATCTACGCCGGAAGGCCGTGGAAATCGCTCAGGATCCTGCCCGCCAAAATTATAAGGATGCTTTGCAGGAATGGACCCAGGGCAAGCACAAATGTCTGCCGGACTACCGGGTTGAGCAATTGTCCTCCGCCGTCACCGATAAGCATCGTTTTGTCGCTGAGGTTTGGCTGATGGGCCAATGTTTGGGCAAAGGTACGGGCCCGTCCAAAAAAGTCGCAGAACAAACCGCCGCCCAGGAGGCCTTTTTTGCCTTTGTACAACCCCGGAATAGCGAAATTTCTTCCTTGAATGTTAAAAATTAATTAAAAAATAGCTACTGAG
This sequence comes from Synechocystis sp., assembly GCA_041750255.1. Lineage (GTDB taxonomy): Bacteria > Cyanobacteriota > Cyanobacteriia > Cyanobacteriales > Microcystaceae > Synechocystis. The sequence goes on from JBGSZT010000065.1 coordinate 45,639, forward strand.
AATCCTAGAATGCTGGCTGAAAAGTCTTTAAAAGGTAATAGATATCAGCGGGGATCACAAAAATAACACAACTTTAAATGATCATTAAGGATGACTTTAAAGTGCGTTTTGTGTTTCCATAATACAAGAACGATTATTGTGGGATCAGACTAAACACATCGGGGATCACGTTTTCCACCACTAGATTCATTATCAAAATAGGCAAAGAGTGGTTATTTAACTATTAATTACCTTTGATCTCCATTCAATTCGTTCGAAACAAACGCTAATTACATCTACTTTTTTGAGTTTAATTATGACTAGTAAAAAAACAATCCACTGTCCGACCTGTGGCAATCATGCCCAACGCCAGTCCTTTCTCAAACTTAATATCACTGAAACCGCCTGTCCTGTCTGCGATTATTTGATGGTTAACTGCATCAAAACTGGCAATGTGGTGGAGTCCCACATTCCTCGGGTGAAACAGTATCAATAATTCAGAGTTGACCTTAATACTTGAGGATTGGGCAATGCGTGGGTAGCCTGAGATGATCTCGGAAAAGTGCTATTTCTGCCAACCAATAAACCTGTTACCCTGCCGTAGAACTATCTCCTTGGCAACTCCCAGGGAATGAGCATTTTCTAGAAGTTTGGTATAGTTTGATTGAATTGACGAGATTAGGTGAGGGGAATCAAGGCAATCAAAGCAAAGAACCGTTGAGCAGTCCCAGGGCTCACGAAAAATGTGACACCCCGGAGACAAAAACGGAAATCCTTGGCGATAACGACGCAAAATATCTTCTTCTAACTTTGCACTGGTGCAATCAAGGGAGAGCGAAAAATAGTTATTCATGAAATCCCGGCGCAATGATGGCAGTAGGAACTATATAGAGACTATTTCACAGTAGCACTGCCTCTGGAGAGGTGACCCCACGAACTAGAAGTTTTAGGTTTTCTTAAGCTAAAGTTTGCATTGAGGCTAATGGGTCTGGAATCGTGGCCGAGGGAGCCTGGAATTCACCGGTCAGGACATATTCTAAGCGTAATTTGAGCCAGACAATAAAGGTTTTGTTCGTAGAGATTACTGCAACATTTTTCTCAGGAATTTGAGCTTTTATTGACTGCATTTCCGGGGATGTCAAAAACGCGGGTTGTTTGACCAGCCAAAAATCAATTTCTTTGCCTTTGTCATGGTAGTCCCTTGTCCGTTCTTTGAGAACCTCCGTAAAGGGTTCTTCTTCTAACAAAAACTTTTGACTCGCCAAAACGTAATAATAAGTTGCCATGGGTTACGAACTATAAAATTTACCTTGGGCTTTTTTACCTGCATTCTCTAGGCTATCATGCCTCAGGAGCCTACTTTACCTTGCATGGCAAGTTTCATCTCCCGCACAGCCCGCTCCATCCCCACCAGGACGGCACGGCTCATAATACTATGACCAATATTAAGTTCTTCCATCCCCGGTAGCCCCGCCACTGGATAAACATTCCAGTAGGTGAGACCGTGGCCCGCATTGACTCGCAGTCCCAGGTCGAGGGCTTGTTTACAGCCTAGCTTAAGCGCCTGTAGCTCTTGCTTCTGCGCCGTTGAGTTGGGGGCATCGGCATAGCGTCCGGTATGAAGTTCGATAAATTGGGTCTTAAGTTGGGCCGCCGCCGCGACTTGCGCCGGTTCCGCATCAATAAATAAACTCACAGGAATCCCGCTGGATTGCAGGGTTTCTACCATCTGTCCCAGGCGAACTATCGCTCCGACCACATCTAAGCCCCCTTCGGTGGTCACTTCTTCTCGTTTTTCTGGCACGAGGGTTACATAATCGGGCTTGACCTCTAAGGCGATCACCATCATCTCTGGAGTGGCCGCCATTTCCAGATTTAAGTGAGTCCGAACAGTCTGACGCAAAAGACGGATATCCCGGTCTTGAATATGTCGCCGGTCTTCTCGGAGATGGGCTGTAATGCCATCGGCTCCTGCTAATTCAGCTAAAAAAGCGGCGGCCACGGGGTCTGGTTCCACCGTACGCCGTGCCTGACGAAGGGTGGCGACATGATCAATATTGACACCAAGGGATAACACGGTGGATTGCTCCTAAAAAGAGGATAAATGCTAGTAGGCATCTTGAAGTTCGTAAAAGTCCGGGGAAATGTAATCTTTCCGCAGGGGCCAGCCAATCCAATCCTCTGGCATTAGAATGCGTTTGAGACCCGGATGTCCTTCATAGACAATACCGTACATGTCGTAGCATTCGCGCTCTTGCCAGTCGGCGGATCGCCAAATCCAATAGACCGAGGGAAGCACCGGATTTTCTCGGGGCAAAAAGACTTTGAGCCGCACTTCTTCCGGACGAGTCACAGCATCGTTGACCTTGGTCAAGTGATAAAAACTTACCAGGGATTGGCCCGGCCCTTCATCGTAGGCTCCTTGACATTGTAGGTAGTTGAACCCATAGGCATAGAGAGCCGTTGCAAGGGGCAAAAGCAAATCCGGCTCTACCTGGAGAAGTTCGATGCCCAGATGATCCACGTCCAAGTTGGTGTGGGTAAAGCCATTCTCGGTGAGCCAATTTGAAACCTGACCTACGTTGGCGATCGCCGAGGTATCTGGCTCAGAATTAGAGACTAATTGCTGTTTTTCAGCCACGATTGACTTGCTCCTTTTGTTGTTGAGGGGTGGCGAGGGCCGGAGGAATAGGCAAGCCCATTGCTTCGGTCAATTCACGAGAAGGACTCTGGCGGGAAGCCTCTTGAAGATATTTCCCCGTCAAAATCGGCTCTACCATTTTCATAGTGTGGGTAGTGCTGTAGTAGCGGTGGGTTTGTTGGGTTACCGTTGCTCGTTCTTGAATCGACTCATTGGCAACTTTTTTACGGAGCTTAATAATGGCATCAAAAATTGCTTCGGGGCGGGGAGGACAGCCGGGAATATAAACATCTACGGGAATTAATTTGTCTACTCCCCGCACGGCAGTGGTCGAATCACTACTAAACATACCGCCGGTAATCGTACAAGCTCCCATGGCGATTACATATTTGGGCTCCGGCATTTCTTCGTACAAACGCACGAGGGCGGGAGCCATTTTCATGGTGACTGTGCCAGCGGTAATGATCAAATCTGCTTGCCGTGGGCTGGAGCGAGGCACCAAACCAAACCGGTCAAAATCGAAGCGGGAGCCAATCAGAGCCGCAAATTCAATGAAACAACAGGCAGTACCGTAGAGGAGGGGCCAAAGACTAGAAAGTTTGGCCCAGTTGTATAGGTCATCAACGGTGGTCAAGATCACATTCTCAGATAGGTCTTGGGTGACCTGGGAGCGATTAACCGGATTCAAAATAGTTGCCGCTGAGACGGGGTCGGTCGTCGGGAAATTGGACGCTTGGGGACTCATAGAAAAATTTAGGAGATCAATAAAAATGGTATGAAAACAGCAAAACTAAGACCACTCAAGGGCTCCTTTTCGCCAGGCGTAGACCAATGCCACCACCAAGATCGCTATAAAAATCAGAGCTTCTATAAAGGCTAACAGCCCAAGCTGACTGAAGGCAACCGCCCAGGGGTACAAAAACACGGTTTCTACGTCAAAGACGACGAAGACAAGGGCGAACATATAGTAACGGATATTGAACTGAATCCATGCTCCACCGATGGGTTCCATCCCAGACTCATAGGTAGTACGACGCTCGGGACCGCCGCCACTCGGACGCAGGAGTTTTGAGGCAGTCAGGGCCAAAATCGGTACTAGACTACAGACAAACAGAAAACCCAAAAAGTACTCGTAACCATGTAAAGCAAACACAGGCTAATCACTCACTCAGTACAAAAACTTTGATCCGGGACGCTAAACCGAAGACGGGTTCAAAATCTGTTCTATATTATAGGGCTTTTCGTTCTTTGCTTCAGGAAGCATTTATTAACCTAGAGCGGGTGGTGGATAAAAATGATTCATCGAGAGAGACAAGATTTTTACCTTCGATGTCTAGGGGAGATATGCCAGGGCGAGAATACCGGGAAGTTAACTCTACACAAAAACTCCAGCTTTCTTGTCTATACTCACCAAATAGTTTTTAGCCTACAGCAGTTTGTATTAGTATAAACGGCAAAGCAAATTTTTAAACTGTCATGGGACAAGCTTTGCTCTGTAATTTATCCGTGGGCAAACCAAAGTATATCAAAAGCACTAGCAACGGTATAAACAAACATAAAGGTTTAGTTATGGATTTAGTTCAATTTGTAGTCATTATCATCGTGGTTGGGGTTCTATTGTGGCTCGTCAACACTTACATTCCGATGGATAGTAAGATCAAACAAATCTTGAATATTGTGGTGGTGGTGGCCCTTATTATATGGATTCTTAACGTCTTCGGGTTGCTCGGTTTTCTTCGTGGAATTCGTGTGGGACAATGATTCCTGCTGGTTTGGAACCTAGATATAGCCCTTGGGATGGACGTGCGGTAAATTATTAACGAACTCCCAGGCGCTGTCAGGTGGAGAATTTTTTAAATCTGCCCATGGACGACTTCGCCTAGGATGACAATGGCAAATCCTATGAGGCATTGGACATGGCGTTGGATTACGTGATCTCGAACTTCAAAATCACTCATGTGAAGCTACATGAGATGACAGTAGAGGTTGTTCAAAAAAAGATCAAAACCATCAATATCCGGGTTTCACCCCCCGACGGAAATGTGAAGGTGACTGCCCCCCTCAGCCTCCCCCTAGAGGCTATTCATTCATTTGTCAGCTCTAAGCTGAATTGGATCGAAAAACATCAACGCAGACTCCAAACCCAAGACCGTGAATTACCTAAAAACTATACAAATTTAGAAAGCCATGACTTCCAAGGCGATCGCCATTTGTTAAGGATTATTGAACAAAATTCGCCGTCTCGGGTGGAACTCAACCCTCCCTACTTAGACCTATACCTGCGACCCAATTCGCCTCCAGAAGCTCGAAAAAATATTCTCTACGGGTGGTATCGAGAACAGTTGAAACTTATGATCCCTCCCTTGATTAGTCACTATGAAGACTTGATGGGCGTTACTGTCCATGAATTTGGGGTCAAAAAAATGAGGACACGCTGGGGAACCTGTAACCCGAACGCCCAGCGTATTTGGTTGAATTTAGAATTGGCAAAGAAGCCCAAGACTTGCCTAGAATACGTGGTGGTTCATGAAATGGTTCACCTTTTGGAACCCAGTCATAACCAACGGTTTAAGCAGTTGATGAATGATTTTCTTCCCACTTGGCGGTTAGATAAAGAAGAATTGAACCGTCTCCCCATTACTCTTTAAGGTCTTTAAGGCGATCGCCATTGGTGAGCCTAGGGATAAAACGCCAACTGAGGAAGCGCCAGGGCTTCATCCCATCCCATCATCAGATTTAAGCATTGAACGGCTTGACCGGCTTGACCTTTGACCAAATTATCGATCACCGACATGACAATGACCCGGTCTGTACGGGGGTCTGTTTCGATGCCGATATAGCACAGATTCGTGCCCCAGGCCCATTTAGTTTGGGGATAAATACCGTTGGGTAAAATCTTAACAAAGGGAGAAGAGCGGTAAAAAGCACTATAGATCGTCAACAAATCATCCCGGAGTAACCCCGGATCGCGCAGGGTGGCATAAACTGTGGCCAAGATGCCCCGCACCATCGGGATTAAATGGGGGGTAAATTGCACTCGCACATCGTAGCCAGCCAGATCACGACATATTTGCTCGATTTCTGGGGTATGTCGATGTTTAGCGACACTATAGGCCCCTAATGACCCCTCTGCTTCCGCTAGCAATGTATTGATTTTAGGGTCCCGTCCACCCCCGGAGGTTCCTGATTTAGCA
>JBGSZT010000066.1:0-25554 GCA_041750255.1 Synechocystis sp.
GTAGAGCTCCATAATAGTCCTGGCTGAAGTGATTTATATCAGCCAGTTTCGGACATCTTGGGCCGCTTCGGTCACGGCATGTCCGTTTTCCTTCTCTTCATCCCGCTAGTCCACCGAGAACTTCCCACTGTCCAGTTATCAAAGCAAATTATAATTAAAACAAGTGCATGAGTCACTGCTCAATGGTGATTGTGATCACAACAAATACAGCCGATACCGTATCAATGGTAAATGTCTAAATACCGTATCAATGGTAAATGTCTAAATGAAGAATATCCCTCTTCCATGAATCTCGGAAAGAAACTTTTTCAGTACTACACAAAAAGTCTGTTCATGAAGGTCTTTCAAGGTTTTCAATACTCGACAACTATGAGCGGTAATGTTTTATTAAGTACATTACCTAAAACCCTTTTCGCTAAAGGCTTTCGACAATTTTCAAAAAATCGAGGCGTTGCTTAATTCAGGTATGAATGCGAACCTTGCACATATCCAGAAGGTAGTTTGAATCAAGGTTTAAAAAGTGGTATTTTTAGAGATTCATATTGCAAATCAGCAACGCCTTTAATCGAAACCTTTTATCAGTTAAATTCAACGTCTCCTTATTTTACGATTACACAAAATATTTACGAATCTGATCAAGAGTCTTTGGATTTATGACTCTCCTACAAGGCGATCGCCAGAAAAGTTCCCTATAGTACCTAAAAATTCGTTAACAGAAGAGTGCATTGTTCAACCTATTACACAAAGTTTGCAGACCTAACGTCAAGGATTTTTCCGGGTAATTTACCTCAATGTCGAAAGAAGGCTCGCACTCTAATCTTTGATTGAGTGCCGAGATGAATTTCGACCAACAAACAAAAGTTATGGTAGTTTATTGCCATAAAGTTAGTCTCTTGGTCATGTTCGTACTCGAAGCCAAGCTCAGAGGTTCTGTCAAGCAGTTTGCGATCATTGACGAAATGATTCGCACGGCTGGCTTTGTCAGAAATAAACGCCCAAGGACATTTGAACCTCTGTCAAGTAAGTGAAAGCTTGTTTGATAAGTTTGGTGGTTGAATTGGGAACCCCACGCCGTAATCTTTGATTCGGCGCTGGGAGGATGTCAGGAGGACTAAGGTGAATCCGGGGCAGAAGAGCGACGACGGCGACAGCGGTCTGAGCAATATTTGACCTCGTCCCAACACGCCGCCCATTTTTTGCGCCAGGTGAAGGGACGTTGACAGACCAAACAATTTTTAGTCGGTAGGTCAGATTTACGCCGGCCTTTGGCCATACTTAACTCGCAACCATTAAGATCGAGTTGGTATTCGCCTGAAACTCCTGCACTAATTGCCGGAATTCATCCCCTTCGATCGTCTCCTGGGCAATCAGGCGATCGACGAGGCGGTCCATCAAAACCCGATTGTCTTCTAGGATTTGAGTGGCCCGTTGGTGGGCGGCTTCAACGATCCAGCGCACTTCTTGGTCAATGCGCGCGGCAATTTCTTCAGAATAGTCCGTGCGTTTTCCCCAGTCCATTTGATTGTCGTCATTGTCGAGGGCGACCAAACCCAGGGAAGACATACCCAATCGAGTCACCATCTGACGAGCCAGGTAGGTGATTTTTTCGATATCATTCCCCGCGCCGGTGGTGACTTCATCCTGCCCAAAAATGACTTCTTCGGCAACTCGACCGCCCAAGAGACCGGCAATGCGGGCGATCATTTGCGATTTGGTCATTAAACTCTGTTCTTCGTCGGGGGTAAACCAGGTTAGTCCCTTCGCCTGACCCCGGGGGATGAGGGTGACTTTTTCAACGGGGTCATGACCCGGACAAAAGGTGCCAATCAGAGCATGGCCTACCTCATGGTAGGCAATCAGGCGTTTACTTTTACTATCCACCAGGGGCGTGCCTTCCATCCCGGCGACGACTCGGTCAATGGCATCGTTGACTTCGTCCATGGTGATCGCTTCTTTGCGCCGCCGTGCCGTAAAAATGGCCGCTTCATTCAAGACATTGGCTAAATCGGCGCCTGTAAATCCGGGGGTACGACGGGCGATCATGGCTAATGAGACTTCCGGGGCAATTTTTTTGTTTTGGGCATGGATTTCTAGAATTTTTTTCCGTCCGTCCAAATCAGGATAGTCCACCATCACTTGGCGATCAAAGCGTCCGGGGCGCAATAGAGCCGAATCCAAGACATCCGGGCGGTTAGTAGCCGCAATGACAATGATGCCGCTATTGCCCTCAAAGCCATCCATTTCCGTCAAAAGTTGATTCAGAGTTTGTTCACGCTCATCACTGCCCCCGCCATAGCCGACTCCCCGTTGCCGTCCCACCGCGTCAATTTCATCAATAAAAATTAAGCAAGGAGCATTTTCCTTGGCTTTTTTGAATAAATCCCGCACGCGAGAGGCCCCTACCCCGACAAACATTTCCACAAATTCTGAGCCGGAAATACTAAAAAAGGGAACTCCTGCTTCACCGGCGATCGCCTTAGCAAGGAGAGTTTTGCCGGTTCCTGGCGGGCCAATTAATAAAACACCACGGGGAATTTTAGCGCCGATCGCCGTAAATTTTTCCGGGTGCTTGAGGAAGGTCACCACCTCTTGTAATTCTTCTTTGGCTTCATCAATACCGGCCACATCCCCAAAGCCAACGCCGGTTTTTGATTCCATTTGGAAGCGAGCGCGGGACTTACCAAAACTCATGGCTTGACCCGAGGCATTGGCCGAGCGACGAATAATCATCACCAAAAAGCCGATTAAAATGACCACAATCAAGACATGGGTCATCAATCCTACCAGGGCAGAATTATCTGTTGTGCGACGAATGCCCCAATTAACGCGACTTTTTTTGAGGAGTTCAATCAACTCAGGATTAGTTTTGAAGAGCCTGACCGTTTTCAGTTTTGCCGTTTCCGGTTGACCCTTGAGAGTAACGAAGGCCTGCTGTTGAGCTGGGTCAATCTCGACCTTGCTGACCTGATTCGTTTTGATCTCCTTGAGGAGTTGTCCGTAGGTTAAAGACGTCTCCTTGGTGAGTAATGGTGCCTTCTCCTGGGCTAGACTAGGCGTTGTGGTTAATAATGCCGGAATCAGGCTAAAACTTGCCAGTAGTTGACCCCAAAACCTAGCAGACGCAATAGAGGAACTCGATTTACTCAAAGGAAGACGTTGACTCATATCCACAAAAACAACAATAAAGTCTGTCTCCTATAATAACTTGCCTCGAAAAGCCTGTCCTAGTTCCCCTCTTCCCTGACTGGATCAGGATGATAGAGTTTTCGCCCATAGAGTTCGGTCACAACGGCAAGCCGCTCCCCTAGTTCTTGGGTTAATTGGTCGGGATGATAGCGCCAGCCCCAATTCCCCTCCGCGGTGCCCGGTAAATTCATACGGGCATCATTCCCTAGCCCCAAAATATCCTGTAACGGGAAAATAGCAGTATTAGCCACGGAGCTAAGGGCCAGGCGAATCAAACTCCACTGGATCCCCTCAGGGCAGACACAGCCTAAAAAGTCGGTGACTCGTTGTTGTTCCTCTGGCGATCGCGCGTAGAACCAGCCCACCGTCGTGTCATTGTCGTGGGTCCCGGAGTAGACAATACAATTGCGGTCAGTGTAGTTGAAGGGTAAAAATATATTGTCACGGCCAGAGTCAAAGGCAAACTGAAGAACCTTCATGCCAGGGAAGCCAAAATCATCCCGCAGAGCTTCCACCTCATCCGTAATTACCCCTAGGTCTTCCGCCACGATCGGCAAATCATCGCCCAAAGTATCCTTCAAAACTTGGAAAAACTCTCTCCCCGGTGCCGTCTGCCATTCTCCATTGACAGCCGTTTGTTCCCCTTCCGGCACAGCCCAAAAGGCTTCAAAGCCCCGAAAATGGTCGATGCGGACAATATCCACATAATTCAAAATTGCCTTAAAGCGTTGCACCCACCAGCCATAGCCTGTTGATTGAAGTTGCTCCCAGTTATAGACCGGATTCCCCCAAAGTTGACCCGTTTCACTAAAATAATCCGGTGGAACCCCTGCCATCCAGGCCGCTTCTCCCGTTTCTGGATCTAAGCAGAAATTTTGGGGATTTGACCAAACATCAGCACTATCATGGGCGACGTAGATGGGAATATCCCCAAAAATAAGAATGTGTGCTTCATTCGCGTAGGTTTTGACGGCTTGCCATTGACGAAAACCGATGAATTGCACGAACTGATGATAAAAAATTTCAGCAGCAAATTGCTCTCGCCATTGAGCCAGAGCTTCGGGGTGGCGTTGAGAGAGGGGAATATCCCAGGTATGCCAACTCGCCCCACCATGGGCTTCTTTAATGGTCATAAATAGGGTGTAATCTGCCAACCAATCATCCTGTTCTTGACAAAACTGATGAAAGTCTGCGGTTAACTCGGGTAAGTCTAAGGTGGCAAACGCTCCGCAGGCTTGCTTAAATAACGGTGTTTTGTAGGTGGTCACTGCCTCAAAATCTATCCGAGGCGAAAAAAATCCGGGTACTTCTGCGAGGACAAACTCAGGCAGTAATTGAGCCTCAACCAGTTTTTCAATGTTAATCAGCAGGGGATTAATGGCCAGAGCAGAGTAGCAAAGATACGGCGAATTTCCATAACCCGTGGGGCCCAGGGGCAGAATTTGCCAGATATGTTGGTTGCTGTGGGCAAGGAAATCGATAAAGCGAAAGGCTTCTTCGCCCAAATCACCAATGCCAAAACGGCCGGGAAGGGAAGTCGGGTGCAATAAAATGCCGCTAGAGCGCAGGTTTAACATTCGGTCTGAGGAAGTCCGGTTGTAGGGTCTCCCCCAGTTTACCCAGCCAGGGCTAACCTAGATTAATTTTGGGTAAGAAAGCCCTGACCAACTGCGCACCGCATAGCGGATCTCTGCGAGATCGCCAGCTACTAGATATTGGAGTAAATACTATTGCGAAGAATCGTGTAACCCTTAATTAATTCTTGAATGCCGCGAGCTAAGGACCAATCCGGGGTAAAACCAGTGCTGAGAATCCGTTGATTGGAGACAATATAATCTCGCTTGTCGGGGTCTTCACCGATCGGAGCTTCTAGAAAAACAAAATTGGGCAGATGTTTTTTGATCTCCCCACAGAGTTCTAATTTGGATAAATTCGCATCTTCGAGACCCACGTTATAGGCTTTGCCTTTCATGGCTTCAAAATTTTCTAACCCGTGTAAAAAAACCTTGGCTACATCACGAATGTGAATATAGTTGCGCTTAAAGTGTCCTTCAAAAATAACCACAGCCCGGTCATAGAAAGCACGATAAACAAAATCATTCACCAACAGATCAACCCGCATCCGCGGTGACATACCAAAAACCGTCGCTAACCGGAAGGTCATGCTATTTTCGCGCTCTAGTACCGCTCTTTCGGCTTCTACTTTGGTCACTCCGTAGAGAGAAATCGGACGCAGGGGAGACTCTTCCGTGCAAAATTTTCCGGCCTCGCCAATGCCGTAGCCACTATTGGTCACTGGCATCAAAATTCTTTGGCTCGGGCTGGCCAAGCGGCAAATCATTTCTACCGCATCTTGGTTAATGGTTTTAGTGCCAATTTTATCCCGGCTACACAGAGGCGCTCCCACCAGGGCCGCTAGCGGAATAATCGCGTCGACATCCCTGAGTAGGTCTTTGATCAAGCCTTCGTCCCGACAATCTCCCCGCACCACCCTAAAGGTTTCGTATTGACAACATTCGGCTAACCCCGTTTGTTGGAACATAAAACTATCTAAGACGGTGACCTCATGCCCCGCCGCCAAGAGAGTAGGGGTCAAAACTGAGCCAATATAGCCCGCTCCCCCGGTAATTAAAATTTTCATTATTTTTTTATTTCCTCAACTAGTACTTAATTGCCGACGACTTCGCTTTGTCGAACCGCCTCTAGGTAATGGGCAATGGCATCTTCCGCTGTCCCTGCAAACCGGATACGACCCCGGTCTAGCCAAATGGCTCGTTGGCAAGACTCTCGAATGAATTCCAGCCCATGTGATACTACCAGAATTGTGGTGTGGTGGTTCCACAACTTATCCATTCGTGCCTGGCATTTGTGCTTAAAGCTTTCATCTCCGACGGACAAAACTTCATCCAGAATCAAAATATCCGGTTCCACATCCGTGGCGATGGCAAAGCCCAGACGCGCCATCATACCCGAAGAAAGGGACTTGACCGGAGCATAGGAATAGTCTTGCAATTCAGAAAAGCTAAGGATAGAGTCAATTCTCTGCCGCATTTCTTGACGGGAAAACCCTAGCATAACTCCGTAGAGAATAATGTTGTCTTTGACAGAAAGGTCTCCATCAAAGCCCGCACCCAATTCAATTAATGGAGCAATATCACCCTTGACCCGCAGAGACCCTTGGCTCGGTTGCAAAATGCCGCAGATGACTTTCAAGAGCGTGGACTTGCCAGAACCATTGGAGCCAATAATGCCAATTTTTTCTCCGGCATTTACCACCAGATCTAGTTGGTCGAGGATTAATTTGCGAGAGGGTTGGCGATACTTTCCTTCTAAAACTGACAAAATTGTCCGCTTCAAATCGTAGGAAAACTCTTCTTGAGTCCTCCTATATAAAGATACTTGATCTAGTCGAATAACTTCAGTCATCTAAAAACGTTATAACAAGTCCATAAACTGATTTTGCCAGACCCGAAAACAAACCCAGCCCACAACCAAGAGTACAAGACCATTCAAGAGTCCATGGATAATTAAACCAGCATTGGGTAATTGGGATTGGAGGGAAATTTCCCGAATACTCTCAATGATCGGGAAAAGGGGATTGAGTACGAGAAAGGCCTGAACCGGTTTAGGGACAATTTCCACGGGATAGAAAATGGGTGAGCCAATCCAGAGCACAAAACAAACTAACTCATAGAAGTAGGGCAAATCCCGGAAAAAAACGTAGAGAGCACTAACAAGATAGCCGATTCCCATACAGACAAAACTTAGTGAAATCAGCGGCAATAGTAGTGCAATCACCTTGAGGGGATTGTGGCTATGGATGAGAGTGACGATCGCCAGCAGGGGCAGAGGACCTACCACAAACTGAAAAACATTGGAGACGATCATTGACAGAGGGAAGACCGTAATCGGCAGACGAATTTTGTTCATCAAACCGCCGCTGGCCACAACGCTAGCCAAGGCTTGGTTGGTCGCCGATGTAAAAAAGTTAATGACGATTAGCCCCGTAAAGGCCGCTAGCATGTAATTGACCGTTGAGCCACCATAAAACGACTTAAAAGCCGCGCCAAAAATAGCGGTATAAATCCCCGTCATGATCAAGGGATTCAACAATGACCAGTACACGCCTAAAAGTGAACCTCGATACCGACTTTTGAGGTTTCGCTCAACCAGAATGTGGAGAAGCTCTAAATAGCGTTGAACCGGAGACCACTGAGGGCGAGCAGGTACCGAAAGAGCCATAGATAATAAAAAAAAAGTATCAGTCAAAAAACGAACCCGCTGAGGCTCATTGCGTTGCAATCTTAGCCGAGGTTCCCCCATTTATCAAGAAAAGCCAATAAAACTCCGCAGTTTATTCGGTCTTAATTTTCTCGATTAGTGCATGGGCTCTTGCCAAAATTTCAGCGTTTCCTTGTCCAGGTCGGCGCGTTAGCCTGATTTTTGCCGAGGGACACCACGGGCAAGATGGAATTAATTGTATCACAGATACCCATCGGGCTTGATTATTGAGGCAAGCGGGCCCTAGCGGCAGTTGGGGGATAGCCGCAGCAGACTCTCTGGCTAGAGGTCTGATTCTAAGGGTGAAACGGTTGCAAAGTCGGCTACACTGATGGGTGATTTACCCAATATCACCACTATAAATTAAGTAACAATGGCAATTGAAATTGGTCAGAAGGTTCAAGTTTATCGCCTTAGAGACCGGGTTTCTCCTGATATCATCGGCAAGCTCGGTAAAACTGGCGTGATTAAAGAATTTAAAATGACGGACGGAAGCGGTGTTGGCGCGGTGGTCGCCTTTGACGATAGAACAGCGACTTGGTTTTTTGAAGATGAATTAAAACCTGCCTAGTTCGACGGTGACATCCCCTAGATTACTAAAAATTTTTATGGCTTTAATTCTGACCTTTTTGGGCAAAGGAGGCACCGGTCGCACCACCACGGCGATCGCCGTGGCCAAAAAACTATCCCGTTCAGGACAACGGGTGCTTTTGGTTGGGCAAGACCTAAGCCTGGGTTATTTAATCCAAGCCGCCTTAACGGATGCAGTTACAGAAATTGAAACGAATCTCTGGGGGGTTTATCTTCGCACCACAACCTTGGTGGAAGAGGGCTGGGAACAAATCAAAGACCTAGAATCCCAATATTTACGCTCTCCCACCCTAAAAAATGTCTACGGCCAAGAATTGGGGGTGTTGCCAGGCATGGATGAAATTTTGACCCTCAATGCCCTCTGGCAGTACCAAACCAGTGGCAAATACGATGTCATTCTTTACGATGGCCCCGGCAATCTGAGCACCCTGCGGATGTTGGGCATTCCTGAAACGGCGAGTTGGTATTGGCGACGGTTTCGTCAGGTGCTAGAAGAGTCTGATGTGGTCAAGACCCTGGTTCCTTTCCTTCAACCTGTAGCCGTAGCGTTGCTCAACGTTGGTTGGAATCTAGATGAACTATCCCAAGCGTCTCGCGGTCCCGAAGCCCTCCTACGCGATGGTAAAAATGCCTTGGCAGACCCCAGTCGCTTTGCGGCCTATCTGGTCACGACTCCCAACCCCACCGCTGTGCTAGTGGCGAAGTCCCTTTGGGGCGGGGCACAACAGATTGGGCTAACGGTTAAGGGGGTTTTGATAACACCGGGAATGGGGACTGTTACCACCGACTTTGAGCCCTTGCCGGTGAACGTTTTGCCATCCCTGCAAGGGGATAATTGGAACGAGTTGATGGTGGGCTTGCCCGACGTGCAAGGGACAGGTTCTGGGCCCAAACCCCTGGAAATTATGGTAACAGCCCGACAGGTCAAGGTCTTTTTACCCGGTTTTAGTAAAAAAGACGTGAAATTAACCCAGTACGGCCCAGAAATCACCATTGAAGCCGGGGACCAGCGGCGCAATATCGATTTACCATCATCCCTGCGGGGGCAAGCCGTGACGGGAGCGAAGTTTCAAGATAGTTATTTGATTATTTCCTTTTAGGGTTGATGATAAATCCTAAGGTTGGCTAGACACCAGGCGATCGCCGTCGAGTAAAAAAGCCGTAAAGGATTGTCCTTTCTCCTGAAAAACTATGACATGACTGGCACAGCTCAGGGTGTCGTTTTGCCGATAGGAATCCGGTAGGACTCGGATTTGGGAGGCAGGAATATCGACTAGGGTGGGAGCATTCTGAATGATGATACTAAATTCTTCGCCGCTAGGATTACGGGCCAAAATCAGGTAGGGTTTGCTGTCCTTGATGATAGCGTGGGGCCGATGAAACAAGCGACGGTGCAGGTCAATCACCGTTACCGAGCGGTCTTCTAGATGAATGAGGCCTGTGCCGGTTAGTCCACTGCCATGGATCACAGAATGATTGAGCACTCGAATGACCTGGTCAATGGCGATCGCCAGGTTTAATGACCCTAGGTTAAAGAGCAAAAATTTCTCGACCTTGGTGGGCAGATTCGGCAGGGGAATAGGGGTTTGAGTCATAGCACTGATTAAACCGGGATAAGTTGGACACTCAATAAATCTTTGATCGCTGTTAGAAATTGCTGTTCAATAAATGGTTTGGTGAAATAGGCATTGGCCCCTAGGTGGGTCGCCAGTTGACGGTGTTTATCACTGCCGCGGGAGGTGAGCATCGCCACGGGGATTTTGGCCATGTCGGGATTGCGACGGCGTTGACCCAGAAACTCAAACCCATTCAGGTTGGGCATTTCCACATCACAGATCACCAATTGAATACCCTGGGTTTGATTCAAGGTTTCCAGGGCTTCCTGGCCATCCTTGGCTTGAAGCACGCGATAGCCAGATTTTTCGAGGGTAAAGGCGAGGGTACGACGCAGGGCGGCGGAGTCATCCACAATCAAAATGGTTTGCGGTTGATTAGAACTAAAGTCATTGAGGGACAATTCCAGATCCTCTTGACCAAATTGAGCGCCCAGCGTGGTAGAGAGGACATTTTCGCCCTTTTCCTCATACCATTCCAGTAACATCCCTGCGTTCACCACGGGCACCAGAGTGCCATCCCCTAGAATAGTGCAACCGTAGAGGTAGCTGGGAGCCGGCATAATCGGTGCAAAAGGTTTGATCACCAGTTCTTGTTCGGTGACCAACCGAGTCACTTCCAGGGCGCAGTAATGATTGCCTTGGCGTACAAGAATCAGCGGCAAACTCCAGTCGTCGGGGGGAGACACCGTACTCAATACATTACTCACCGGCAGATCGCCGAGGGGACAATTGTAGGGAATAAGTCGGTTGAGGGCATAGATCGGGATCATTTGTTGTTGCCAAAGCAAAAACCGTTGACCTCCGGAGCTCTTAACCTGGCTGGGCAAAGGAACCATCAGCTCTGCCACACTATCCGAGGGAATCGCCACCGCCGTAGAGGTGAGTTGGTCTTCTTGGCTAACCAAACACACCAATAACTTGGCAATGGTCAGGGTCAGGGGCAAACGCAGGGAAAAGGTGCTGCCTCGTCCCAAGCGTGAGGAGACGACGATATTGCCCTTGAGGGATAGTAATTGCTGACGCACCACATCCAACCCTACACCCCGACCGGAAAGTTCACTTACTTGACTCGCTGTGGAAAAGTCCGGTTCAAAAATCAGGTTATAAAGTTGTTCCGGGGGCATTTTTGCGGCTTGCTCAGCAGTAATGAGGCCCTTCTCGATGCCCCGCTGGGCAATTTTTTCGGTATTTAAGCCACCGCCATCATCTCGAATTTCGATGATGGTTTGATTTCCCTGGTGAAAAGCATGAATTTCGATGCTCCCCGTTGTCGGTTTGCCCTGTTGTTGTCGAATTTCCGGCGCTTCGATGCCATGGTCAAAGGCATTGCGGAGCAGGTGCAGAAGCGGGTCATTGAGTTTTTCGAGAGCCAGGCGATCGACTAAAACCGAGGCGCCATAAATCTTCAGTTCCACCGGTTTGTGGTACTTAGTCGAAAGATCCCGCAGAACCCGCGGGAAGCGATTGAGCACTTCGCCGAGGGGCAACATCCGCGCCCACATTAGTTCATCCCGCAGAGAAAATAACGTTTGTCGTTGGGACTCTAGACTTTGATTGGAAGCCCGCGCAAAAAGAACAATGTCATCCACTGATTCTTCCAGTTGCAGCATTTCCTCTAAAATTTCCTGCAATTGCTCCGACAATTCGCCGTAGGAGTCCATTTCCAAGGAGTCAAAGGTGCTATTGACCCAGGCAGCTTTTTCTTGGCGAGAGCGAAGGCTGCCACCACCACCGGGCATGATCACCAGTTGGTCTGCCAGTTCACGCAATTTTCCGGTCAAGCCTTGAAAGCGGCTAAAACGTGTCAATAAAGACTTTACCGCCGATTGCAGTTGCTGGTTTTGCAGGGACAAGCTATTGCCGTTGATGGCTAATTCCCCGACCCAGTTATTCATCCGCTCTAGACGCTGGAAGTCTACCCGAATGGATAGATTGGTGGCGGCCGGGGTCTTCGCAATCTCAGGCACTTTGGCGATCGTCACGTCTGGGGTTACGGTGGCGTGAGGGGCTTCATCGGCGATCAGAGTGGGCAATGCAACATCGAGACTGGCAAAGGTTTCAAAGCTTTGCTCGACGGATTGCACTAGATCAAAAACATTTTGATCGTCGGCGGCGAGGCTGGCTTGATCTAGGTCAAAGTCGGCAAAAACGCCCCCCTCGGTGAGCTGGCCATCGGGAATTAAGCCGCCAAACATTTCCTCTAGGGACGGGATAGCAGTTTGAATCTCTTCCCCCGAAATTTGCTCTTCAATATCAGCGGCCAGTTCGAAACTTACCTCTGGCGTTTCTGCCACCTCTAATTCCGGCAAAACGATGCCAAAGACATCATCTAAGGCTAATTGCTCCTCAGCGGTAATTTCCTGGGCGGGGGGTAGCTCGATGGATTCTACTTCCACGGGGAGAGACGTTTCTGCTTCTGTGTTTTCGTCCTCATCATCTCCAAAGAAGAGGTCACTAATGGAGAGTCGCGGCTGGGGTTCGGCTTGGAGAGTCGTTTTTTCGTCTGTCTCTGTCTTTTCGCCAAAGCGGAGGAGGAGCGCCGAAGGATTTCCCCCCTGTTGCCGATCGCCATGGTGGAGCACCTGGTCACAGCTATCCTGCCAATCCTGGAGGGCCTGACGGGCGATCGCCATGACTTGGTCTGGAGAATTTTCTAGTCCCTTGGCGACGGCTTCGGCGATCGCCTTAAAGCCGGGTAAATTCAAAAGTTCTGCTAAGCCGAGGAAAACTTCATTTTGGGCACGGAGTACTCCGTGTACCAGACCGCTATCCCCCGACTCCAGGACAACGGTAATTTCCGTTAAACCCTGACTAATATCAATTTCAAACAAATTGGAAACAATATCTACCCCCAAATCCGCCGAACTGGGCATAAATTGCTCGCCGGCCACCAGGTAGTCACCCAGGTGAAACTCGATCGCCCCTAGAACAGTCTGAGCCTCGATCAGCGTTGAATTTGGGTCATAGCTACCAGAACGGATATGGGTTTCGAGGGGATTTTTGAGGCAATCAAATCCCGCCAATAGCAACGCATCCAGGGTTTCATCAAACACCAAGTCATTGCTGTAGAGCGCTTTGAAAATGTCCTCTAGACGGTGGGCAATGGATTTAATCGCCTTGAGGCCCACACTGGCCGCGCCGCCCTTGAGAGAGTGGGCCGCCCGCATAATTTCATGGATCCTGGCCGCACTACGGTCATCCCGCAGGGTCAGTAAACTCTGTTCAATGATTTGCAGGAGTTCCGGCGCTTCTTCAATGAAAAATTGGTAGGCGGGTTCTGCGGTGTTGACGGGGTCTTCTTGCTCGGGTTCCTTCACCGGGGCAGAGGTTTCTTCCAGCGTCGCAGGGTCTTCCGCTAAGACAAACATTTCTCCCAAATCCGGCAAGGGGTCTAGGGCCGCAAAGGGGTCGGCCAGGAGGGTATTGTCTAGGGACGATTGCGCCAAATCTCGAAGCGTGGACGAGGGGGTTCCCCCCACCTGGCGATCGCCATAGTGAAGCACCTGTTCACAGCTTTCTCGCCAATTCTCTAGGGCCGCTTGAGCGAGGGGAAAAATATCCTCAGGATTTTCCGCCAGGGCAGTTTGCACAAGTCCCGTAATTTCTTTAAATCCGGTCAAATTCAATAATTCTGCCAGCCCAGCAAAGACCTCTGTATGTAGGCTCAAAACTTCGCGGGTTAGCTCTGGATTGCCACTCTCTAGGGCTGTTTGGAGTTCATTGATCCCCTGGCTAATATCCACTTCAAACAAAGAAGAAACAATATCCACGCCTAGGTCTGAAGAACTGGGTAAAAATTGCTCCCCGGCGGCCAGGTGGTCTCCCAATAAAAATTCGATCGCCTCTAGGACGGGGAGCCCCTGACTGAGGGCTAATTCCTGATCAAAATCGCCCTGCTCAATTTGCAATAAAAGTGGAGTTTTAAGACAATCGTAGGCCTGCAATAACAGGCTTTCCATGTCATCGTCAATCACCACGGCTTCGTTATAGAGAGCCTTAAAAATGTCCTCTAACCGATGGGAGAGAGTTTTAATCGCCGGTAATTCCACACTGGCCGCTCCGCCTTTAATCGAATGGGCCGCCCGCATCAGTTCATGGATCTTGGCCGAGGTTCGTTCGGTCTTGAGGGTCAAGAGTCCATGCTCAATAATCTGAAGCAGTTCGGGGGCTTCTTCGATGAAAAATTGATAGGCATGGTCACGAAGATCGGAATTACTCATAAAACGTTCTCTAGTTGCTCTAGGAGTTGGTGTTGCTGACGACTGGTTTGGGCCAGGGATTGCAGGGATGGTGTTAGGGCTTGCTGGGACTGAGCCGTCTGTTGCCATTGGTTCTGGGTATTTTTAACCGCCTGGTTTTCCCGTTCTAGTTGTTGTTTGCCTTTATTTAAGGTTTCGGCCACGTCCCTGGCTTCGGTTTGGATGGTAAAGACCAGGGCTTCGATCGCCGCGGTGGCCTCCGCCGACTGGGCCGCGAGACCCCGCACTTCTTCGGCAATCACCGCAAAGCCGCGCCCTTCTTCCCCGGCCCGAGCCGCTTCAATGGAAGCCTTGAGCGCCAACAGGTGAGTCTGGGCCGCAAATTGACGAATCAAGTTCACTGCCTGGGCGATGCGCTGGGTAGATTGGTCTAACCGTTGAATTTGGCCACTGCTATTGACAACCGTTTCGTTGATGGCCTGCATACCGCTAATGCGTTCACTGCTTTGGCTGGCGCCGATGGCGATCGCCTGTTGGAGAGTGCGGTCTTGTTTTTGCAGTTGGTTGATATCCTCGCTCAAGCGTTGGCAGGTTTGCTGGAAAAGTGCGAGGGATTCTAGGAGAGCGTCCGGGGGAGTCAGGGTTGGGGTCATGGTCGTTAGGGGGAGGAAAGGTCAAAAAAACAACAACGGTCGGCGATTATTCCACTTTGAATTTACGCACACTGTCTTGGAGGGATTGGGCCACCGCCAACAAATCCTTAAAGGTATTAGACACATTGGCCGCTTCGAGGGAGGTGTTATCGGCGATCGCCGCGACCTCTGTCATGGTTTGGGTGACCGATTGACTGGTTTGTGACTGCTCCACCGCCGCTGCGGCGATCGCTTCGACCAATTCACTAATCAGGGCACTGGCCGCCGTGATTTGGTTCAAACTTTTGCGGGTTTCATCCACCAAACGGGTTCCCTCCACCACCTGCTCGGTACCGGTTTCCATGGCTAGGACCACCTCATTGGTTTCCGCTTGAATACTGGCCACCAATTCAGAAATTTCCGCCGTAGCTTGGGCCGATTGCCGCGCCAAAGAGCGCACCTCATCCGCGACCACCGCAAAGCCTCGTCCTTCTTCTCCGGCGTGGGCCGCCTCGATCGCCGCATTTAGTGCCAAGAGGTTGGTTTGGTCAGCAAAACTACTAATCAAGTTGACCACCTTTGAAATTTTCTGGGTGGATTCCCCCAATCGTTTTACTTTTTTGGCGGTGGAAGCCACGGTTTCCCGAATGGCCAAAATCCCGTCTACTGTGCGGTTCATGGCGTCTTCCCCCTGATCCACGGTTTGGGTCGCCTGTTGCACCGCATTTTCGGCAAGGGCCGCATTTTCAGCTACATCCTGGATTGATCGGGTCATAGCCTGAAGCCGTTCCACCGCCACCGCTACATCCACCGCCTGGCGTTTTGCTTCCCCGGATAGTTGACGCACCGCTAATTCGTTAGTATCTGTGGTCAGGGCAAATTGGGTTGAGGCTTTTTGTACTTGGGTTACGATTTTCCGTAGGTTTTCAATGGTGGCATTATAGGAATCGGCGATCGTGCCAATTTCATCTTCGGTGACGTGGGCGCGAATGGTTAAGTCTCCTCGGCTGACGGGGTCAACTTCCATCAAGAGTTCCAGGGCTCGTTTCTGGAGTTGCTCTCGGACTTGACGCTGTTCAATTTCTGCAAAGCGTTGTTTTTCCAACAGATCGGCACGGTCGAGGGCAAGCCCCACTTGAATCGTCAACTGTCCAAAGAGGTCAATTTCCCCTTGGCTCCATTCCCGAGGTCCAGAACATTGGTGGGCGATTAATAGCCCCAACAATGTCCCCTCGGAAATAATAGGAGCTACCAAATTTGCTTTGACTTCAAAGGGTTTGAGTTGTCCCAGGTGACAGGGTGTTAAACCGGCCTCAAAAATATTAGTGGTGGCCTGGATACGGCCTTGACGGTACTTATCTACGTAATTGTCGGCAAAACAAGGATCGGCAATCTGGGCCCCCAATGCCACCGGAAAGCCCTCTACTACGGACTCTGCAATCACAGTCCCTTCCCAGGTTTCATCAAAGCGATAGACAATCACTCGGTCCGCTGCCAGACCCTGGCGAATTTCCGAAACACTTAGATTAAATACCTCTTGGGTGTTGAAAGCAGCCGAAATTTTCAGGGTGATGTCTTTGAGTAGGATCGCCTGACGGTTGGTTTCCTGTTGTTTTTTTAGTAAATCTGTTCGCTCTAGCGCCAAGCCCACCTGAATGGTTAATTGCCCAAATAAATCCATTTCTCCCTGGGTCCACTCCCGAGGACCAGAGCATTGATGGGCGATTAGAAGTCCGAGCAGATTCCCTTCAGAAATAATCGGTGCCACCAGATTGGCTTTGACCCCAAAGGGCTCGAGTTGTCCGATGTGACAGGGGGTTAGACCGGCCTCAAAAATATTAGTAGTGGCTTTGATCCGGCCTTCCAGGTATTTATCCACAAAATTAGCGGCAAAACAAGGATCCGTAATATTGGCCCCCAAAGCAATGGGAAAGCCCGGCTCCACGGATTCCGCAATAATCGTCCCCGCCCAGGTTTCATCAAAGCGATAGACAATGACCCGGTCGGCTTTGAGCGCTTGGCGAATTTCTGCCACTGCCACATCAAACACCGCTTCGGTATCGAAGGCCACCGCTACCTTGAGGGTAATATTTTTGAGGATTTTGGCTTGCTCGAAGGACTCATCTTTCGCCCGACGTAAGCTTTGAATTTGTTGACTCAAGGCCGTCACCGTCGCATCCACGATCGCCACTTCGTCGTTTCCGGCAAAGTTCACGGGGCTATCCAAATTTTCTTGTCCGATCTCTCTGACCCGCTGGGATAGGCCTTGATTGGCTTGGCTGGCCTGATTTGCCAACAGGTAAGCAAGAATGCCCACGCCGCCAGCGGTTAACAAAAGCCCCAACCAAAGAGTAGTCTGACTTTTGCTCTTAACCTCCTCAATTTTTATTTGAGCGGCCGCATCTTGAGAATCCAGGGTTTCAATCGCCTGATAATTAACACCTCCTAAAATAGCCGCGGGAATTACCCCCATCAACAGCGCCAAAAGCACCGCCTTATTGGTAAAGGAAAATCGACTCCACCAAGACTGACCGACGGCTTGCGGGGCACTACCCGGCAATGGGGTTGAGACCGCCAACTTGGGAGCCGGAGGGGATGGCAATTGTAAACTGGGCAATGGCTCAACCTTAAACTTTGCTTTTTGGCTGACAGGAGGCTCGGCCGGCAAGGACAAAAGGTCGGGAGCCTCACTGGCGTCCCAGGGATCATCACTGACTGACCCTAAGCTGAGATCCTTTTGAGAGGTTGAGTCGGAACGATCAATAATATCTTTGTCCGTTTCTAGGCTATCGAGGTCGGAGAGAAAGGTGTCATTGCTAAATAACACATCGCTTTCCTGGGGGTCGGGGGAGTTGGACTTGGCAGTGGTTTGAGTCATGGGAGAGCAAAAATGAGGGTCAAAGATAAATAAAATGAATAAAACTAGCGCAAGCCAGGGGTTTGAAGCTGGGAAATGATCGCTTGGCCATTGAGAACCACGAACATCTCATCCCCTGGGCTCACCCAAAATCCCCGTAGATAGGGGATCAATAGGGAACTAACACTGGCGCCGGGGGCTGATTGAATATCATCGGGGTCACACCATTCAATGTCATTAATTTTCGTAACGACAAGACCGAGCATCTGGTTACGTTCGGGACGATTTTGCCGACGGGGGGGATTTTTGGGGTCATAATCTCCATTGCCATTGAGCACAATTACCGAATAATTAGCGCGGGATGAGCTTTGACGATTCCAGGGTGTAAGACCCAATAAATGCCCAAGGTCTAGCATCCAGAGGATTTCGCCCCGCCAGTTGTAGACCCCCATCACCCAGGGTGGCATATGGGGAATAGGAATAATCTGCCCGAGGGGAATGGTTAGGACTTCGCTCAATTGCGCCATGGGCAGCATGGAGAGGGTGTCCGGCTCCATCAAAAACTGAAGAAATTGTTGTTGATTTTTGGCGATGGACCGGGGCGCGGAGGCGAAATTTCGAGAGAGAGAGGGTTCGGATGCCACGGTGACAACTCCTAGGAATTGGGATGATAAAAACGGAAAGTCTGGGTCAAAAAGAGGCGATCAAACTGTTAAGAATTGTTTAACCGTGGCGTTAAATTCCTCGGGGTTAATGGGCTTGGTAATGTAGGCATCGGCTCCCTGGCGTTTGCCCCAAAACTTATCCATATCGGTGCCCTTCGTTGAGCAGAGAATCACGGGAATTTGCTTTGTTTTTTCATTATCTTTGAGTTCTCGACAGATTTCAAAGCCACTGCGCCCCGGTAGCACAATATCCAACACGATCATGTCGGGGATGGCTTGACTCAATTTTTCAATCGCCTCTTCGCCGGTGACTGCGGTAATGACAGTGATGCCGAGTTGTTGACACAATTCTGTGATGATTGAACGCTCGGTGGAGGAGTCATCGATGACAAGTGCGGTTCCCATTAGTTACCTCAATGAATAAATTCTGTAGATTGGTGGTGAATGATGATCAATATACGACTAGGAAACAGTAGTCCCATTCGTCGTATCTTTGACGTGGACGTATTTTACAATCGTCTGGAGTACGGTATCGGGGTTGACGGGTTTACCCAGAAAATCGTTGGAGCCGACCATTTTTGCCCGTACCCGGTCCACAATGCCATCATTTCCCGTCAAAATAACGATGGGCGTGGTGCGAAAGACAGACAGCTTCCTCAGTTGCCCACAAATTTCGTAGCCGTTGGCATTGGGCATGACCAGGTCCAAAAAGATCAAGGCTGGCTTTCGGGCCAGTAAAATGGCGATCGCCCGCAGGGGGTCATTGATGCCAATAAACTGATAATTCGCCGCCGTTAAAATTTTTTCTAGACTCTGGCAAATGAGAGGACTATCATCCACGCAGGCGATGAGCGGCCCTGTGGGCACATCCGGCTGAGCGACAATGCCCGTAGGAAACGGCGCAATGGGCGGTGGTAGGTCGGCGATTTTGATCAACTCCACTAATCCCAATTGCAAGTAGGGCAGTAGAGATGTCGTGACGCTCAAGACATCGCGCTTCATCCTGACAGCTAAATCCCGTAGGCTTTGATTACCGTCCAAAAGCTGTTTTAGGGTCTGGAATACCTGGGGCGTGGTGCGTTGCTGGAGTTGCTCGACTTGGCGGATCACCGGCGCACTGTTGGGAGACCGGTCTGCAATTTTGGCACTCTGCCAATTACGCCAGAGTTGTTGAGATTCCGCAATAATTTGATCGGCATCAATCAAGACCAAACGAGTCGAGAGCAAGTGATCTTGACGGAGGTCACAGGAAACCTCTGTAATTTGAGTAATATCAAACAAGACTTCAACGATGGTGGCGCGAATGTAGCGAGCCGCTTGTTCGCGGGTGACTTTTTGTTGCTCAACCCAATGGCAGAGAAGTTGATATTCCCAACAGAGTTGTAGTTCCTGGGGGTCAATACTTGCCAAATCCACCTGAACTGAGGATAAATT
Organism: Synechocystis sp.; assembly: GCA_041750255.1. Lineage (GTDB taxonomy): Bacteria > Cyanobacteriota > Cyanobacteriia > Cyanobacteriales > Microcystaceae > Synechocystis. Next base: position 19,462 of record JBGSZT010000066.1, read on the forward strand.
GGCGGCAATTTGAGGTAAATAAATTGTTATTTGCCGACGCCAGCGCCGCACGGCATGATTTCCCCCAGTGGCAAACATGATCCGGCCCAAATAGAGATAGAAATACCACCGTTCTCCCTTAGGACTGATCAGGGTCAGCTGCCCACTAAAACGAGGTTGCTTTAAACCTTCAAAAAAGCTGGTTTGCCGCGAAGCTGTAAATTCCTGAATGGGGACAGGTTGAGAAGGGGGGAATTGAGCGGTCATCAGTTACCGGGGAGACAGTTAATGGGGGGCGTGTTTAGGGCGATGAAATTAGCTTGCCCATAAAATGCCGTGCAATTGCAGATAAAACAAAAAATCTTTAAACGTTGGCTATAAATATTTCTAGTCGGCCAAAAATTTTACTTTAATTAAGCATGGGTCATTGTAGAGAGGCATTTTAACGGGATAGCTTAGATTATATCGTGGTTTCTCCTGCAAAGGAATCAATGCGCAGGGAGTCTTTTCCTCTGCTTTTTGCCGCGCTCTCCCCTATAATCGATGTTCAAAGACTATCACATTTTCATCATCATGGAACTAGAGAATTTAGAGGTCACACCAGTCCAAGCCGATACCTCCTCAAGCCCTAGTACCCCGGAGTCTTCATCACCGGAGCTAGTCAAGGTGGTGGAAAAGATAAGTGGAATTTTTTCCCCTTATTTTATAGTCCTTGTCGGGCTTTTTTTGTATGATGATAATCTTTGGGTCGGAACAGCCCTGATCTTTGTAGGTATTTTTACTCTTCTCAAACTCTCCTGGGCAGATATCCAAGCTCTAATTGATAAAGTTAAACAATTTTTCCAGAGCAAGCCCTAGGGAATTTGTTGCAATAGAAGTTTGACCGCTCGATCGCCGTGGGGGTTTTGCTGAGCTTGATAAAGTTTCGCCGCCCGCTCTAGGTCTTGTTGGGCTAGGGAGTTCTCTCCAAGCTCCAAACGTAGTAGAGCCCTTTCATGGTAAGCCTCGGCTAAGGTGGGCAAAAAATTAATGGCCTGGTCAAAATCGGCGATCGCCGCTGGGGTCTTACCTAATTTACGATAGGCAATACCGCGATTAAAATAGGCATCGGCGTAGTCGGGATGGCGCGCAATCAAACTCGAAAAAATGGCGATCGCGGCCAGCAAATCTCCCTTCATGCCTTGGTTCATACCCTGGATTAATTGCTCTTCTAGCAGATCTTGCAAAGCTGGCTGAGCCAAGAGAGGAATAGGGCTCATTCCCAAGCAAATTAAACCCACCGCCAAGCCCCAAAGAGTCATAATTTTTTCCGTCGCTGAAATTGATCCTAAGCCCAGTTAATGTACTGCATCGCGGTGACCAACTGCTCTGATTGATGGCGATCGCCCGATGAGCTTATTTTGTATCTAAGTTTAGAAATGTTTAGAAATTAATTATGGGAGACTGACTTTGGTCTGGGCTATTGAGCGTGAGTCTGCTTTTGTTTCTACTATAATTTCTACATCTCTTCCCAAAGCATTTAAAAAGCGAAGGAGTCTGACAGTTGAGAATCCCATAAGCTTACCATTTATTAATGCTGATATTTTAGGCTGGTCAACTCCGAGTAGTTGAGCGGCTTCAGACTGAGTTAGTTGTTGCTGAGTAATAATGTTGCTGATTTTGCGGGCAAGTTCTGCTTTGAGCATTAACTCATCAGAGTCTTTCAAACCCAAATCTGCAAAAACATTTCCACTTCCCGACGTAACTTCGATTTTTTGAGTCATGATTTACTCTCTTTAGTCGTTAGAATAATTCTCTAAATGATGCTTCTTAGCTCGTTGCAACCTTGATTCAATCAATTTGATGTCTTGTTTAGGTGTGGTAATTCCCTGCTTAGATTTCTTCTGAAATGCATGCAATACATAAACCATATCAGCCAATTCGACCGTATAAACAGCTCGGTATGTATTCCCATCACAGTCTTCGACGACTTCAATAACTCCAGCTCCTTTAAAACCCTTGAGTGGTTTAGCAGACGGATGTTTCTCTCCGCATTGGGCAATATACAAAGCATAGCCAACAGCTTGCTTCACATGCTCAGAAAACCCTTTTAAATCTGCTAAAGAGCTTCCAACCCACTCGATAGATTTTATTGGCGCAATTATAAACTTAATATGCTAGTTTTGGCATGTCGTGTCAATAGCTCTCATGTATTTGGAGGGAGCCGACCCGATCAGCAATTCTCATTTTGACTTCAAGCCTGATTTTTGAGGACTGTTCTCAACGGAGGAATAAGCTTTTCAAGGATCGTTATTGCAGTAATTCTCAATAAGGTTGGCTCAAATGAGCTTAAATTTCCATACTGAGAATTGCTGCGACCCGATAACCTTTGATGACATCGGACAGTGAACTTTGGTAACATTGACTAACATTTAATCGATAGAGTTTGTTAAGGTTAAAGATTGAAAAGATTGTCTGTGCCCGAATACAGGGCCAAAAAACGACTATGGCTCTGATTGTCCAAAAGTATGGCGGTACCTCGGTTGGAACAGTAGAACGGATTCAGGCGGTGGCCCAACGAGTCTATCAAACGGTGCAGACTGGGCATGCCGTGGTGGTGGTAGTATCAGCCATGGGGAAAACAACAGATACCTTAGTCAAGTTGGCTCAGGGTATTTCGGCGAATCCGTCTCGCCGGGAAATGGACATGTTGCTTTCGACGGGAGAGCAGGTATCGATCGCCTTATTGAGTATGGCGTTGCAGGAGTTGGGACAACCGGCAATTTCCTTGACGGGAGCGCAGGTGGGAATTGTGACGGAGGCGGAACATAGTCGTGCCCGCATTTTGGAAATCAAGCCTGATCGCCTGAGTCAGCATTTAAATGAAGGAAAGGTGATTGTGGTAGCAGGATTCCAAGGCATCAGTAGTAGCGAACAAATGGAAATTACCACCTTGGGCCGGGGGGGATCGGATACCTCGGCGGTGGCTTTGGCGGCAGCCCTGGGGGCTGATTGTTGTGAAATTTATACCGATGTGCCGGGGATCTTGACGGCGGACCCGCGTTTGGTGCCGGATGCCCAATTAATGCCGGAAATCACCTGTGATGAAATGCTGGAATTGGCTAGCCTGGGAGCCAAGGTCTTGCATCCCCGCGCGGTGGAAATTGCCCGTAATTATGGCATCACCCTAGTGGTGCGTTCCAGTTGGAGCGATGAACCCGGAACCAAAGTCGTGGCCCCAACCCCTCAGCCCCGCTCCCTGGTGGGGTTAGAAATTACCAAGGCGGTGGATGGCGTGGCGCTGGATCCGGATCAAGCCAAGGTGGCGCTGTTGAGGGTACCGGATTGTCCGGGCATTGCGGCCAAGTTATTTCGAGAAATCGCCCGTCAAGAGGTAGATGTGGACCTGATTATTCAATCTATCCACGATGGCAATACCAATGATATTGCCTTTACGGTGGTGAAGCCCGCCCTATCTAAAGCAGAATCGGTGGCCCAGGCGATCGCCCCGGTACTACGGAGCCATCCGAGTCGCACCGAAGAAGCGGAAATTTTAGTGGAGCATCGCATTGCCAAGGTTGCTATTTCTGGGGCTGGAATGATTGGTCGTCCGGGGATTGCGGCGAGGATGTTCCAAAGCTTGGCCGATGCCGGCATCAATATTGAGATGATTTCTACTTCGGAAGTCAAAGTTAGTTGTGTGATCAATGAAGAGGACGCTGATCCGGCGATCGCCGTTTTAGCTGAGGCCTTTGGTATTTCTTGCTCGGCCACCAAGGTCTTGATTCCCGCGAGTCAATTACCGGCGGTGCGGGGCGTAGCCCTAGACCAACATCAAGCTCAAATCGCCCTGCGTCATGTGCCTGACCGGCCTGGCATGGCGGCCAAGGTCTTCACCACCCTGGCCGAGCACAACATTAGTGTGGATATGATCATTCAATCTCAGCGGTGTCGCTTGATTAATGATTATCCCTGTCGAGATATTGCTTTTACCATTGCCCAGAGTGACCTCCCCACCACCCAAAAAGTGCTAGATCAACTAGCTCAAGAATTGGGTAGTGGGGCCGTGGACATCAATGCTGATATTGCCAAGGTCAGCATTGTCGGGTCGGGTATGGTAGGACAACCGGGGGTTGCCGCCCAATTGTTTGAAGCCCTAGCCCAGGCTCAGATCAACATCGAAATGATCGCCACTTCAGAAATTAAAATCAGTTGTGTGGTTGCCCAAGATCAGGGAATTAATGCCCTCAAAGTCGTCCATGATGCCTTTGGTCTAGCCGGAAAAACCCTAGTCACCGTTTCCGCCTGATAAACCGCTCCATCCTGTCCCCTTCTTTTTCGTTGGTTATTCTCCATGGAAATTCGTCGTCGTCCCCCCAACCCCGCCGTTAAGGTGGAATATCTCCGCTATCAAATCAAACATGATCAGGCGGAACCGCGTCATATCCTAGAAGAAATTGTCTGGGAAAAAGAAATCGAGGTGGAAAAACGCCGAGAATTAGTCCCACTCCTCGACCTACAAAAAGCGGTGCAGGATCTGCCAGCTCCCAAAAACTTTCTAGAGTCCCTGCGTCAGAGTCGCCGATCACCTGCCCTCATTGCCGAAGTGAAAAAAGCTTCTCCTAGTAAAGGATTACTTAGAGCTGATTTTGACCCCCAAGCGGTCGCCATTGCCTACCAAAAAGGCGGCGCGAGTTGTTTATCGGTGCTAACGGACGAAAAATTTTTCCAGGGAAGTTTTGAAAATTTGTCCCTGGTGCGGCAGGTAGTAGATCTACCCTTGCTCTGTAAAGAATTTATTATTTACCCCTACCAACTTTATTTGGCTCGTCGCCATGGAGCTGATGCGGTTTTATTGATTGCGGCGATTTTACCGGACAAAGACTTGGGCTATTTTTTGAAAATCATCCAGTCCCTGGGCATGACCGCCTTGGTGGAAGTGCATACGTTAGAGGAGTTAGACCGGGTCCTAGCACTTGAGGGAGTGTCATTGGTAGGGATCAATAACCGCAATTTAGAAACCTTTGACGTAGACCTTGCCACTACCCAGGACCTTTTAGCCGCCAGGGGAGAGCAATTGCGAGCGAAGGGAATTTTGGTAGTGAGTGAATCGGGGTTGCACCATGCCGAAGATCTGGCTAAAGTGCGTAAGGCTGGGGCCGATGCCATTTTGGTGGGTGAATCCTTGGTAAAACAAGCTGACCTGACCCAGGCGATCGCCAATTTGTATGACAAGTCATTAGACGAAACTTGAATACGGCTTAAATTCAAATATGAGGCTTAACCCACATTCCGCTAACGCTATATACAGCGTAAAAGTATAGATTAACGCTCAATCTAGAGTGCATCTTTTTGTTTTACTACACTGTCCAAAGTATAGTTTTTGTATATTACATTGTTGATGGAGACGATCAGCGGAAGATGGGATCAAAACAGGACGGCCGGAGAAAGCGAAGTTCGAGTACATTCGCCATGGCACCCAAAGCTTGATCTAAAAAATGGTTTGCGCATACCCCGCAGCTTGCTGCGATTGGATTATTCATTCATCCCTCCTACTTAGGCTAAAAATTGGAACTTAGTAATCCATTCATTAGGTTTAGTTTGCTATCAAACCAGCCAATCAGATTTAAAATACTAGAGATATTTTGAGGTGGTTTTGAGATTAAGGTATCAATCGCAATCAGATTATCAAAATCAATGATAATCGGCTCTGAACGTTGTTGACCATTACTGTTGTAAAATTTTACTCCTGCCAGTTCCATAATGTTAATCAACTCTTGCGCCATGATGCCATACGCAATTGTTGTAGGATGAATGCCGTCTAGTGAGAATAAACCGCCTTGTGTTCGTCCCTGGGTTCCCGATAGGAAAAATTGAGAGGTTGGTACGGGTGAAAGAGCTTGTAATGCAGGGGGAAGTGGATAGGGAGTCCACCAACTGGGCTGGGCTGAAGGGTCTTCAATATAGCGTCGAGATGCTAGTCGATCCAGTAAGCCTGCTGTTTCAAATAAATACCAGTCTTTTCCCTGCATACGTCCTGCTCGAACGGTTTCGGCGATCGCATCGTTGTATTGATCGATGGCACTATCAATGGCACGGGCTTCCTGTCCTGTGATGTGAGGATGCTTAGTCGGA
>JBGSZT010000067.1:0-6999 GCA_041750255.1 Synechocystis sp.
GCTCAATCAAATTGAGCTCTGGTTCAGTCTCCTCGTACGAAAATTGCTTCGCCGGGCTAGCTTCTCCAGTCAAACTGAGCTCAAAGCTAAGATACTTGCCTTCATCGAATACTTCAACCGCACCATGGCCAAGCCCTTTAAGTGGACTTACACTGGCAAGCCCCTGACCTCATAAATAGTCGCTTTATTTATGCCCTAGGGTACTAGTATATTCTTGGCAGCGTTTTCATCCCTGTCGTGGACAGCCTCACAGTTCAGGCATTGCCATTCACGAACTGAGAGGTCTAGTTTCCCGCCACGGAAACCGCAACAGGAACACACCTGGGAGGTTGACTCCCATCGGCTAATGACGACGAAATCTCGTTGATATTTACAGCATTTCGCTTCGACTAAAGTCCTGAACTGTCGCCACCCTAGATCACTTATGACTCTAGAGAGCTTGCGGTTCTTGACCATACCCGAAACATTTAAGTCTTCCAGGGCGACAGATTGGTTCTCTCTTGCCACCCTCGTCGATAGTTTATGGAGGAAGTTGGAGCGAATATCGGTAATTTTCGCATGAATTTTTGCGACTCGCAGTCTCGCTTTCTCTCGACGCTTGGAACCCTTTTGCTTTCGACTCAAGGACTTCTGGGCGTTTCTTAGTTTGCGGAGATTCTTCTTCAGGGGCTTGGGGGCATCAATTTTCTCCCCGCCACTAAATGTGGCGAAGGTCTTAATACCCAAGTCGATCCCAACCCCATCCTTGATAGCAGGGAGATCTACCGGCTTTGTTTCTACGACAAAACTCAAGAAGTACCGCCCACTACAATCTTTGATGATTGTGACGGAGGATAGATTACTAGTACTCTAGGGCATAAATAAAGCGACTATTTATGACTGGAGTTTGGACTAATTTTGTTCCAAACTAAAAGTGGCGGGTGTCCCCGGTCGGGGCGCATCCCGCAACCTTTCCAGCACGGGAATCCCCCGAGGACTTACTGTCAACCAGCGTTGGCGCCACAGCCGACTCATGTCTTTGCTGATACCTAACTTCCGTGCAATCTGGCCATGGCTTTCTCCCCGACTTGCTCGCAGGATAATCTTGGCTCGGAGCGCAATCTGCTGAGATGTGCTCGGTCGTCTGACTAGGGTATCGAGATTTGCCTGTTCTGTGGGGCTTAAAATGATGGGGGTCGCTATCATTCTCGGCATGGGATGTACTCTCCTACCTCCTACTCCTTAATGCTAGGCTATTTTCTGCCAGTCAGCACTAGTTCATCAATCGTACTTGCTCCTCCATTTTGGGGGATTTTTTTTGCCTAGGAGGCTTGATGAATTAACGGTTCAGTATAGGCATCAAAACCCGCCTGTTGGAGAGAGGAGAGGGCTAGTTCATGGTCACTCACCCAATAGTGATCGCCAAGACGAATAAAATGGCGTTGGGAACCCTCCGTAATCATGGCCACAACAGGAACTTTTATTTTTTGATTATCCGTGGCGTAGTGCTTAAGAATTCCCTTGAGCCGGTTTTGAGAGGTGGTGTCAAAAATTTGCTCAGAGGTTAGGTTGAGCATGACCATTTTGACTCGGTCAATGGGCTCAATGTCTTCGATGATTAGCTGGACTCGCTCATCGCGTTTATCAATCTTGCCCCACAACATCAGTTGATTCCCTTCGATCAATGCCGCCTCTAATCGGTCATAGTTATCGGGAAATACAACCCCTTCCGCCTGACCAGAGACATCTTCAAGGGTGACAAAGGCCATGGGCGTCCCTTTTTTGGTCATGATTTTCTTCACCGCCACCAAAATCACCACCGCACTCACTTTTTGGCGAGATTTATAGGTTTCTAGTTCGCTGAGGTTAATGGGAGAAAGCAGTTTAGCCGCTTGGCGGACGGAGCGGAGGGGATGCTCCGAGACATAATAGCCAATGTGCTCTTTTTCTAATTTGAGTTTTTCTTGCAAGGAAAAATCAGGCACCGCTGGAGCGGAGGGAGCCTGTTCAAAATTGTCGGTCTTCTGCTGAGCCGTATCAGCGTTCATTAAATCGAACAAATTCATTTGTCCGGTTTCCTTGTCCTTGGCTCGTTTTTGGGCCCAGGCGATGACCAAATCCAGGTCGTGCACGAGTTGATTGCGATTAGGTTCGAGGGCGTCAAAGGCTCCGCAGAGAATCAGGGTTTCCAGGGCCCGGCGATTGACGACTCGCAAATCCACATTAGAACATAAGTCGGGTAAAGAGGTGAATTTTCCACCGACGGCCCCTCGGGCCGAGAGAATCATCTCGATCGCCCCTTCTCCGAGATTTCGTACCGCTGAAAATCCAAACAGAATCGCGTTATTGAGGGGCGTAAAATGGCGTTGAGATCGATTGATGTCCGGCGGTTCAACGGTGATTCCTAATTTTTGGCAATTTTCCCGATATTTTTCGACTTTATCCTGACTATCACTGCTGGCAGTTAGCAAGGCCGCCATATACTCTACCGGATAATTTGCCTTCAGGTAGGCAGTCTGGTAAGTAACGTAGGCGTAGGCAGTGGAGTGGGATTTATTAAAGCAATTGGAAGCAACCAATCCCTGGGCTAACAAGAAATTATGATCCTGAATTAATCCCAGGTCATAGACCGGTTGAAGACCGAGGGGACGCCGAGCAAGGATTTTGACCATCAGATTACCGTTTTGGCGATCGCCGCCGTTGTAAAAACTCAGGAATATTGAGCCCTTGGGGCGTGGGATTGGGAACCACCTCTGGTGTTTCGGGACTGGAAGCAAACACAGTATTCACCGGAGGAACGGCGATCGCCGGTTCCGAGGAAGTGATCGGGGACTGCTTTTCTTGACTAAAACCCGTGGCAATGACCGTGATCCGCATTTCACCCTGCATTCGCTCATCAATCACCGCCCCAAAAATAATATTGGCATTGGGGTCAACCACTTCATAAATCGTTTCCGCCGCGATATTAACTTCATGGAGGGTCAAATCATGGCCGCCGGTTACATTGAAGACTACTCCCTTTGCTCCTTCAATAGATGACTCTAGCAAGGGAGAAGAAATAGCGGCCGTGGCCGCTTCTTTGGCCCGAGATTTGCCCGAGCCCACACCAATGCCCATCAGAGCAGAGCCCGCATCCGCCATAATCGCTCGGACATCGGCAAAATCCACATTCACCAATCCAGGGATGGTGATAATATCGGAAATACCCTGCACCCCTTGGCGTAAAATATCATCCGCTACCCGAAACGCTTCTTGGAGGGGCGTTTCCGTCGGAATCACCGAGAGTAACTGGTTATTAGGGATCACAATCAAGGTATCCACACTGGCTTGCAGAGCAATAATGCCTTCTTCGGCCTGCTTGGCCCGACGACGACCCTCAAAGGTAAAGGGCCGAGTGACGATCCCCACCGTTAGACAGCCCATTTCCTTGGCCACTTCTGCCACGATGGGAGCCGCCCCGGTTCCGGTGCCACCGCCCATGCCCGCAGTTATAAACACCAAATCTGTATTTTCTAGCAACCGAGAAATTTCATCTCGAGATTCTTCGGCGGCTTTTTGGCCAATGGCAGGATTCCCCCCCGCCCCTAAGCCCCGCGTCAACTTTTGACCAATTTGCAGGCGCTGGGGAGCTGCCGCTTGAACTAAAGACTGGGAATCCGTATTGATTGACCAAAATTCAATGCCAACGACACCGCTACTAATCATGCGGTTGACCGCATTGCAACCGCCCCCTCCCACACCAATAACCTTAATCTTGGCGACACTACCGGGCACAATCTGACTTGCTTTACTGTCGGTTTGAGGGAGTCTCACTTCAATATTCCTCACCTCGAGGGATTGAGAAGAGGAAGAGTTAATAATATTATTCAATTCGAGGGACTCTCCCGTATCTGAGAATAAATCGTCTAAGCTATCACCAGCATCGTCGTTTTCCATGTTGTTGAGACTGGGATGATTTATAAGCCAATCATGATTAATTGTCATTGTTATAGGAAGTTAAAATGAAGTTTATTAAAACTAAATTACTGGAACTGGATGACCAAAAATCCCAAGGGAGTAGTCACGAATTAATCTAAACTACCATGGTTGACAAATCACTAGCCCGGAGAGACAAATATTTCTTGCTCACGGAAGGTCGCAAACCGTATTTCCGTCCCTAGACTAGAAAGAATGCCGACGTTTGTCAATAGCAACTTGCCCCTAAGCCCATCATCGCCTCAGACCGCCTAGATATTGTCATGGTTTCTTGATATTTTGGGATTTAGTGAGCTTGGCGGGCAATGATTTTAATTGAATTGTCGGTTGAGCTGGATTGGTGAGATCAATATAATTGAGTCGCGCAACCGGAACTTGTTTGGGGAGGGCTTTGAGTTGTCCAAGGGCCGTCAGTTGTTGAGAAAATTGACTCAGATCAGATCCTAAATGAACGATCCCCAGATCGGTTGTTAGGGTGAGATTATTGGCATTGGTGCCGTTGATGGCGCGAATTGTTACGGGCGAGACTTTGATCAGGGGGTAATTTTTCTGCCAAAAATCACGATATTGAGGGTCATAGCCCCAAAAAATTAAATCATTGGGTAATTTCGCCGTCGAACTTTTCTGAGTATAAAGTTTAGCCGGAATAAACACCCCGTCTTGATCTAGATAGCCAGGGCCTTGGGGACTAACAGCAACAGCGACGGGTTGGCGCTCTTCTATCCAGATGCTCAATTGGGCGGGAAGTAGTTGACGTGAGACTTGGACATGGGCGATCGCCGGGCTAGCGGATAGGGCTTCATCTATCTGTCGAGTCGATATTTGCCAAATGAATTGGGGCAACCTATGGGGGACTAATTTTAAAAGCTGAGCATCCGATACCAGGTGATTTCCTGCAAGGGAGACTTGAGACGGATGGTGAATCATCCATTCTGGCCACCGAGTCACCCAAGTCAGTGTCCCGACCATGGTACTCAGGACGGAAAACTGCCATAGCCCTCGAAGTACTTTCAAACGACGTTGGCTGTGGAGAGCTTGTCGTCGGCTCTTTAAAGAATCAGACACTAGAGTTTCCGTCATATTATTAACTTTCTCCATTATCTTGAAATGTTATAAGAAATGTTATAACTAGATTGGAGCTATTTTTATAATCTTTGCTTTTTTTTCGTTGGTGACGGCACGCATATGGTCAAGCAAAAACATGGTCTGGTTTTAGGAGCAACGGCTCTATTGTTGGCGACGGTGTCTGTGACGGGCATTGGTCTACGCTTAGCCCGCTCCCAGGCCTTTTTTCAAGACAATCCCAAGGAACTTGTAGATGAAGTTTGGCAAATTGTTAACCGCACCTATGTTGATGGTACCTTCAATGGCGAGGATTGGCGTGCTGTCCGCACCAATTATCTAGACAAGGACTATCAAGACCCGGAGTCTGCCTACAAAGCCATTCGAGAAATGCTTGAAAGGCTGAATGATCCCTATACCCGCTTTATGAATCCAGAAGAGTTCCAGTCCATGCGGATTGATACCTCTGGAGAGCTGACGGGGGTGGGTATTCAGTTGGCCCAGGATCAAGATACTAAAAAACTCATGGTCGTGGCTCCCATTGAAGATACGCCTGCCTATCGGGCCGGAATTTTGGCAAAGGACATTATTGTCAAAATTGATGGCAAGTCAACAAAAGGCATGGAAGTGGATGACGCGGTTAAGCTAATTCGGGGGAAGCCCGGAACCAAGGTGACCATCACCATCCAACGCGAGAAAAAAGAAATTGATTACCCCTTGGTGAGAGCCCGCATTGAGATCCATCCGGTCAGAGCCCAAGTAGAAAATACCGGCATTGGCAAAGTCGGCTATATCCGCCTGAATCAGTTTAGTGCCCAGGCGTCGGAGGAAATGAAAGCCGCCATGATTAAACTCGAAAAAGACCAAGTCAAGGGCTATATTCTCGATCTACGCTCGAATCCGGGCGGACTCCTCTACGCCAGTATCGATATTGCTCGCTTTTGGCTTAATGAAGGAAAAATTGTTTCGACCGTAGACCGTCAAGGGGAAGTCGAGCAACAAAGCGCCAATCAACAACAAATTTCCGATAAACCCCTGGTGATTCTGGTGGATGGCGGCTCAGCCAGTGCTAGTGAAATTTTGTCGGGAGCCCTGCAGGATCAAAAACGGGCGAAATTAGTAGGAACCAAGACCTTTGGCAAGGGGTTAGTTCAATCGGTGCGCGAACTCGGGGATGGCTCTGGTTTAGCCGTGACGATCGCCAAATATCTGACCCCCAATGGTCGAGATATTAACAAAGAGGGGATTAAACCCGATATCACGGTGGAACTGAGTGATAACCAACGCAAGGAACTGCAAAAAGACCGCACCAAAATTGGCACCATGGCCGACCCGCAGTATGCTAAGGCCTTTGACCTACTTCAGCAGGAGATTGCTCTAAAGGGGGAAAAAAGTACAGTCTCCACTAAATAACCTCTTTTTTGTCAGATGGACATTGTTTGAGGCGGGGTGAGTGGGCGTGACAGGCAAATCAATACCGGAAACCACGGCCCATCTGCGCGTAACTTCCTTTTCGTGGCAAGAGGGGGTGATGTGTGGGGATGTGGAGGCAGCCCATTATCAATGGACGTTTCAGTGGTGTTTTAGTCAAGGTCGGCTCAGCGTTCATCCATCCCTGGGTCGAGCCTTGATCTATGAACCCTTAGGGCGTTTTTTGGAGCGGAGTGATTATCAATTAGAAGCCGGTAGTGACTATGAGTTTAAACTCCGGGCTGATTTGTAGACTATAAGCTCAAAGTTACCCTTCCCAAGAGTGATTTAGGGGGATAAATCTAGTCACAGAAAACGACGAATTAGTCGCAGAATGAGCATGATGGTTGGGATTTGTAGGTTGAATCCCCCCTAGTACTCTAGGGCATAAATAAAGCGACTATTTATGAGGTCAGGGGCTTGCCAGTGTAAGTCCACTTAAAGGGCTTGGCCATGGTGCGGTTGAAGTATTCGATGAAGGCAAGTATCTTAGCTTTGAGCTCAGTTTGACTG
>JBGSZT010000068.1:0-79342 GCA_041750255.1 Synechocystis sp.
TGCCCGACTACATCGCAAAACGTTATGTTATTCAAAGTCGGTGGATATGTTAGGATACTCCATCCGTTTATTAATTCATTATCTAAAGTTTCAAGAAGTACCTATCCCTTACTGATTCATATCTTGATTCAGCAACGCCAAAAGATGTAGCATTTGCTGAGGGTTTGCTTGCCCTCTTGTTGCTGGTTGCACTCCAATTTACTGTAGAGTGGCTGTCTGTGTGTTTTCCCACGATTCAACAGCTAGTCAAGTCAAAGCCAACGCTGTTATTTCACAAGGGACAAATATTTATTACAGAGTACGCTCCGCTCACAACGGGTAACTCCTGAAGAAGTGCGTGCTGCCATTCGTAACCAAGGTATCAGTCAGATGAGTGAAGTTGAAGCAGTAATTCTGGAAACTGATGGTAGTTTTAGTATTCGTCGTATTACTAACCAACCAGCAACTACGGCCCTTAATGATGTCAATAATTATCCATCCCCTTCTGCGTAAGGGCAGTCCAAGTAACTGCCGTCTGATAAGTGTGTTGCAACGGATGCTAGTGTAGCTGATTGAGCACAGTGATAGTTTCTAAATATTGCGCCTTAATATCCTGGCGGTCGAGTTCTTCGGCGATCGCATCTTGGCTGCCTCGCTCAATCATTTGGGCCTGGCGCCAGAGGGCGGCGCGATCAGCCGGTCGGTAGGTGAAAGGGGCAATGACCGCGATCGCCTCCAGAAGCCGTATGGTTACCGCCACGCTTGACCGCCCATACTGCCGAATTTGGTTAAAGGCGGCATCAGTAACATCGACAAACGTCAGGGATGGCATCGACAATCGCAGCTGATTCTGGTCATCATAGCGATAGGGCGAGGGAATGTCACGCCGGGCCAGATTGCATAGAGTGGCACTGATTTGGTCTATACAGCGAATGGCAGTAAACGGATCATTAATGCCTGGCGACAGCGCTCGCACCGCAATCTCAACTAGCTGGTTGATGGAAAATTTTAAGTCTTGTTGGTTGGTGCGCTTAGATCCGAGCACAAAGGCCCCATCAATCTGGGATTTCAGGGGCTTATTGACTTTGCCTCTAGGAAATACCCGTGCCAGTTCGCTACCTTGCACCACAAAGCGACCTGCTCGCGACTGCACTTGAATAATTAGATCATTCTCCGTGGCAATCTGTATTAGCTGGCCATCGTCAAGGGCCTGAAGATAGCCGTCATGCTTAGCATTGACGGGGTAAGACTGGCGGTAAAAACCGCTAGGAATATCGATTTCGGTCGTTTCTTTCGTCTGGCTTAAGAAGCTGTGCTCAGTGGTTTCAGGAAACAGCCGCTGGATGGCGTGCTCTAGGTCTTCGCCGACGGCTTGGATAATGTTATCGACCTGAATTGATGAGGCGGCATGGTGCAGAAAGTAAATTAGCACGCCAATGCTGGCGATCGCCAGAACAATGGCACAGGTTACCGCTATATGGGGCACAAACTCGCGGCCCTCTGACTCATTGACCGTGCGCAGCACCATCAGGCTGTACACAAAGGTAGAAATAAACGTACCCAGCACTACCTGGTTGCCGGTATCTTGCATAAAATTTCGCAGCAGACGCGGCCCAAATTGGGAAGAGGCTAGCTGCAGCGCCACAATCGTGATGGAAAATGCCGTAGTGGCCACGCTCATCATTGAACCGGCGATCGCAGAAAGTACCGCCCGCGACCCGCTAGGCCCCAATGAATACACCCAGCTGACATCGCTGATGATGTCAGACTCCAGCCGGTGGTCGATCCCAATGGTAAAAAACGAAAGCCCGATGGCTAACCCTACCATTAGCGATGGCACAAACCAAAAGCTAGAGTTTAGGGAATCCCACCATTTACTTAACTTTGCAGATTTAATCAAAAGTCAAGCCTCCTGAGGGCATTCGCTAATCTGTCAATAGATCTTACTGGGTGGATAAGGTTGTTGCCAAATAAGAGCTTATCCAGAAAATGCCTGAAACCCTTGGCATCAATGCTCACCTGGGGCATAAATTCAAGGCAATAACGGATTCAAAGCACTCACTATCGATGGCGGAGAATGTTTTGGCTCGTAACTTTACCGCGACAAAACCCGACCGGGCTTGGGTGGCGGATATGACCTATATCTGGACCACGGAAGGCTGGTGATATCTAGCGGTCAATTGACCTGTTTTCAAGAAAAGTAGTGGGATGGTCTATGGCAGAGCCTATGTGCACAGAACTGGTCTTGACCGCTCTGAATGCCGCCTTGGGACAACGAAAGCAGGCGGAATCAGGCTTATTATTCCACTCGAACCGGGGCTCCCAGTATGCCAAAATGCTCTTCTACAAGCTAAGATAAACTCTGGTATGAGTTATTGGGATAATGCCATAGCCGAAAGCTTTTTCGGTACCGTTAAAACTGAATTTATCCACTCCACGACTTTCCTTGCTCGCACTGCCATTGTTGAATGGATTGAGGTCTTTTATAATCGACAGCGATTGCACCCCACCATCAGATTTCTTTTCCCATCCCAACTCGAGAACAATTTCACCTCTCTCTACAACCACCTATCCCCGCTTAAATTTCCTGTCCACTTTTTTAGGGTAAGGTCATTTTCTCTTGGACACAAATCTCTTGACAATTCCACAATGCCTCGCCGAAGGAAAACCTACCATAATTTGTTTTTATTAACGTTTTAGATATGTTTATTCAAACTTTTTGGTAACTATGGAAAATTTAATTGTATGGATTACCTCTTGGTTTGCCGATCCCACTCTAGGTAAACTATTTTTTGCAATTATCGGCATTCTGATTATTAGTTTATTAATTCGTTTTTTCCAATATTCATTGACTCGTTATCTCAACGATTCTGACAGCCGCTACTATGCTCGTAAATTAATTGCTTTCACTGGTTATCTAGCTGGATTTGTTTTTATTACAATTGTTTTTAAGGATCGACTAGGAGGATTGACAGTTGCGATTGGTGTCGCAAGTGCCGGAATTGCTTTTGCTCTACAAGAAGTGATTGCCAGCATCGCAGGTTGGACTGCTATTTCATTTGGTGGTTTTTACAAGCCCGGCGATCGTGTCCAATTAGGAGGAATCAAAGGGGATATTATTGATATTGGCATTTTGCGAACTACGTTAATGGAACTGGGTGAATGGGTACAATCCGATCTCTACACGGGACGAATTGTTCGTATTGCCAACAGTTTTATTTTTAAAGAGCCTGTGTTTAATTATTCAGGAGATTTTCCATTCCTCTGGGATGAAATTAAGATACCTGTGAAATATGGGAGCGATCACCGATTAGCCAGAAATATCCTTGAGCAGGTTGTTGAAGAAATAGTTACAGATGATGTTACGTCTGCTGTTAAAACCGCTTGGCAAGCTATGGTCAGAAAATATTTAATTGAGAATGCCAAAATTGAACCAGTAGTTACACTAGTTCTCACTGATAATTGGATGGAGTTTACAGTTCGTTATTTAGTTGATTACAAAAAGCGTCGCTTAACAAAAGATAAACTTTTTACACGAATTCTGGATGAGTTTATAAAGACAGAGAATCGAGTTTGGATTGCATCTACCACAATCCACCTAGTGGAAGCCCCTATCTTTGACGTGAGAGTAGATAGCACCAGAAATTACCCAAAAAATGACACATAGTTCTGAAATCTTAGAACCACTTCTCCACAGATAATCGTAATTGTCAAGAGATTTGTGTCAAGGAGGAAATTGGAGAGGAAAACGCCCCTCAAATTCGATAGCAAAATGGTTAAGAACCGCCTTCTAATTACGAATGGGCATAGTCCATTTTTTAGAAAGATTGCCCAAGGCGAGAAAAATGAGCTTGAGAGCAGATTCATCACTAGGAAAAGAGCGACGATGGCGGGAGACCTTACGCAGAGTCATATTCATCGACTCAATGGCATTGGTAGTATAGATAGCTTTGCGGATATCTTCGGGGAAAGCAAAGAAAGGAGTGACCCGCTCCCAAGGGGTCAGCCAAGATTTGCTAATGGCAGGATAGGACTCATCCCAACGTTCGCCAAAATCCACCAGGGCTTGCTCAGCGGCTTCTAAGGTAGTTGCCCCATAAATTATTGCCTTCAGGTCAGTGGCGAGGGCTTTGCGGTCTTTGTAGGAGACGTAGGTCAAGGAATTACGTACCATGTGTACAATGCATAACTGGACTCGTGTTCGGGGAAATACGGCTTCAATGGCTTCAGGAAAACCGGTCAATCCATCGACACAGGCAATAAATATATCCTTGACCCCTCGGTTCTGTAATTCCGTCATCACCGACAGCCAGAACTTGGCGGATTCATTCTCCGTTATCCACATTCCCAATAATTCCTTCTGACCCTCCATATTCACGCCTAATGCCAGGTGGATAGCTTTGTTGATGACTCGCCCCTCCTGGCGGATTTTGACCACCATCGCATCTAGGTACACTATCGGGTAAATCCGGTCTAGAGTCCGGTTCTGCCATTCTTTTCTTTGGCTTTCCACTGCTTCTGTCACCTTCGATATCAGAGCATGGGATACCTCTATCCCGTACAAGTCTTTTAGTTGTTCCTCGATATCTCGGGTTGTCATCCCCCGTGCATACAGTGAAATGATTTTTTCATCCATGCCCGGAATTCGTGTTTCTCCCTTCGGTACTAATATTGGCTCAAATTCACTGTTTCTGTCTCGCGGGACTTGAATCCTTGTTTCTCCAAACTCCCCCTTTACCGTCTTTGGGCTGTAGCCGTTACGCCGATTCCGTTGACTCACAGGACTTTTAGGAGTTTCTTTCTCCTCCGCTCTTTCTTGCTCTAGATGGACTTCTAGTTCCGTTTCTAGGCATTTTTCGATCAAGGCTTTGGTCAACTGCTTCAGAATTCCTTCTTTCCCAAATAAATCATCGGGTTTTTTGTAGTCTTTTAGCAGTTCATCAATGAGTTCAGTTTTGATTAACATCCTTTTCTCCTATTTAAATGAATTTGAACTCTTTTTTCCTTTGACACAAACCTCTTGACAATCCCTTCTAGCCTTTTCATTCGATTTTAATTTACCAAGTCTGATGAAAGAGGGATAGCTAATCTACATCATGGCATCACGACCAAGTTATCTCGATGCACCACCGTGTCCGGGCCGTCATACCCTAAAAGTATGGTGATTTCGTCGGAGCGATGCCCTTGGATTGTAACGAGTTCTTGGTTACTATAATTGCTCAATCCCCTGGCAATTTCTAGACCTTGGCAGTCGCAAATTTGAATGGCATCCAGCGCCTGAAATTCCCCCTCTACCTTAATAATGCCAGCGGCCAACAAGGATTTTCCGCCCTGGCGTAGGGCCTTCACGGCGCCATCATCTACGTATAGGGTCCCGGTGGGCAACAGACCAAAGGCAATCCAACGTTTGCGGGCATTTTCGGGGCGACTTTGGGCTTCAAATTGAGTACCGATCGCCGTTCCTTCAAGAATTTGTAAAATATTGCTGGGTTGACGACCGTAGGTAATCGCCGTCCTCACCCCGGATTCCGTGGCAATACGAGCGGCGGTGAGCTTGGTTTGCATTCCTCCGGTTCCCCAGGCAGACCCCGTACTATTAGCCGATACTTGCAGTTGCGATAATTCATTCACACTGACCAAGGCGATCGGGCGAGCATCCGGGTCGAGGCGGGGGTCAGCGGAATAGAGTCGGTCTACATCGGTGAGGATAAATAACCAATCCGCTTCAATTAAACTCGCCACCAGGGCCGAGAGGGTGTCATTGTCGCCAAAATTAAGTTCCTCGATCGCCACTGTGTCATTTTCATTGACAATGGGAATCACGCCCAACTCAAATAGCGCCTGAAAGGTATTGTAGGCATTGACATAGCAACTCCGGTCGATCAGTTCTCGGCGTGTCAGCAAAATTTGGGCCATGGGTTGCCCCAGACTACTAAATAAATCATCATAAATCCGCATTAAGCGACTTTGACCCACAGCGGCGATCGCCTGTTTCGTGGCCACTTTTTTCGGGCGATCGCTAATGCCCAAGCGTACACAGCCGACTCCCACGGCTCCCGAGGAGACCAGCACCAGGTTATGTCCGGCTTGCCGAAGCGCACAGAGAGTTTCCACCAGACCGGCAATGGTCGAAAGGGCCAATTGTCCGTTTTCGGCTTGGGTCAGACTAGAAGTACCAATTTTAATAACAATGGTTTGCGGCATTAGGCAAGAATTTTATTTAAAATCTGTGTCGGACGACTATATATATCTCCCCTGAGTCCCCTCTTGAACAGGCTAGCGTACAAAAGAAAAAAGACGAGCCTTGAGGATTCATTCCCCTAAATCGCCGTTGCTGAGAAAGGATATTACAACAGCTGAACTCACTTGCCGTCACTGACTTTAGGATGCTTGGGATTACTTTAGCATGCGTTCGGGTACAGTGATTTGTTAGATTGCTCTTATTTTTTACCTAGAATCTTGTCATACTCCGAGTGTGATCCCACCCAAAACCAAACTATCTTTTCTTCATCTGACTTCATAATCCCCAAAGCTCGCCATCCAATTCCGATTCTGACTGACCATATTTTCTCTTTCGGTTTGACCTGTTTGAATTCTAGGCTTGGATGAAAAGGATTCTCTTTCCATAGTTCATAATTTTTTTCGCAGTCTCTTGTACCCTTTTTGGCAAACTTAAGAAAAATTGCCGAAACATCTTAGTTCTTGATGACTTCATTCTTCGCCAAAGCCTTTATCCTCAGTTGTTCCCTCTTGCTCTTCGATTAGAGCGTCTTGTGCCATTGTTAGTAAAAACCCTAAATCTACATCTTCTTTTGAAAGACTTTTATGCCATTTTAGTTCGCTTTCAATATCTTCTAGTAGTTGTTGAGCAAGCTCATCTTGAAGATAGTTGGGAAGTTTTTGAATTTCTGTAAATGCTTTTTGCAACAAAGTAGTCATAGCTTGATCACGCTTTACAAATATTGACTATATTACTATCTTTTTTGCTCTTGCGATCTAACTCTTCTATGCACTGTAGCTTGCAAGGGAGGAGATTGCAATCCTTGTCA
Source organism: Synechocystis sp. (assembly GCA_041750255.1). Classification (GTDB taxonomy): domain Bacteria; phylum Cyanobacteriota; class Cyanobacteriia; order Cyanobacteriales; family Microcystaceae; genus Synechocystis. The sequence goes on from JBGSZT010000068.1 coordinate 7,029, forward strand.
TCCTATATTTTTGTTCGATGGGCTTGACTAGATATGTACTTATGGTATCTTATGGATATTAACCGAGATACTCTTAATTAACATTAATGTTCTAGAGCACCGTCGCCCCCTGGCGCAATGCTTCAATACTTTTTAAGCAAGGAGCAGTTCTTTGGGGTATGGCTTCTGGTAGACCTTGCATACTAATTGTTTTTTTTTATTAAAAATCATCTATGTCTTCCTTGCTTGCCAATCGTTATGAGGTGGTGAAGCCGTTGGGAGCTGGCGGTTTTGGAGAAATCTACATAGCGAGGGATACTCATTTACCGTCCCAACGGTTTGTAGTGGTCAAGCGTCTCAAGCCGACCCAGTCCCAGGGGTCCCATGAAGTCGTGACGAAGCTCTTTCAAAGGGAAGCTTCTGTACTGGAGGAGTTGGGAGCTAATTCTTCGCAAATCCCCAAATAGCTTGGTAAATTTGCATTTATCGATTTTCAGGCGAAAGGCAATTGGATTAATAGAACGCTGGTTAAACCTCGTCCAGGTTCAGACCTGGAGTTATCTGATGACGTTTTGTAAGTCCAACACTTTTATGTGGAAAGGCTTTCAAGAATTTTTACAAAACTAAGGTTTTCAGACTGGACTGGGTTTATATTGGAATAACTTCCTCAGACTTGATGGCTCTGATATGCCAGAATTTCCAATTTTTATTTGAATCAATGATTCTAAAACCTAGTCTTTCAAGCAATGCACCAAATTCTTTTAGAATTTTGAAATGTGAAGTTACTTCGTAAATCCAAAGTTGACCATCGAGTTTAAGTGTACGGGCGGCTTCTTGAAGGTAGTCATCACTGTTTAATCCCATGAGCGATAAATTAAATATGGCAACGTCTAAACAGTTATCTTCTAAAGGAACTTGAGATACATCGCACTCGATGACGGAATCATTGATCGCAATGAAATCAAAGTTATGAAATGTATGTTTGTCGGCTAATGCTTTAGAAATTAGGGCTTCACCACAACCAAAATCACCTACAACCAAATCTGAGCGCTTTTGGAGCCATTTAATAGATTCTTGATAGGGAAGAACAGACCAAGTTTTTCTAGCTTCTTGATAGAGAGTGTGATACTGCATCCACTCTTCAGGGTTATTTTGTATTCGCTCATAGTTGGTTTGGCTATAGCTAGTATTCCAACGTGCATTCATGCGGCTAAAGTCTCCATAGTTAACATTACGGCGCTGAACATCAGCAGGATCTGTGCCTGGAAGTGGGACAAAGATTCTGGGGCGAACGATTGGCTTTTGCTCACCAGTTTTTAATCTCTCTAGCCATTTTCGTAAATCGCGGAATGCTTGAGATTCTGTTCGCAGTTGTCCATCAGGCATCACACCATCAACGGCAGCATCGGCTACTGTTTGCTTATTTTGCAATCTTGCTAATCTTCCTTCATCCCAACTCCAATGTTCACCGTCATCTAAGCCATAGGTAACAGGCATAAGAATTGAGAGCGTATCGTGAATTTGACCTTGACGATTTAAGCGTCCTTCTAGCTGTTCAAGTTCAGCACTTGTCCAAGGTGGAATATTGAGAATTAAGCGATCGCAAACTTTTTGAAATCCATCAACACCTGTCGCCATTGCACTGCTGGCAATCAGTACATCAATAGAGCCGTCAATGAAATCATTTTTTCCACTTTTATCGCCGCCCATGTGAAAACCAACTGTCCAGCCTGCACCTTCAATAGCAGCTTTTAGCTGATCGACTATGCCTTCAACGTAATGGGTATAAACAATAGTTTTAGGACGAATTTCGTTAAGAATTACTGGAATCCTTGCACTGGTTAGAATTTGTTCCATTTTTAAAACAGAAGTCCCTTCTTCACGAATTTTGTCAACTAGGTGAGTACAATCAACAGGGATTTTAATTTTGTTGATTGTGATTTTGGGTTTGACTTTAGAACGGATGCCTAAAGTGACAAATGCTTGATGTAAGCGCATACAGTTGTTGAGTGTGGCTTTTTCGCCAAGATCTTTACGTTCAACACCAGTGACTAATTCAACTAAGCTTTTACCTTCTTTGAGATTGTTAATTACAGGTGTTGCGCTCATACCAAGTACATGAAGATTAGGATTTTTTTCTGTTGCATTGGTAATTAGTGCAAGAACCATTTGCCGACGTTTAGATGGATCATCATTACGATGTTTGCAGCGATGAATCTCATCAACAATAATCAGGTCAATTTGATAGCGGTCTAGTAGTTGCCGAATATGAGCAGAGGTTGATGACTGCTGAAACATTTCATGATTAAGAATAATGTAGTGGTGTCCGCTTTCAATATCGATCCAATGCGGATTGAAGTTTTTGGTTGTGACTCGACTATCGGGAAATACTTCTTTGATTTCCTTGTGCCAGTTAGGAATTGTGTCTAGTGGGCAAATAATTACCGTAAGATGAGCGTCAATAATGCGACTGCTAAGAATTCCGCCGATAGTTTTACCTGTTCCAGTTAGCGATAGGTTTAACATTCGCTGTTGATTGCGAAGCCTGACCGCCGCTAACTTTTGCATTAAGTTGGGTGGTGTAATTTTGCCGTTGATACGAAATGCCCAGCCTGTGGGAATTTGCATATTTTGAGCCTGCGTATATTCATCGAGAAATTGATCTCGCACCTGACGACCATAACCTTCTTCAGTAAAAGCTTCTACGCTTTCAACGGCAGATTCATCTTCAAAGACTTCTGCCCAAATTCGATTACGCCGAGAAGCAATAAAAAAATCAATCGCCTCCTGATCTGCTGATGCAACGATTTGACTGTTCAAAAATTCTAAACTTTTCTGAACTTTGATTCTTGGTAGTTCGTTGGTTTCCTCATTTTGTGCTGATGATTCATTGCAAGTTTCAAAATCGTGAATTATTTGAGATGTATTTGCAGCATCGATTATTTCTAGTTCGTCATCAGCTTTGAGATTATCATCTGATTTACTGTCTTCATTAGATATTTTGACTTCTTTGCCCTGAATTACATCACGAAGTTTTTGTCCTGAAAGCTTGCCTTTGATAATAGCTTTAAGAATTTTTAGTCCTTCAGTATTTTGTGTACCTAAAGCACCTGACTGTTCAAAGATTTTATATAATTCAGCTTGAGTCAGGTTAGGAACATAACCTTCTAAACTGGCTACAAATTGACGAATAGCTTCTAAAGTCCATCCTACACCACATCTAGCACATCCACTATTTCCACGACTCCAAGCACTTTTTGTAATGCTACCTATTCTAGTTTTCCACTCATACCCATCAGTAGAACATTTGAACCATGCCTCTTTTTGAGAACCTCTAGTTATTTTATCCGGAAATATTTTTAATGTATTATTTTTCTCGTAATCCCAATATTTACTAACGTAATCTGGATATAAAGAGATCAATGATGTAGTTGCGATAGTAACTAATCCTCTACAAGCTGGACAACCACTATTATTGTTTTTCCAAGCTAGTCTTATTGAAGATAGAGTTGATATCCACTCATGGCCATCAACAGGGCATTTAAAAAAAGCTTCTTTACTCGATCCAGCTGTTAGCTTCATTGGGTCGAGTTTTAGCTCGTCATTTGCTTTGTAAAACCAATATTTAGCGATTTCATCAGGAAACTCGATTGCTATTGACTTTTTACGTTGCCATTCACCGATTTTGCGATGAGAAGTACCATTACACACTCGGCAACCAGCATTACCTTTTGACCACTGCTGTTTCACTTTAGACGCAATTTGTGATTGCCACTCATTTCCGTCATTAGGGCATCTAAACCAAACTTTTTTATTGCTGCTAAGAGTTACTTTTGATGGATTAATTCCTAAATCATTGTTTTTTTCAAAGTCCCAATACTGGGCAATAAGATCGGGATATACTTCTATTAGAGTAGGTTGTTTCTCTGGTTTCTTACTTTTGCCAGCGCATTTAGGACACCCACTAGCCCCTCTATCCCAACTCGTAGTAATGTCATTTGGTCTTTTCTGCCATGAATGTCCATCAATAGGACATTTAAACCATGCCGATAACATAGTAGAGCCAGCAGCTATTTCTTCAGGAAGAATATCTATATTTTTCTCATAGTCCCATAGCTCTTCAACCCGTTCAGGATAAATAGAAATTATACTTTTAGCCAGTTGCTCCTGCTTCTTTCTCTCTTCTTGCTCTTTTATAATTTGAGTTTCAGCTTCTTCCCTCTCAATTAAATACGCATGAAAAGCTGAATTAAAATCTAGAAGTTGACGCACTCTTTCTCTAGTCAAATTATATAAATCTCCAATAGCTTGATAGGATAAGCCTTTCTTATATAAATCAAGCATTTCATTACTTTTAGCGAGTTTTGCTTGTGAATTAGCATGTTGTTTTGAAGTTGAAATTTTTACTTGATCTGACTGTTGCTTTTGTAAATATTCAGTTACTTCTCTTCCTCGTTGACTGATATATATTTCATTGTTTTGTTGTTCTATTAAGCCTTTCTCCTCAAGAGTATCAAGAGCGTTAAAAATTCTTGTATGGACGTTATTTGTAACGTTCTCCAGCAAGTTCTTAGGAGGTTCTGACAATATCCATACTCCCTCATTGACTTTTATTGGATACTGTTGCAACTCATTAAGAAGCAGAACTTCCTTATTGTTCAAGTTTTCCGATAAAATTTGAATGTCTGACATATTTTGTTGATAGGTAACAGCGACTCATACGTGAAGCTAGCACATAAAGTTCTCACTTAACCTACTGAAGCTCAAATTTGAACTTGAGTAGGCACAAACTTGACTCAAAAAGCTTAAAAGTTGACCTTACCTAAGCTAAAACTCAACCTAACTTAGTACAAGATTTAACCCGATCGGGTCTGAGCACCATCTCCAGTATCCATCCAAAGGTGTCCATCACCCATTTGACTAGATCGAACCACCTATCCCCGCTTAACTTTCTTGTCCACTTTTTCGGGGTAATGTCATTCCAAACTACCCGCACGTATCCGAACAACTGAGCCAAGCCCTGTGGCTGTTGGTTTGTCGGGTAAAATCGGTATTGATACCTTAACTTCATCCTGCTATCCTACAAGAAAATTAAAGCCGTCCTGAAGGTCTTATCCTGAGCGGCTCGAGTTAGCTCGCCGAACTCATGCCGAAGGGACGGGGTTTAAAACCCAGTTTTTCGATAAAACATATATTATTATGCGTCAGGATAAACCCGATCGTGCAGTATAAAATCCGTTTTAGACCGGCATTTTCCCTGCTCTACATCACCCTTAAGCCCGGTGAACGAATTTTTGCAGCGGCAGGAGCCCTTGTCAGCCTGGATGAGGGCTTAGTCGTCAAACCGGGGCTTGGCCTGGGGGTATTGCGCTCTCTCTGGTTTCGATGCTTGGGCGGCAATGCTCCCGTGGTTAGTTTTATCCACAACCCTACGACGGAGTCCTTAACCTTAGTCTTGAGTAAAGCGGTGGTGGGAGACCTACTCCCCCTAGATGTCACCAAGAATGGGCTATGTTTAGCCCCGGATGTTTATCTTGCCTATACCTCTGGTATTCGTCTCACACTTCACTGGGTGGGCTGGTCGAGTTGGTGGGCGGGGTACGGACTTTATAGCCTCAAGCTAGAAGGAAAAGGGCGAGTCTTTTTGGGAAAATATGGTCAAGTCTCTCCCTGGCAAGTCCATGAGCGCATGACAGTCGAGCATAAACATTTATTGGCCTACAGTCCTAAAGTTCAGCTACGGGTCAATTTTCCCAAGGGCCTAGTCGGCTCCCATGCCTCCGGTGAAGGAACAGTATCGCAATTAATTGGTAAAGGGGTTGTGTACTTGCAATCTCGAAGCATGAGTGGCTTGAATCGTTATCTTCGTCTAAAATTTCGCTAGGCTCTGAGTGGGTTTCCATGGATATTAAATTTCTGCATCAACCTGAAACGGCGATCGCCCACATTGTCCTAGAAAACAAGGAAGAAATTGTGGCCCAGGCAGGGGCACTAATAGCGATGAAGGGAGACTTAGACGTGCAAACCCTGGTCAGACGAGGCGGTGCGCCAGTCAATAAAAAATCTGATTCCACTCAAATTAAATCCCTCTTTGTACAGAGCTTTAAAGCCAATGAGACGGGGGTTGAATTATACCTAGCACCTCCCCTAGTAGGAAATTTAACTTATTACAATCTAAGTCAATATAAGTTAATCATGCGTCACAGTTCCTACCTGGCTTCGAGTGGCGGCATTGATATTTTTGTTGGGTTCCAACCGTTGAAGTCTTCAAAGACAGTAGACAAGAGTACTTGGCTTAGCTTATTTGGAGATGGTTTGATCATCATAAGCGCCTTTGGTGGTCTGTATGAAGTGGATGTTGACGGCAGTTATTGTGTTAATTTTGAGCATATTGTTGCTTTTGAAAATAGCTTAAAAGTCAAAATTCTTCCTAAACAAAAAAGCTGGTTAGGACCATTGTTACCATTGCAGGAAACATTCTATGAATTCAAAGGACAAGGGAAGGTATTTTGTCAAACCCATCGTCCAAGAGACTTAATCAAACTACTATCCGCAGAGTAAAACCCGTCCCATTTAAAATTGCATTCATTCTAGGGTCAATCATGGAAAAAAACTTTGCCGAAAACCTAATTATCAACATCAAAGATGGGCGTGCAAAAAAGTCTAATGACTCCGAGGATAACGGGACTAAATTCACCATTGAGAATGAATCATTACACGCAACTTTAAACCTACAGTTAAAACCCCATAAAAGTATTTTGGTGGATGCGTCGGTTTTCATGGCAATGGATCCTAGCATCACCCTTATGACCAAACTTCGAGGGGGCTTAGTACAAAACCTGACCAATAGTCTAGGAAAAGAAGTATTACTGCTTAATCAATTTGGGGCGGAAAAACAAGCAGGAAGCATTCATCTGTCCCCGGCATTGCCTGGAACGCTACACCACTATTCTTTGTCTGCCAAGACAGGAATTTATTTACAATCATCTCATTTTATGGCTTGTGAACCGACCGTGCAAATTAATACGACCTTTGCCGGGATGAAGGATTTTTATAATGATCCAGGGACCTTTCTCCTACACTGTATAGGACAGGGCAACTTGTGGTTTAATGCCTACGGCGGTGTTTTGGAGTTGCCCCTAGACGATGACTTGAGACTAAACCCAGATTATATTTTGGCCTTTGAGGATACTATTACCTACACGATTGAATCCGTTGAGGGACTTTGTGCGGATAATCTAAAGGGAGGTTTTTTTGGCGGCAACGGCAGACTCTGTCGTTTCCAGGGAGAGGGGCGTGTTTGGATGCAAACTCGACAAACCCACGGCTTACTTAATTATATTTGGTCGTCGGACTCCAATTTATTTACCCACTAATGACACCCATCGGAAAAACTTTATGTCGAGACGTCGTTTTTATCAACAAGTACTATTTTTTGCTATTACTCTTTTGTGTGTACTAGGCTTATCCCATGCCAAACTCGTTGCCCAAACTACTGAGGTCGAACTCAAGCAAGCTCCTGGGCTATCTCAGATGATTGCGGCCATGGAAAGTAAGTGGCAAAGGACCTATGAAACCTATTTCCAGCGCTCGTTTGTGAGTGCGAGCTATACAGGGGATCAAATTGCCGCTCGTTTACAGGACATTGAAGACAGTACGGGCAAGCGGATCGCCGTTATTTGGCTGTCTTTAGACGAAGAGGAACTAACGGCGTTGGTAACATTCCCCGGACAAACTCCCCTGGGTTACCATGTGCCGGAAGCTAAGCAGGCTCAGTTTTTGCCCATTAAACAGGATTTTTTGGCGGAAATTTCCCAACCCACGGCGACCCGTCGATATTTGTCCTTGGGAAAACAACTGTATGATTGGATGCTGGCTCCGGTGGAAACGGCCTTAACCAAAAATAATATTAATACAATAGTTTTTTGTGTGGGACCAGGGCTGAAGTCGATTCCATTTTCGGCGCTTTACGATGGCGAGCAATTCCTAGTGGAAAAATATGGCGTTTCTTTGATTCCAGGATTTAATCTGTCCCAAATCAGTATTGGCACCTTGGCCGATGCCCAAATTTTGGCCATGGGAGCGTCGCAATTTGCAGATGAAACCGCCCTGCCGGGGGTAGAGACGGAATTAGAGACCATTGCCCAAACTCCCTGGCCAGGAGAATTTGTTTTGAATAAGGCTTTTTCGTTGGAAGCTTTTCAGCGTCTGCGAGAAAAAACAAATTTTTCCATTGTCCATTTGGCCACCCACGCCAATTTTGTCGGTGGCGCTCCGGCGGAGTCCTATATTCAGTTTGGCGATCGCCGGTTGACTCTGAGTGAAATGACCAAACTCAACCTGAATGATCCCCCGGTAGATCTGTTGGTATTGAGTGCTTGTCAAACCGCGGTCGGCGACAAAAATGCCGAATTGGGATTTTCGGGGCTAGCCATCCAAGCCGGAGTCCGCACGGCCCTGGCCAGTTTTTGGTATGTCAGTGATGCCGGAACGTTGGCACTCATGAGTGAGTTTTACCAGCGGCTCAAACAGAGTTTTGATAAGGCCGATGCCCTGCGTCAAACACAGATTGGGATGATTCGCGGCACAGTTTATGTGAAATCGGGGGAATTGGTCAGTTCTCGCGGTCCCGTGACCCTACCGCCGGTTTTGCAGGGCTCTAGTCCCAATCCCACCAGTTTATCCCACCCCTTTTACTGGGCGGGATTTTCATTAATTGGCAGTCCTCTCTAGTTTTGTTTCGCGCCGCCACCGCCCCATTTACCTTTTCCTGCGGTGCGTCGTTGGTTCATTAACTGGGTAAACTGTTGTCGCTGTTGCGGAGACATAATATCCCGACTTTCTAACATACTTTCAAAGCGAAGCTTATTAAGTTGTTGACGTAAACCAACAATTTGATCGTTTTTAGCCCGAATCGCGTCGCTAGAGGCACTTCCCCCCATTAAATTGCGAAGCTCATCTTGACTTGTCCGTAATTGTTGCCTTAGTTGCTCGGTTTGTCCTTTGTATTTTTGTTGAATGGCAGCCAATTGTTGTTGTTGTTCTTGTGATAAATTTAGTTCCTTCATCCACTGTTGTTTGCGATCGCCGCGACGGTTACCCATGCCGGGGGATTGAGCCAGCTCTAGGACATCAGGGCTTGCGGATTGAAGATTGGGAGAGGCTTCCACTAGCGGTTGGCCAAGACTAAGGCCGACGAGAATGAGGCTAGCAACTAACATTAGACGATGGGATTTCATGGGAAAAACTCCTAAAAAAAACTGATGTGAATAAAAAAGCAGAAATTTGCCCGAATTTAGCGGTCTAAGGGCTCAGCCAAGACCAACCAATCGCCCACCACTCCAGAGGATTCCGCCAGGGCTGGCACGGCCGGCGAGGAATTTTCGGTGGTCACAGACCAGGTCTCTAGTAAGAAGGCTTCTAATTCCTCTGAGCTAAGGGGCTCCTGGGCTGTCCGCAACGAACCCGGACCAGGGTTGACAACCCAAAGCAAGAGTAATCCGGCGCTGGCCACCAGGGAGGTTCCCCAGGCTAGAGCCAGCCAAGGTCGGGGCTTAATTTTTTGGAGTTGGGGCTGTTTTTGGATTTTGCTAATGAGCAGATCCTCTAACTCGGGGGTGGCGATCGCCGCTGGGGGAGAATGTTGTTTGAGGAAATGGATAAGTTGGGTCTCATCCTGAGAATTAGAGGGCATCGTGAACTCCTTGCTCCTGTAGATAGTGACGAATGGCCTGACGAGCATAAAAAAGACGGGATTTGATCGTGCCGGTGGGCAGTTGCAAAATGTCTGCCACGGTCTTTTGCGGCAGATCCTCCAAGTCATGGAGCACCAAAACCGTGCGGTGGTCAAAGCTAAGACTCTCTAAGCCTCGACGCACCAAATCTTGATAATGTAGGTGCATCAGATCCGGACTATCCTGGGGACGAGATAACTGAGGGTCTCTCATTTCCTCGTCGTCGTCCCGTTCCCTGACCTGATAGCGAGCGGTCTGACCCAGGTTTTTGCGTTCATCCTGGGCGACATTCCAGGTAATGCGATAGAGCCAAGTAGAAAAATAGCGATGGTTTCGCAGGGTCGGGAGCCCTTTCCATACCCGCAAAAAAACCTCTTGGGTTAGGTCATCGAGCCGTTGGTTGCCGCACAACTGAACTAGGGTGGAGCGTACTTTTTGCTGATAACGCCGATAGAGCTGGCGAAAGGAATCAGCATCGCCTTCTTGACTCATTTTCACGATCACCTGCTCACTCAGGGAGTGACTCGGATTGCCCCTCGGGGACGTTTGTTGGCGATCGCCTGTCTGGGTAGGATTGTCCACCAGCACCGACTGACCTCATGATTGGCTACGGGGGTATAGACCCAGAGCCGGGGGGAAAGGTTCAAGGGGAAAACGAGCTAGGGCGACCTACACGAGGAAGATTGAAATCGTTTTAAAGTTATATTCAAAAAAAGAAATACAGTTCACAAGCCCCCTAAATCCCCCAATACTGGGGGACTTGCTGGTATAAATTTTGTGGGTAATCACCCAAGTGAGTGAGCGTAAATAGTTATGAAATCCCCCCTTGATAACCGGAGCTTTAGTGAGGAAGACTGGGGGGATAGAGTGCCAAACTGATCATTAAATTATGATTAATTTAACTACATCTACCTAACGGCTTGGAGTTGAGCGGACGGCAATCACCTTTGACACCCTTGCTGTGATGTAACAGCCCGTTCCGCTCCAACGACTTGTTATACTCGTTTGATGCTAAGATTGGGTTGCCCATATATATAAATATATAAAGTTAAGCCTAATGTGGCATTGGGATCAAGGTCGTTTAGCCTACTTTCAATTTGACGCTCTTCGACAAATCGCAAGTTTCGTCAAAGCAAACGATTTCAAAACAGCAGATCGTGCTCAGATTTTGGCGGAAACTGGTTTACCTTTTCAAGCTCCAGCAACGCATAGTCCATGGCGAAATTATTCTCGTATTTTGAAGATTTGTCTTCTTGTCAGTGAAGTTAATGGAGTAGCACAGCCGACTCCCGTCGCCGATGTGTTGTCTCAATCTGGATTGGTAACTTGTGATGAATACTTGCATTTTTTGGTAAGTGCCTTTACCGAACCTTCTCCAGCTTTGGAAGGTTGGCGACCTAATGCGGAGTTTCGCTATCCATTACTATTTTCACTCAAGTATCTTTTAACAAAGGTTGCTATTGGACAGAGTTCTATTACAAGTTTAGATGAAATTATTGGCGCATATCAAATAAGTGGTTTTGATGGAACCGAAGATGACGAACAGTTTATTTCAATTATGAAAACTGACTCGTCTTATAAAGATTCTGGCAGAGCTATGGAGAGTAATTTACGGAGGCAATCACTAGAAAGCCTGAAAGTTATTTCGCAAATTTCATACTTATACATAAAAAGTGGTGAAATAATTGTCACCCTTAATAGGGAAGATGCACACAATATTTTCAAAGATTTATTTGAGATTTCAGGTCCCCGTGCCAACGACAGGGAAGCCGAGATACGAAGATTAGCTGCGTTGTTTAGAGATGGTAGCACGAACATCACTTTCGATTATCCAAATACGATCATCGAAGAAGTTGTGGAGAGTGGCTTTCGGGAAGGTAGTAAAGTCAAAAAAACACACGTTACAATCGAGCGCAACAGTCGACTTCGGAAAGAATTTTTCTTGGTTCGTCCAACGGCAATTTGTGATGTCTGCACTCTCGATACAGCAAAAACTTATCCATGGACAGAGCGTATTGTAGACTTGCATCATCTCTTACCACTCTCTTCAGGTACGAGGGTTGAAGCAACTGGTACGACTTTTGATGATATCGTTCCAGTCTGTCCAAATTGCCATCGAGCGATTCACCGATTTTATGATGTGTGGCTTGATGGTAACAATAAAAGGGATTTCAAAGATACTAGGGAAGCCCGTGCTGTTTATCAGGAGATGAAAAATCAATTTTCTGGTTTGATAATATGATAGTCAAAATATCTAAGCAAAAAAATGCTCATTTGCAAGAGCAATTCAGAATACTTAAAAAAGCGGAAAGTACGAATGTGCCTCTTGTTGATATTTTAAGAGGAGCAGGCTGGACGTATGAAGATTTGATTTATGAGGAATCGAAAGCAAAAATTTGGACAGGGCGTTCTCCACTCAACTTGAATGAAGTAAAAGTTTTGACGCAAGAAATTCCAGTAGTAAGTTTTTTTGCTGGCTGCGGTGGAATGGATTTGGGATTAGAAGCTTCTGGATATAAGCACTTGGCAGCGTTTGAGATTAACGAACTCTTTTGTAAAACGCTTCGGCGAAATCGTCCGACATGGAATGTGTTCGGACCTCCAACGCATTCTGGCGATGTTTCAAAATTTGAGGAAGTCGCCGAAACATTGGGACATATAATATCTACACCATTTGAAGGTCTATTCGTTGGAGGGCCTCCTTGTCAACCATTTTCAATCGCCGCTAATCAAAGGTTTTCCAAGTCTGGTGAGAATTTTAAAAGAGTCGGCTTTTCACACGAAAAAAACGGTAACCTGCTTTTTGACTTTGTGAGACTCATTATCGCATTTCAGCCAAAGTCTTTTGTGATTGAAAATGTGCCGGGACTAAGAGACATTGATGGTGGAATACAACTAAGAACTGTGATTGAAGAATTGTGTCTAAATGGCTATCAAGTTGAAGAACCGTTTGTTCTCAACGCGGCACATTATGGTGTTCCACAACAAAGACTCCGATTATTTCTGGTCGGCTCGCGCACGAGTAAAATATTTAAGTATCCCGTTCCCTCTCTAGAAATATTCGGTGCGGGAAGTGTGTTGAACGATTACTATCCCGAATTATTTAACAACGAAACACGTGAACACAAAGCCGAATCAATTTTGCGATATATGCGGTTAGGTTACGGACAGAGAGACCAACTGGGACGAGTTGATAGACTTGACCCTTTATTGCCGTCGAAAACAGTTATCGCTGGAGGAACAAAAGGCGGTGGACGTTCGCACTTACATCCCGAAATTCCTCGCACATTAAGTGTTCGGGAATGCGCTCACCTCCAAACATTTCCGAAAGATTATATTTTCATGGGTGCATCGGCTCGACAATTTACTCAAGTCGGCAATGCTGTGCCGCCATTATTAGCGGCACAGATAGGAAACAGTCTTACAGAAAGCTACTTCTAAATCTATACTTTCTTGTTTATTGTCAGTAAGGGTATAACTACGGATTATACGGAAACTTTCCGTATATCACTCCTAATACGCATTTTTTCAAGAATCTTTCCGTATATTACTCCCCAATTGAGCGATCGCCAGAAGTTTTCCATACATCATTCCCAAAATCGTGTTATGCCGATTGACGTATTTTTTAGCCATAGGTAATAAATCAGAACTTAGAGTTATTCAACCAGCCATCTCATCAATAGCTTTTTAACACGTTTCTGTCAGAAAATAGCAGTCTAACTTATCTTCTCCAAAACTTTAATGACCATCAGCGATTTGCTCCAGCCCTACCAACGGTTTGGGGTTAATTTAGGCCTAGACCGTATCCGGGGGCTATTGGCTCGTTTAGGCAATCCCCAAACGCAGGTTCCCGTTATCCACGTCGGGGGAACCAATGGCAAAGGTTCTGTTTGTGCCTATCTTTCTTCGATCTTGACCCAAGCGGGTTATCGAGTCGGGCGCTATACCTCTCCCCATTTATTGGATTGGACGGAACGGATTTGTCTCAATCAAACGGCAATCGCCGAGGCGAGATTATGCGAGTTGTTGCAAACGGTGTCTGACCAGGCCCCTGCCCACTCGGAGACTAGCCCGACCCTATTTGAAATTATGACCGCGGCCGCTTGGCTTTATTTTGCCCAAGAGAACGTAGACGTTGCCGTGGTTGAAGTGGGTCTAGGGGGACGCTTGGATGCAACGAACGTTTGTGATCATCCCTTGCTAAGTATCATCACCTCCTTGAGCCGAGACCATTGGCAGGTTTTGGGGCCAACCCTGGCGAATATCGCCCGCGAAAAAGCCGGTATTTTTAAACCCGGTTGCCCAGCCCTCCTGGGGGCTATCCCCACCGACGTTGCAGAGGTATTCCGGCGTAAAAGTGAGCAAATGCAATCTCCTAGCCGGTGGATAGAGCCAGCCCAGCCGGAGTCTATTGAGGGGGAATCCTGGGCAAATTACCAGGGTATTCGCTATCCCTTGCCCTTATTAGGTCATTTTCAGCTCTTCAATTCGGCCCTGGCGATCGCTGCCATTCAAGAATTACGACAACAGGGCTGGAGTATCTCCCAAGAGTCCCTAGAGCAGGGCATGGGGCAAGCCCAATGGCCGGGGCGGTTGCAGTGGCTCAGCTATCAAGGCCATCGTATTTTGATTGATGGCGCCCATAATTCGGGCTCGGCTCAGGGTTTAGCGGACTATGTGCGGGGTTTGGGGAAACCGGTGCAATGGGTGATGGGGATGCTAGCCAGCAAAGATCACGAAGATATTTTTAAGGCACTCCTGCGCCCCGATGACCAATTATTTTTGCTGCCGGTACCAGGGCATAGCAGTGCCGACCCGGAGCAATTAGCCGCCCTTGCCCTCAACCTTTGTCCTGGCTTAACGTTAGTACGAACCGAGTCAGATTCTTTGCTTGCCCTAAAAGCGGCCTTCGATATCGACCCAAGCGGCGATCACCTGACGGTTCTCTGTGGTTCTTTATACCTAGTCGGGGATTTTTTGGCCAGAAAATAGCTACAGTTGAGATAGTCTATGATAATTATTTTTTTCCGAAGGAGTCCACCGTGAAGACCGTCCTCCTGCCCTTTGCTCGGTTCAACCAATCTGGCCTTGGATGTGGGCTCACTATTTTGCTAGGAGCGCTATTACTCGGCAGTATTGGCCTCGGCTGGGTTGTCAATGGCGTACTTCTGGGGCTGGCTTTTTTATTGGTTGCGCCCATTGTGGGATTGGCCCTCTTTCGCTGGTGGTTGGGGCAAAATTTGATCGAGGGCAGTTGTCCGATGTGTGGCTATGAGTTTACCGGCTTCAATGGCAGTGAATGCCGCTGTCCAAGTTGTGGCGAGGCTCTCAAGGTAGAACAGGGCAACTTTGTGCGACTCACTCCCCCCGGTACCATTGATATTGATGCGGTGGATGTCACCGTTCAAGCCCTAGAGGATTAGGGCGCTCAGGCAAGACAAAATCAAGACTTCTGACCATTCCACTACGGCCCCATAGCTATCGCCGGTGTGACCGCCGAGCTGTTGCCCAAACCAATGGGCATTGCCAGCGGCGATCGCCAGACTGATGCCATTGGCCCTAAGAATAATCAAGCTGTTTTCCGGTTGTTGCCAGGCCCAGAATGCGGCGATCAACCCTAAAAAAATTGGCCCCAACAGTAGATCCTGGGGGAGTTTCAAGCTTCGGCGATGGAGTGCGCCTTTACCTTCGGCCCGGAGGTAGGGATAGGCGGCGATCGCCAGAACTTGCCCCCAGCGGGCCCAGCCCAGGGTGGTGATCAATAGCCAATGGACTTGCCTGGATTGCTCTAATAATGTCCCGAGGGCAATGGTTTTGAGTAACAAAATAATGGCGATCGCCATCACACCAAAGGCCCCGGTCACACTATCGCGCATGACCACCAGTCGGCGATCGGGGTCCGGCACCGCCAGCCCATCGGCGGTATCCGCCGCCCCATCGAGGTGGAGACCCCCCGTCAGCCAGAGCCAGAGGGCAACGAGTAACGCCGCCTGTACCAGGGGCAGAAAATTTCCCCAGAGCAGACATTGCTGACCCATGGCCAAAATAAGGGCTAAGCCGACCCCCACCAGAGGACTCCAGCGGGCAATGCGCTCAAAACTCACTGGCCAGGCCGGCGGCAGAGGCAGTCGAGAATAAAACAAAATTGCGCCACAGCAAGAAGAGAACCAAGACACTATTAAGACCATGCCTGAGTCAACACTCCGCAAAAAGTTAAACGTTCGTCATCAAAGATTGAGCTAAGATTAAATTCTAAGGGGATCATTTACAAATCAGTGCTTGAGAGAAATCGCTGTCTGATTTTGTGAGCATTCTCTTGCCGACCAAAGCAATATTTTCCTCACAAACATACTTTCTCCACAACCATGACTTTCAACCCTATCCCTCCGCGCCTGCCAGCTCCCTGTATTATTGACCGGGGCATCCTAGTCAATCAAGACGATATGAAACGATTATTAAATAGCCTAGGGAAAGTGCATTATCACCATTTTTTAGGGGGAGTCTGTCAAAGTAGCGGCGATGGATGGATATTAGAGGTTTTTATTAGTGATCATCAAGCCACCCTGGTGATGAATCAATCTCTTCATATCAATGTTTGCAGTTTTGATTATCTCGAATTAGGGCAAAATAATCAGCAAGAAATTACGGTGACCTTGGTTCAAGACAACCGCCGTTTAGAGTTAATTCCCTTAACAGGGCCAAGTCCGTCCCACGCTCAACAAACGACCCTAGATATGTCTAGCCTAGAGGCGATGATGACCCGCGTACTATCAGCTAGGTGGGACGTTCAGTTAGACTTAGACGATGATTTGTTCTAGGCTACTGTACCCCAATACTCCTGCCTCGATTACTTAAAATTAACGGGTTCCCTTGATTAAGGGGTTCCCAGCCCACATCAAAGCCCTCCTTCCAGGCCGCTTGGCGGAAGGTACGAAAGGTAGGGAAGGCATCGGGACGCACGATAAAGGCGACATAATCCTGATGGGGGTCTAGGCCTTGCAGATGTTGAGCAAAGGGCGCCGTCAGCTCAGGAGAAGGAGGCGAGAGAGTTTTGGCATCGTAGCGAAAGGCAAAGGCATCTAAATTAATCAGCTTGACCTGATAATCCTCGGTTTCCACATGCAAATTTTGCAGGCGATCGCCAACTTCGATAATACAAAACTGGTACTCTTCTAGCCGATAGAGATAATCCGCCGGCGCAAGACGGGGGTCAGCGTCGGGGTTACGACAATCGGGGAGCTGAGCCAGGGCGGCTTCTACTTGGTCTTGCACCAAGGCGGTGTCTACATAGTAGGCCCGGTCTCCCTGGAGTTCAAACAAGTGAACTTTTTTGTCGCTGGTTTTAAGCAACGGGGTGCGAATAATGGCGGCGGATTGGACGGTGACCAGGGTAATAAATAAACTAATAAACATCAAGGCTCCCACCGTATTGGTCATGATATCCAGAAAAGAATCCAGATTTTGTTCTGGTGGGGAAGAATGATAGGGAATACGCCGTTTTTTCATAACAAAAGCCTAATTGATCGCATTTTCAAGGTTGAGTTTCCAGCCTTCGTCTAGGGGCTCATAGCCAAGATCAATGCCCAGGGGTTCCACGATCGCCCGTAATTCCTTGAAGACTTCGATGCCATCGGGTCGCACCACCACAATTAAATAGTCTTGGTTTCTGCGGCGTTGCAATCTCTCGAGCAGACTCTCCAGGGGAGAATTACGGCGGTTTAGATCAGCGATCGGCACAAAGGTTTTTTGGGGATGAATAATCACCCCTTCCCCCCGGCATTCTACATAATAGGGCTGTTTGTTTTGATTTTGCCCAGTTTCGCCCTTGGCCACAATGGTCACACTGCGTTGATTGCTCAGGGATTGCACCGTCATCACAATGATTAATAGAATCAACGTCCCAATGGTACAAGCCAAAATTGAGAGAAAAGGAAACAAATCTAGGGCGAAGGTGGTTTTTTTGCGGACTCGTCTAGCCATCGTTTTCGTCCCGTTCCACCAGGGTAATCCGTCGGGGTTTATTTAATCGTTCTAGCCCCGGTTGCAGAGTGGCCAGGGTTTTATGCACATCCACCAATACCTCTTCTAGGGTTTCTTTTTCCTTTAAGGTCCGCAGAGTCTTGGCCAACGTCGCCTGCAATTGCGCCACTTCATTAATTTGAGCTGTTTGGGCTACTAGTTGCCCCACCCGGTCTTCTAGGGCGATCGCCGTTTTTTCTAATTGTTGATTAACCGCCATGGACTGCTCCCGCATCGACTCGTGGCTTTGATTGAGCCCCGTGACTAATTCGCGCACCATGCCCTGCACCGCGCTGATCTCCGCCAAAAACCCCGTGGCTAGGGCTTGAGCCGCCTGTTCTGCGTAGGCTTGGGCCGGTTGAACCAAGGATTCGGGGCTGGGAAGTGCCGTTTTGACGGCATTATTCACCAATTGCCTCAGATTCTCCTGGCGTTGTTGGCCTTCGCCATCCTGGAGGCGGGGCAAAATCTTGTCATTGATATAAATATCCAGCCTGAGCAATAACCGCGATTCGAGGCGCTCCACCAGGGCCAGGGGAATCATCACCATCACACTAATCAACAGAGCCAAGAGCGTGGTATCAAAGGCCACCGCTAGCCCACTGGTCACGGTGCCAATGCCTTCCTTGATTTGGTCAATATCACTGGATTGTTCCAAAAAACCGGAAAATCCATTCACCGCCGCACTAATGCCCATCACCGTGCCAATAAATCCCAACAAGGGGATAGCCCAAATCAAAATCCGGGGTAGGGCATAGGAGGATTCGGAGTTGCTTTGATAAAACGCTGAATCTTCTAGGGCAAACTCCGTGGCCACCTGACGACTTTGAGAATAGAGATAGGCGCCGAGGACTCGACTACAACGGCGCGCCAGCAGATTATTTTCTTTGCTCAAATTATGTTGTAAATTCAATACGCTATTATCATCCGGGGCGATCGCCGACAAACTTGGGGGGAGCCATTCCTGGGCCAAGGAGCCAAACTGTCGCTGAATTTTGCTGAGCTTAAACCCTAAAAATGCCACAACAAAGCCAGCAAAGAGGATCACCAACATCTGGGTAAAGCCCCGCTCGTAGAGAAGAATGCCCACATAGCTTTGTTTGAAGGGAAATACCACGGCGTAGACCACCAAGGCCAGGATTAATCCCAAACCGCTACTCAGTAAGACCGGAACATCCAGTTCCCGGCGGTCGGATTTAAGGGAGTTTAAGACCAATTTTAGTTTCATCGGAGGGCTTCAAAGATGGCTAATCTCGCCATACTACTATTTTCTTAATCCGCACGGATCATTTTGCCATGGCTCGTGAGCTTAAATTCCACACCCCGCCAGATGACTGTCCGTTGCGTAAAGGCTAATCCCCAAAAAATAATGGCGATCACCTCCCGTAGGGGTAGCCAGTGGATCGACCGTAGACTTTCGTAATCCTCCAATTGCCAGGCCACTAAGGCGGCACTAAAACAACGCACAAAGACAGTAAGCGCCAAAATGCCTAGACTGAGGGAATCAGCTCCCCGCACTAGCACCAACAACAGGGCAAAGGGAATCGCCCGGATCAAGACCGTGGCCATAAAGGGTAGAGGCCGGGCTAGATAGGTATTTTGATCCCAATAAACCTGATGTTGCCACCACTGCCGCCAATGCTGTAAATCCACAACAGCCTCAATAAAATAGGGTAATAACACTAATTTTTGCTGATTAGTCCAGACCCGTCGCCCAATTTCAAAATCCTCCACTAGATAATCCGCCAGGCTCTCTAATCCGCCTAATTTGTCTAGATTGGACTTTCTAATGGCGATGGATGGCCCCAAACAGGCCTTGGAGGCTCCGGTGACCTCGGCAAAGATGACACTGGGCATGAAGTCGGTATTAATGGCCAATAATTCTAATTTTTCAAACCAGCGTTCAGCCCGCACTAGCTTAAACGGCGTACATACACACCCTACCGCCGGGTCTGCCAAGGGGGCCACCAGGGTTTGGAGATAATCGGGACGGAGTTGGATATCACTGTCGCTAATCACCAATAGATCATGGCGTGCCTGGGTTAGCCCCCCCAAAAGGTTATTGACTTTACCGTTAGCTCCGGCTTGAATCGAGGCGACTACAACGCTAACTCGTTCGGGGCCAAATTCGGCTTGGAGGTCGGTTAACAACGGTAATGCGGGGTCAGTGGGGTCTTGAACCGAATAAATAATTTGATACTCAGGGTAATCTTGAAGGGCGATGGAGCGTAAATTTATGCCCAGGTCTTTTTCCAGTCCCCGCACGGGTTTGAGCACCGTTACGGTCGGGGCAAAGTCCTTTGGGGGCAAAGGACGAGCTAAAAAGCGTTGGGTGGTGAAGATAGTTAATAAGGAATACACCCCGCCGCCGAGAATGGGGAGTAGGCAGAGTAGAGACAGAGTATTAATGGGAGTCAGTAGCACAGCAAAAATCCTAAAACCTGCCATCAGCATAGAGGTTTCTCTTCTCCAGGAAAAGGAGCACTGGCGAGTTTGCGTCCCCTTGATAGACTGAGAACAGAACGAAAACGTAGTAATTTATCCCATGGCAAGACAACGCCTAGACCTGCTTCTGGTGGAGCGGCAATTGTGTGAATCACGGGCGATCGCTCAACGCCTAATCCGAGCCGGAGAGGTAAAGGTCAATCAGCAAATTATTGATAAACCCGGCACAGAAGTCGATATTACGGCTCTTTTAGTCTTGGCACAAAAACCGCCCTATGTTTCCCGTGGGGGCGAAAAATTAGCCAAAGCCCTAGGGGAATTTCCGATTCAGGTATCAGAACGCATTTGCCTAGATGGAGGCATTTCCACCGGCGGTTTCACGGATTGCCTCCTGCAAGCGGGGGCGGCCAAGGTCTATGGCATCGATGTGGGCTATGGGCAAGTGGCTTGGACTCTGCGCCAGGACCCCCGCGTTATTTTGCGTGAGCGGGCTAATTTTCGACATTTAACTCCGACTGACCTCTACGGTGAGGCAGACTTAGCCGATTTGGGTGTGATGGATTTGTCGTTTATTTCCTTGACCAAGGTATTAGATCCGCTCTGGCAATTATTGCGATCCCCCAGGGAAGTCGTTTTATTAGTGAAACCTCAGTTTGAAGTGGGACGGGGCAAAGTCGGCAAAAAAGGCGTAGTCCGCAACAACAAAGATCAAGCCGACGCAATCAATCGAGTTGCTATAACAGCTCAGGGCCTGGGCTGGGGCTACGGTGGCTTAATTGCCTCTCCCCTAACCGGGCCTGCGGGCAATGTGGAATATTTGCTATGGTTAAAAGAAGGCGAAATGACGGACTATCCGACAATCCATGACATTGAAAGTATCACCCAAACC
The DNA here is from genome assembly GCA_041750255.1 of Synechocystis sp. Lineage (GTDB taxonomy): Bacteria > Cyanobacteriota > Cyanobacteriia > Cyanobacteriales > Microcystaceae > Synechocystis. The sequence goes on from JBGSZT010000068.1 coordinate 28,095, forward strand.
GCTTTACAGCATTTTTCTTCGAGACTCGATTCCTAGGATGCCATCGGCACAGTTTCTTGGTTTTTGGGATTTCCTTCGTTGGGGTCAGTTTTAAGAGTCAGCTGGATTTGAATTTGCGGGCCAGAGCTAGCCATGCGAATAATCATGCCGTCGGTCACGGGTATTGAGGCGATCGCCTTGCCATCGACGTAGGTTCCATTGGCGCCAATATTGACCACCTCCCAACCCTGATCGCCCAGGCGTAGTTCGGCATGGTGGCGCGAAACAACAGCACTATAGAGCACCACATGATTATCCCCGGCGCGGCCAATGCGGATCACGGATTCGTGGAGAAATTCCCAGCTTTGAACAGGAATTGTTTTGCCTGGTAACAACAGAGTCAGAGTAATCGCTGACATTAAAATTATGCGGAAGATTATGACTAAATTATAATCCCCGGGCCTCCCCTCCGTAGAAATACAGTTACCTTTTTTGATTCTTGCGTCGTTTTGCTCCCAGGAACTCGCCTTGATTCTGCTTCGTCGGAGGCTAAAACGCGGGGATTCGGTAGATATCGAAGTTAATCCCCATTATCATAGGTCATTAGTAAACGTCCAAGGCATCAGTTTTTCTGAATGAACGACCCCTCAACCTCCCCGCTGTCCGCCGCTATTTCCCGTCGTACTGCTCTCAAGCTCCTTGGTGTTGGTGCTGTCGGGAGTGCCGTGGGCTATTCCCGTTTGGCAAAGCCTCAACCTGCCCGCTATCAGCCAGATTCATTAAGTTTGCCGATGCAGTTGAGCCAAGAAAAATCGGTGGTGGTGGTCGGGGCCGGTCTGGCGGGGCTTGCCAGTGCCTATGAGCTGAGTCGGCGCGGGTTTCGGGTGACGCTTCTCGAAAAATCCCCGAACCTGGGCGGCAAAATTGCGGGCTGGAAAATTCAAGTTGGGGAGGAAATCTTTCAGATGGAACATGGTTTCCATGGCTTTTTTCCTCAGTACTATAATCTCAAAAGTATCGTCAACGAACTGGCGATCGCCGATAATTTCCGTTCCTTAGATTTTTATTCCTTGGTTTTTCGAGACGGCTACCAACCGGAAGTTTTTCGCCCCAGTCATTCTGCCTTTCCCTGGAATATTGTCGATTTAGGGATTTCCTCCCCCAATCGACTGCGGTGGGGCATTAATCTCACTAAATTATCCCATCTCCAGGTGTTTCGAGCCATTACCGGCTTTAAGATCCCCAAAAGCTATCACGAATACGATAGCCTATCGGTCACGGATTGGATCCAACAGGGATTTCCCCAGGGACTCTACGACCTCTACTTTCTCCCTTTTGCCAAATCCAGCCTCAACTCCCCCGATCTTTTGAGCACCGGAGAGCTACTACAATTTTTCCATTTTTATTTCTTTGGCAACCCGGAAGGTCTGGCTTTCAATGGCACGAAGGATGATATGTTGACCAGCTTGGTCATGCCGATGATCCAATTCATTCGGGAGAACGGCGGACAAGTGGTGACGGAGGCGACAGTGCAAGACATTGCTTGTACCAACGGTGCTATCACCTCGTTGACCTATCAGCAGGGAGATAGCACCAGTAATGTTCCCTTTTGGGTAAATGCTAACGAATTATTGAGTTCTGAGACTGAGCAGTACTACGGAGCCGGTGACCAGGTATTTTTGGCGCAAAATGAAGAGCAAGAAGCGATTTCGCTGACCTGTACCCACCAAGGCTGTACTGTAGCCAAACAGGCGGATGGAAAATTTCATTGTCCTTGCCACGGGGCGATGTACAACGAACAGGGCAACGTAATCAAAGGACCTGCCAAACGCGCCTTGAGTCGTTACAAAGTGCAAAACCGTCGCACCCAGGGAGTGGAATTAGCGGCGCTGACTCCTTCTGCCACGCCGACCCAGGAAACGCTCCAGGCAGATTATTATGTCTTAGCCGCCGATGTGGTGGGCATTAAGCATCTTTTTGACCGGATGAGCGGTGAGATTGACCCTCAACTTTTTGCTCAAATTCAAAAACTGGCGATCGCCGATCCCTTCGCAGTCGCGCGATTTTGGTTCGACCAGGATTTTGCCTGGGAACACAGTAATTTTGCTTCGTTGTCGGGCTATCGTCTGACGGATAGCATTACTTTGTATCACCGCATCCAGGATCAATTTATCGACTGGGCCCAACGTACCGGCGGCAGTGTGGTGGAGCTTCACGCCTACTGTTACAAAGAAAAGGAATTTCCTAACCAAGAACTATTATTAAAGACCTTTGAAGAGGAACTCTATGAAATTGTGCCCAGTTTGACGGAGGCGACCCTGTTACACCGAGAATTGGTCAACCAAAAGAATTTTTCGGGATTCCCTCCCCACAGCTACGGCGATCGCCCGGAAACCGAGACCGCGATCCCCAATCTTTTCCTGGCGGGAGATTGGGTCAAAATGCCCTTTCCCTGTGGGCTAATGGAACGAGCGATCAGCAGTGGGCTCCTCGCCGCCAATGGCGTTTGTCATAGCGAAGGACTCCAGCGCCGAGAATTACTCACCGTTATGCCCGAGGGCGTCTTCCAAATCTAACTAACAAATCTGAGATGCTTCCGCTTCGCTACCAACAAAGCACTTGAGGTACAGTTGCAACCCAAAGCGGCGATCACGGATATCTACTCTGTTTTCGTCCCTCATTTGTGCACGAATTCTTGAATTTCTGACCTTGTTGGCTATTTGCTACATTGCAGGTGGGAAACGGCTTCTTAGATCGCCGATTGCCGTCATACCTAGAAAATCCGTTTGAGGGACAGGGTAAACTCCGGCAAAATCGATTCCCCTGACAAGGTAATTGGATTATCCAACACTTCAACGGCTTGCCCCGGACGATAAATTTCCACCCACTTATGTTGGGGATCAATCAACCACCCCAATTTTGCGCCGTTGTCCCTATATTCCTGCATCTTTTCCCGTAGATCTTTAAGGCGATCAGTTTTAGACCGCAATTCCACCACAAAGTCGGGACAGAGGGGAATAAATCCTTCCCGTTGTTCCTGCGTGAGGGACTCCCAGCGTTCCCTCGCAACCCATGATGCATCCGGCGATCGATTCGCGCCATTGGGCAGTTCAAAGCCGGTGGAGGAATCAAAGGCTTTTCCTAGGGTCTCGTTTGTCTCAAACCAGATCCCAATTTGGGTGATCACATTAAAATTGCGGTGACCCGTTTCGCCACCAGTGGGAGGATTCACAATCAAGGCTCCTGTTGCAGTACGTTCTAATCTTAATTCTGGATTTACTGTCGCTAACTCAGCGAACTGGTCCGGCGTTACTTGAAGAAGCAGTTCATCGGGGAGATTGAGAGTGAGTAATTTCGGGCGATCAAGGGTTTGCACCATGACGATTGACCTGACAAAACGGAAGCTGTTTCAATTTTAAGGTTTGTCGAGGGTCGGTGCGCCGCCGTTGTCCCACTGTCGGTCTTCTTCTCACGGCATGAGGTCAAGCCCACCCTTTTCCAAATCTGACGACAGGTTGGACTTAAAATATTGCTAGGTTTTAAAAAATTCTGTTTTAAGCGACAACGATCTCTATGAGTAAATCAACCCACGCCCACCTCACCTTTACCCTGCAAAAGGAGTCCTCCTTTGCTGAAAAAGAACAGATTAAACGCCAAAAAGAATATTACATGGGGGCGAAACTGCTCGAAATTGGCATTGAACCCAAAGACGCAGTTTATCGCTGGTCCCTAGAAACCAATGTCCACGAGGAAATTTGGACGTATAGTGCCTTTTGGGGGGCATCGAAGGAACAATTGCTCTCAGGACAGTATCCTCTCCAAGGCTCAGAACTTCTCGATTGTGCCCGAGCAAACGCCGCCCAAGGGCTTGCCATAACGGCGCAACTGTGTGGCTATGGCGATCGCCTAGAAGACTTAGAAAATGCCCTAGGAGAAGCCGCCGATCGTGCCGGTCTTTCTATTCAGTCCCTAGGGGATTTGTTACCCAAAACAGTACCGGGAGTGCGAATAGAGCCGGATACGCTATCTTCTCTCTAGCCAATTCTCTAGCCAATGACCCAAAATCCTTGTTGGCGCCATTGTTGTTCCCGCAGGGCGTCTTCAAGTTGAGAGGGGACAATGTGACCATAGTTCATAAGAGCTTCTCCTAACTTGAGCTGGGAAGAGGATTGGAGACAGATCGCTTGATGCAGTTGATACTCAGTGATGATTTTTTTATCAATTAAGATCTGACCTAATTTTTTGAAGGAAGCAAGCTGGTGTTTTCGCTCTACGCAATCCTTCGTGGACTCTAAGCTGATACTTAAGCAGTTCGTCATGGCAGTAATGAGTAGATTTGAATGATTAGACTGGAGTGAACTAGCAAAAATTGTATTTATCGTAGCAAAATTATATAGGATCTAGCCTAAAGTTGGTTTAAGACTTGGAAGGAAGATAACTGTCATGGCAGGCCACAGTAAATGGGCAAACATTAAACGTCAAAAAGCCCGCGTCGATGCGAAAAAAGGAAAAACTTTTACCCAACTCTCCCGCGCCATCATTGTAGCGGCTCGCCAGGGGGTACCAGACCCCAGTGCCAATTTTCAGCTCCGCACCGCCATTGATAAAGCAAAGGCAGCTGGTATTCCCAATGAAAATATTGACCGGGCGATTGCCAAGGGAGCCGGCACCTATGACAGTGGCGAGTCAAATTTTGAATCCATTCGCTACGAAGGCTATGGCTCCGGCGGAGTAGCAGTTTTGGTGGAAGCTCTGACCGATAATCGCAATCGAACGGCGGCGGATCTGCGGGAGGCCTTTAGTAAACGGGGCGGTAACTTAGGAGAAACCGGTTGTGTAAGCTGGATGTTTGCCCAAAAGGGGGTCATTCGTTTAGCCGGAGAGCTAGGTGAGGAACAGGTTTTAGACGTGGCCTTGGCCGGAGGCGCGGAGGATTATTACTGGCTAGACGAAGGCGACGGCGTGGAACTTGTGACCGAGGTTACTAATACAGAATTTTTGGTCAAAACGGCTCAGGAGCATGGCTTGACGGTGCTTGAGAGTGAACTGCGCTGGACTCCTGAAAATAGGGTAGAAATCAGCGATGAAACCCAAGTTCAATTGTTACTAAAAATGATTGATGCCCTAGAAAGTTTAGATGATGTTCAAGCCGTCACGACTAATTTTGAGTCGCTATTGTATTAATTCACTATTCTTCAATCGGCGATCGCCTAAAATACAAATAGCCCGGCGTCTAAACTCCTTAATCAATCATGACCACAAACTTACCAACCACCGTCAGCTACACCCTAGAGGATATTCTTGACCGCTTCGAGCAGAAAATGGACAAGCAGTTTGCCGAAGTCAATGACAAGATGGACAGACAGTTTGCCGAAGTCAATCAAAAGCTTAATAAGCTAGAAATTGGACAAGTTGGTCTCTCGGGTGAAATTAAAACCCTAGAGGAAAAGATCAATGGCATCGGCAAACGTATAGACAGCCAAGAATTTTTCAATCGTGGACTGACCATTGCGCTCATAGTTTTATTAACAATTACAGGGGCGGCTAAATTATTTGGTTGGTTGCCAACCAGCTAAAATAAACATAGACTTGAGGTATTATATGTCGCCAAAAATAAGATTATTATTAGGTGATGTTGAAGGGAGTGATTGTAGCTGTAACTATTTTCAACGATTCACCTCTCACTCCTGCCAGTATGTTTGCTCATTATTGTGGATAAAAGATTCAAAAAAAACGGTAACCTTAGACTGGATTATTGCTCATCAAGGCATTATACTCTCTACACAAAGAATTGGAAAAAATGAAAACTTTTTATACAGAATAAACTTTGGCATTAATAGTTTTGACATCATCAAGAAAATCAAAACAAAATATCCAATAATAATTAATGAAACTAATTCAATGTTAGAGTGCATCTTTTACAGAGCTGATATATACTCTCTTAGTACAAATGAAAGGCATTGGCTTTCTCTGTTAAAAAATGGGTTTAAAAAAAAGCATGATGATCCTCATGCTCATGAGTTATTTTGTCCTAGTTCGTCAAACAATAAAGATAAAAAAACAGATGCAGCGAACACAGGTCTTCCCACGCAAGAAACTGATGAATACAAATATAAGGAAGGAGACGATTATTGTGAATATGAATATGAAAGCAAAATTGAATTATGCGATGATTTGAAGGATTTGCTAGGAGAGCTAGAAGATTATTCTGAAAATTTAGTTCGTTCTAATAATAGTGGATGGTTTTATCCTGATGTGGATGGATCTACTATTGGAGATAGACTTGGAAAGTATGACCCTGGCCTTTGAATTTAGAGTTAATACTTCCGAACAATTATTGCTAGTCGATTTCGACAAAAATAAAGCACCTGATTGCACTGTATTTGTACCTTAAAATCAAGTCTTAATTCTTACCTGAATAAACCACGACTATGAACTATGACCGTTACCTCACCCTCCCTGATGGCTAGACCCCTCCAATCCCTCAAAAATGGAGATTGGGTCAAATTAATCTGTGGAGCGAGTTATCAAGATTTGCCCTCGATTCGCAATCTGGCTCTGGTCTATAGCTTGGTGGGAGTAGATTGTATTGATTGTGCGGCGGATTTAGCGGTAGTCCATGCCGTGCGCGACGGCATTAGCGCCGCCCTGGCAGTAAATTCGAGTTATTCACCGCCCTGGGTGATGGTGAGTGTGAATGATGGCGAAGACCCCCATTTTCGCAAAGCAGTATTTGACCCCCAACATTGCCCTCTGGATTGTTCCAGGCCCTGTGAGTCTATCTGTCCGGCCCAGGCGATCGCCATTCATGGTGTAGAAGTCAGTAAATGCTATGGCTGTGGGCGTTGTTTGCCGGTCTGTCCCCTCGGCTTGATTGAAACTCAGTCTCAGCAAGTCCAACCAGAGCAGATTCAACCCTGGCTGGCCCATGGTTTGATTGATGCTATTGAACTTCATACCCAGGTGGGTCACGATTTAGAATTTCAGCATCTCTGGCAGGCGATCGCCCCCTGGTCAGACCAGTTAAAAATCCTAGCGGTCAGTTGTCCGGCTCAAGCCGGGGTGATCGATTACCTGCAATTTATTTATAAAACCATGGCTCCCCTGGCGATTCCCCTAATTTGGCAGACCGATGGCCGGCCCATGAGCGGTGATATTGGTAAAGGCACGACCCATGCGGCGATTCGCTTTGCCCAGGAGGTTCTAGCGTCTGATCTACCGGGGTTTGTGCAACTGGCCGGAGGAACAAATGATCATACTGTTAAAAAATTAGCAGAGTTGGGGTTGCTCGCTCCCGCCGCTAAAGCAATTGATGGTATTGCCTATGGCAGTTTTGCCCGACGGTTACTCACCCCGATACTCAATTCCAGTCCTATAGATGATCGGTTATCCTGGAACGAGAGTAGTCATTTACCAATAAAGCTCGAAGAGCATCCCGGGCTATTGACCCAGGCAATCGCCGTTGCCCGTCCCCTCGTCAATTCCGTTAAGGGGATCATGACCCCTGAAACCGATTAATTTCCTCGCATCTTCCCCATAACTTTGCTATCGTCAGACATAACATCGCCGCTCCCTTTTGTAATGCCAGAATCCGCCCTAAGCACCCCGTCCCAGACCACCGATGACCTGTTCCAATTGCTGGATATTTTGCCCCTTTCCATTCGCACAACATTGGTAGACCACCCCCAGCGCAACCGTCTGGTCGAAGTGGTGATGGATTTGGGACGACTACCGGAAGCTCGGTTTCCTGGTCAAGCCCTGTATTTAGGCGAAACCCCCGTTACCAAGGCGGATTTACAATACTCCATTACCCGCGTGGGTCTATTTAGTAGTGATAATCGGGCTGGCATTGAACGAACGCTGCACCGCATTAGTGCCATTCGTAACCGTACCGGCGAAATTATTGGCCTAACCTGCCGGGTGGGGCGCGCCGTCTTTGGCACGATCGCCATGATTCAGGATTTAGTGGAAACCGGAGAATCTCTTTTACTGTTGGGACGCCCAGGGGTTGGCAAAACGACAGCATTACGGGAAATTGCCCGGGTCTTGGCCGATGACTTGAATAAACGGGTGGTGATCATTGACACCTCCAATGAAATTGCGGGGGATGGAGATATTCCCCATCCGGCGATCGGCCGAGCACGACGGATGCAGGTGGCCCAGCCTGAATTGCAACATAAAGTCATGATCGAAGCGGTGGAAAACCACATGCCGGAAGTGATTGTGATTGATGAAATTGGCACCGAACTCGAAGCCCTAGCGGCCCGCACCATCGCAGAGCGCGGGGTTCAACTCGTCGGCACGGCCCACGGTAATCGTCTCGAAAACCTGATCAAAAATCCGACCCTCTCGGACCTGGTCGGGGGCATCCAAGCCGTGACCCTAGGGGATGAGGAAGCTCGGCGGCGGGGGTCCCAAAAGACCGTTCTAGAGCGCAAAGCCCCGCCAACCTTCGGCATTGCCATCGAAATGTTGGAACGACAAACCTGGGTGGTTCATCCCGATGTGGCCCAAACCATCGACACGCTCCTACGGGGCAAAAAACCAGGGCAACAAATTCGCTCTGTGGATGAAAATGGCGCGGTACAAGTTGTCCAAGAAGAAGCCCCGGCGATCGCCCCATCTCCCAGCCGTTCTTTGGATACTCTCAGCCTGGCCCAGCCAACGGGATGGAGAGCCTCTGGGCGCATGGCTCCCCTCGCTCCCGCCAAGAATGATCTGGTTGCCAATGAGTTTGAATCCTTGCTAGAGCAGTCCTGGCCGGGGGATGAACCCATACCCGTGGGGGAAAATGCCCGCATTCCCGGCCCCAATGGCGAAGATTTGCCTGTCTATGTCTATCCTTACGGCATTGGGCGTTCCCAGCTCGAGCAAGTGATTGATGTGTTGAATCTGCCCGTTGCCATCACCAAAGATATTGAAAATGCCGATGCGGTGGTGGCCCTGCGTTCCCATGTCAAAAATCATTCCAAACTACGACAAATGGCCCGAGGACGGCATATTCCCATCTATGGGGTCAAGTCCAACACCATTCCCCAGATTAGCCGAGGCTTGAAACGGATCTTGGGTATCGATGAACCCCAACTCCCCGAGGCCAATGACCTGAGGCTTTTTACCCGCAGTGGCAACGATGACGAACTTGAAGCCCTAGAAGAAGCCCGCTTAGCGGTGGAGCAGATTGTCATCCCCACCGGGCAGCCCGTTGAACTCCTACCCCGATCGCCAAAGGTTCGTAAAATGCAACACGAATTGGTGGAACATTACCGACTTCAATCCGATAGCTTTGGCGAAGAACCTAACCGTCGCCTACGCATCTATCCCGCCTAGATTGCCCGGTCAAAAATAATTTTATTTCTTCTCCTTTACCATGTCTGACCTTGCCCACTCCCTTGATCTTGCTCCCTATATCGACCATGCCGTCCTTGACCCCACGGCTACCGCCGATCAAGTCAAACTGGGTTGTCTCCAAGCCGACCACCATGGCTTTGCCGCTATTTGTGTCTATCCTTCCGCAGTGGCTCAAGCTGTGGAACTATTGCGGGGCAAAAAAGTGGCGGTTTGTGCGGTCATCGGCTTTCCGAGTGGAGCAACGACCTCTGCAAGTAAACTCCATGAAGCCCAGGAAGCAGTGGAATTGGGAGCTGATGAATTAGATATGGTTATTAATCTAGGCTGGCTCAAAGCAGGTCGTTCTGACGATGTTTTTCGTGATATTGCTCAGATTTGTGAAGCCACGGGTAAACCCGTTAAAACCATTTTGGAACTGTCTCGCCTCACCGATGCCGAAAAACGTCTAGCCGCCGAAATTGCCATGGATGCCGGGGCCAGTTACCTCAAAACCAGTACGGGTTGGTTTGGTGGGGCCACCGTGGCTGATGTAGCCCTGTTGCAAAAAATAACCCAGGGTCGGGTTGGAATTAAGGCCTCCGGCGGCATTCGTACCCTTGAGCAGGCGATCGCCTTAATTGAAGCCGGAGCCAATCGTCTGGGCACATCATGGGGGCTAGATCTTCTTCAACAACAGCAAGCATTGACATGAGCCGGACCTATGCTGCCACCGGTATTATTCTCAAAGGCATTTCCCTCGGAGAAGCCGATCGCCTATTAACCATTCTTTCCCCAGAGTTTGGGTTGATTCGCGCCGTTGCCCCAGGAGCCCGTAAATCAAAATCATCCCTGCGGGGGCGTTGTGAACTCTTCGCTACCAATCAGTTTTTTTTGAGTCAGGGGCGGAGCCTAGACCGAATTTTACAAATTGAAACGGTGAAAATTCACCCGGGTCTGAGCCAAAACGCCGGCAAATTAGCGGCGGGGCAATATCTGATCGAAGTCCTGCTTTGCTTAGTTCATGAGGGACAACCCCAGATCGAGCTGTACAGTTTATTTCAAGAACATCTGCAACGCCTCGCGGAACTCAGAGCGGGGAAGTCGCTCCATGCCCACCTAGCCCAAGCGGTCTTTCATTTGCTCGCCCTGGGGGGCTTTGCGCCCCAGGTTCAGGCCTGTGCGTTGACCCAAAAAATTATTACCCCAGATTTTAGTGACCCCCGTTGGCGCGTTAGCTTTAGCCATGAAAATGGAGGCCTTGTCACATCCAACTTTTCTAGACCTGTCGTCCGGCTCACGGCCCTAGAGCTAACCCTCCTACAACACCTGGGAGAGCCTGAGTTGCCCACTCTCGAAAACGTCCTCTCGCAAAACAGTTTGAGAACTCTGCGAGCGGGGCACTGGATTAGTCTCGAGCATTTACTGCGCGACTATGCCCAATACCATTTAGAGCAAACCTTTCGCGCCGCCCCCCTGGTGGATAGTCTGGTGGAATTTACCTTTTAACCCGCCCGATGCAGATCTACTTTTTCGAGGGCTTGCTGAAGTCCCAGATTTTGACTAGGTTCTGTGCCCACCATGGCGCGAACACCTTCTAGGGTTGCCATGATATTGCGAGGGTCAAGGAAGACTACTTTACTGCTTTCGCTAGTACCAATGGTGACTCCCATGTTGAGGTATTGCTGAGCTAGCAGAAACTTGAGCGCTTCTTGGGACTGGGAATTACTGCCCAATTGCTGAGTTAGGATTTCCAGGGCTTCAGCGGTGGCCTTGGCTTCCAGGATTTTTTCTTGTTGCTCGGCTTCAGCGTTCAAAATAGCGGCCTTTTTCATGGCTTCCGCTTCGAGCACCCGCGCTTGGGCCTGACCTTGGGCGGAGTTGATGGCCGAGTCCCGTTCCCCTTCTGAGGTGAGGATCGCCGCTCGTTTTTTGCGTTCCGCCGTCATTTGCAGTTCCATGGATTCTAAAACCGCCTTGGAGGGCATAATATCGCGCAGTTCTACCCGGGTCACCTTGACGCCCCAGGGATCGGTGGAAATATCCAGCTCTCGGAGCAAAATTTCATTGATCTCAGAACGGGCCGTAAAGGTCTCATCAAGTTCTAGTTTGCCGATTTCTGAGCGCACTTGAGTCAAGACTAAGTTCACCATGGCAGATTGCAGGTCTTCAACTTTATAGTAAGCCTTTTCCATATCGACAATGCGCCAATAAACCACGGCATCCGCCGTAATCGAGACATTATCCTTAGTAATGCAGGATTGAGGCGGAATATCGATGACGCGTTCCCGAATGGTGCCTTTGTAAACAATGCGGTCTAAGAAAGGAATCACAAAATTTAGGCCGGGCTCAAGTTTTTTGTTGTAACTACCGAGTCGTTCTACTAAACATTCATTTTTTTCGTTGACGATTTTGACGGAACCAAAGAGGGCGGAGCCACCAAAGGCGAGGAAAAAGAGAATAAAAGCTTCCATGGTTAAGGGTCTCCGATTATAGTTTAGGGTTTTGAAAACAGCGTATCTCTGGAAGCGACGGGGAGATTAATCCTTGTGCCTCCAAAGACCGGATTTACAACGCAAATAAGCCGATGGGTAAGCAACGAATTATGTCGATGCCATCCATTCGGTGTGGAAGAATTCTCCCCGGGGCTTATCAATGCGTTCGTAGGTGTGAGCGCCAAAATAATCCCGTTGGGCTTGGGTTAAATTTTGAGGCAAACTTGCCCGTCGATAGCTATCGAAATAATCCAGAGAAGCACTAAAGGCTGGCACCGCAATGCCCAGTTGATTGGCCAATACCAATACCTCTCGCCAGGCCGATTGGCGATCGAGGATGCTTTGTTTGAATTCCGGAGCGAGTAAAAGATTCGGCAGGTCTGGGTTATCAATAAATGCCTGCTTGATTTTATCGAGGAATCCGGCACGAATAATACAACCCCCTTTCCAAATTCGAGCCACTTCGGGCAAGTTAACTTGGTAATTAAATTCCGCTGAGGCTTTGGCAATCAAGGCCATCCCTTGGGCGTAGGAACACATTTTGGAGCAATAGAGAGCGTCTCGGACCTTGGGAATAAAAGATTCTACGTCCCCAGCCAAGGAGTAATTCGGGCCAGTCAATTCTTTAGAGGCGGCTACCCGCTCTGCTTTATAGGAAGACATTACCCGTGCATTAACAGCGGCGTACATAGTGGGAATGGGAACCGCCAATTCCAAAGAGCTAACGATTGTCCAGCGCCCTGTCCCTTTTTGCCCAGCAGAATCGAGGATTAAATCAATCAAATGCTGTTGGGTTTCTGGGTCAACATAACCAAAAATATCAGCGGTGATTTCAATCAAAAAGGAATTTAATTCCTCCGTTTGGTTCCATTGACTAAAAATCGATTGCAGGCGATCATTACTAAGTCCTAGTCCGTTTTTCAAGACATCGTAGGCTTCGGCAATTAATTGCATATCTCCATACTCGATGCCATTGTGTACCATTTTGACGTAGTGACCAGCTCCACCGGGGCCAATGAAGGTGACACAGGGGCCATCATCCACCTGAGCGGCAATTTTGGTCAAAATCGGCTCAAGTTCCTGGTACGCCGCTGGAGTTCCCCCGGGCATCAAGCTCGGGCCAAGCAGTGCGCCTTCTTCTCCGCCACTTACGCCCATGCCGACAAACCCCAGTCCTGTAGCTTCTAGGTCTTTGGTACGCCGTTCGGTATCTTCATAAAGAGAGTTCCCCCCATCAATGATCATGTCCCCGGCTTCTAGGAGAGGCTTTAATTGCTCAATGACAGCATCCACCGGAGCGCCGGCCTTGACCATCACCAAGATTTTGCGGGGTTGTTCTAGGGCTTGGACAAATTCTTCCAGGCTGTAGGCTGCTTTGACATCTTTGCCCTGGGCGCGGGTCGCCATGAATTCTTCGGTTTTACTGGCGGTGCGGTTATAAACAGCAATGGGAAAGCCCCGACTTTCTACGTTAAGGGCAAGGTTTTCTCCCATCACGGCTAGACCGATCACACCAAAGGTTCGTTTGGTCATAATTGCTCCCTAATTGGGCTATGGACAAAGTTAATGTCCTTTTAGGGTATATCGCTTTTTTTCGATCGCCACATTCCCTTCTAAGATTTTTAAGTTTTTTGGGGTGGAGCTGTCTGTAGAATACAATTCTGGCCTTAAGTCCATAGTAAATGCGATCTTTGTCGACGGGATAAATGGCAAACAGCCGATTAGCAATCAAATGCAGTATAGTGAGATTATTGGTGGCTGACCACCCTGACTGACTAAGGGAATACCCTTGGGGTACAAAATATGTACTTAGCAGATTCAGGAAAGTCCGATGCCCGCTATCTCGAAAACGCAAGATATGGTTGACGGGGCACATAGCGATACTCCTTGGGGCACAGGGAGTTTGCCTGTGGACGCTGAGTAAGACCAACACTAGGTAAACTGGTCGCGGCATAGGCGGTTGAAGCAGGAAGCCCTTGCTTTTAGCGGTGGGTATGTCACACTTGGTAAAGAATATGAAAAAAACCTTTATTTAGTAGCTAAAAGCCATGGGTCGTGTTGGAGTATTACTGCTCAATTTGGGAGGACCGGAGAAACTAGAGGATGTCCGTCCTTTTCTGTTCAATCTCTTTGCTGACCCAGAAATTATTCGCCTTCCCTTTCCCTGGCTACAAAAACCCTTAGCTTGGCTGATATCCACCCTCAGAAGCCGTAAATCCCAAGAAAACTACGAGCAAATCGGGGGCGGCTCCCCGCTACTCCAGATCACCGAAGCCCAAGGCGAAGCCCTCGAACATCGGCTAATGGCCCTGGGTCATGATGTCAAAATCTACATCGGTATGCGCTACTGGCACCCCTTCACGGAAGAAGCCATCGCTACCATCAAGCAAGACCTCCCCCAACAGCTGGTTATTCTGCCCCTCTATCCCCATTTTTCTATTAGCACAAGTGGCTCAAGTTTTCGTGTCCTAGAAGAACTTTGGAAAACGGATGCTGGCCTGCGTCCCCTGGACTACACGCTAATTCCATCATGGTACAATCACCCTGGTTATATCCAGGCGATGGTAGAGTTGATTCAACAGGGGCTCAGCAAATTTCCCAACCCCGAAAATGTTCATATTTTCTTTAGTGCCCACGGGGTCCCCCAAAGTTATGTCAAAGAAGCAGGAGACCCCTATCAAGCGGAAATTGAAGCTTGTACGAGCTTGATCATGGTAGGCTTAAATCATAGCAATGCTTATACCTTGGCCTATCAAAGTCGGGTCGGCCCTGTCGAATGGCTAAGACCCTACACCGATGATGCTCTTTTGGTCTTGGGTTCTCAAGGGGTTAAAAATTTGCTGGTAGTTCCCATTAGCTTTGTTTCAGAACATATTGAAACGTTGCAGGAAATTGACATCGAGTATCGAGAAATTGCAGAGGATGCAGGAATCGATAATTTTCAGCGGGTGCCAGCTCTTAATACCTATCCAGTCTTCATTGATGCCCTAGCTCAAATGGTTGTCTCTTCCTTGGCGGAGCCTCCCTGTACCTTTGATATGGTGCCTCATCCCAAGAAAAATATGAAAATGTATCCCCAGGAGCGTTGGGAATGGGGACTGACCACGGCGGCGGAAGTTTGGAATGGTCGATTTGCCATGCTTGGCTTTATTGCCTTGATGATCGAGCTGATTAGTGGCCGCGGTCCTTTACATTTTGTCGGCATTTTGTAACCTAGAGCCTGACGGACAGATTCCCCCCGGCAATAATGCTTAAGACTCGTGTTTTCGTGCTTGCTCGTCCTATTTCACCAATGACCTTTTCCCCTAATTCTGACTCCTCCCCTGAGATTGCCACCCACAAAAATCCCCACCGCGATTATCGAACCCTAGACCGCTCCAAATTAACCCCCATGTTTCAGCACTATACCGAGGTGAAAGAACAGCATCCCGGTGCCTTACTGCTGTACCGAGTCGGGGACTTTTATGAATGTTTTTTCCAAGATGCGGTGATTATTTCCCAGGAATTAGAGCTGGTATTAACCAGCAAAGAAGGGGGGAAAGAGATTGGGCGCGTGGCTATGACGGGGGTTCCTCACCATGCCCTAGAACGCTACAGTCGGCAATTGGTAGAAAAGGGCTATGCCGTTGCCATTGGTGACCAGGTCGAGGATGCGGCGGAGGCCCACGCCGAAAAACGGATGGTAGAGCGTCAAGTCACCAAGCTCCTCACCCCCGGTACCCTCACCGATGACAGTATGCTCCCTCCCCGGCGCAATAATTTCCTGGCGGCGATCGCCGTTGTCGGGGAAAACTGGGGCTTAGCCTATGCCGACATTTCCACCGGCGAATTTTTTACTACCCAATCGAGCCAACTCCCTAGCCTTTCCTTAGAATTATCGCGCCTACAACCCGCCGAAGTCTTGGTGCCCACCAATTCCCCGGATATACGCACTCTGCTCCGTCCAGGGGAAAGCTCAGAGCATTTGCCCCCAGGGTTACCCACTAGTTTTTGTTACTCCCTGCGTTCCCAGGTCCCCTTTGCCCTGGTGGAAGCCAAACAACGACTCTTTGATACCTTCCGGGTGCGTTCCCTCGAAGGCATGGGCTGTACGGGGCTTCCCTTGGCGGTTCGAGCCGCCGGTGGACTGTTGGAATACATCGAAGACACCCAAAAGGCCAACCATGTCCCCCTGCAACCGCTGAAAACCTATGCTCTCTCTGATTTTTTGGTTTTGGATCACCAAAGTCGCCGCAATTTAGAGATTAATCAAACCGTGCGGGATGGCAGTTACCAAGGCTCTCTACTCTGGGCCCTCGATCGGACTTGTACGTCCATGGGAGGACGGGCCCTGCGGCGTTGGTTATTGCAACCCCTCCTCAATGCCAAGGGCATTATTGCCCGCCAGCAGACCATCCAAGAATTAATGGCGAATTCCCCGCTACGCCAAGATCTGCGCCAGGTTCTTCGTCAAATCTATGACCTAGAACGCCTGAGTGGTCGGGTGGGAGCCGGCACAGCCAATGCTCGGGATGTATTGGGATTAGCGGAATCACTTCTGCGCTTGAGTGATTTAGCGGCACTCGCTAGCCAGGGGCGATCGCCATACTTGAAGGCATTGCAAACCGTTCCTCCAGAATTAGAGGAATTGGGAAAGTACGTTGTCGCTAATTTAGTTGAAAATCCTCCGCTCCACCTCAAGGAAGGCGGGGTCATCCGTCCTGGGGTGAATAAAGCCCTCGACCAAATGCGTCAACGCTTGGTAGATGACAATCAATGGTTAGCCAATTTGGAGGTGAGCGAACGGGAGCGCAGTGGCATCAGCAACCTCAAGGTCGGCTACAACAAAACCTTTGGTTATTATCTGACCATTCCCCGTAGTAAGGCGGAGCAAGCTCCGGAGAATTACATTCGGAAACAAACCCTGGTCAATGAAGAACGCTACATTACGCCAGAGCTCAAAGAGCGAGAAACCCGTATCCTGACCGCCCAGGAGGACTTGAATACTTTGGAGTATGAGATTTTTGCTGAAATTCGGGACACTGTGGCCCAAAAAGCCCAATTAATTCGAGAAATTGCCAAGGCCGTAGCGGCGATCGATGTCTTAACAGGGCTAGCGGAGGTGGCTATTTACCAAGGCTATTGTTGTCCCCAGATCCAGTCGGGGCGAGGCATGGAAATTATTGGTGGACGGCATCCCGTAGTGGAGCAAATCCTCGGCCCTGGTTTTTTTGTCGCCAATGCCACTCATTTGGGAGAGGGAGAAAGCACAACCTATCCCGATCTGATTATTTTAACTGGCCCCAATGCCAGCGGCAAAAGTTGCTATTTGCGTCAGGTGGGGCTGATTCAACTCATGGCTCAAATCGGCAGTTATGTGCCGGCAAATTCCGCTTGTTTGAGTATTTGTGACCGTATTTTTACGCGGGTCGGGGCGGTGGATGATCTGGCTACGGGTCAGTCCACCTTTATGGTGGAGATGAATGAAACGGCGAATATTCTCAACCATGCCACGCCTCAATCCTTGGTTTTGCTCGATGAAATCGGCCGGGGAACGGCGACCTTTGATGGCCTATCGATCGCCTGGGCGGTGGCGGAATATTTAGCCAGTGAAATCAAAGCCCGGACTATTTTTGCCACCCACTACCACGAACTAAATGAACTTGCTTCAATCCTAGATAACGTCGCCAACTATCAAGTCACCGTCAAGGAACTGCCCCAGGAAATCGTCTTTTTGCACCAAGTTCAACCCGGTGGGGCCGATAAGTCCTACGGCATCGAAGCCGGACGTTTGGCGGGCTTACCCCGCTCGGTGATCCAACGGGCCAAACAGGTGATGGGACAGATCGAAAAACATAGCAAAATTGCCGTGGGTCTCCGCAAAAGCAATCCTGGCACGGCTAAAATCTCCGGGGTAGCAGACCCAAAATCTACTCCGGATCTCCAAGCTGAACAGTTGGATATTTTTGGTTAGGAATTAGCCGCAACCGAGGTCAACATTAATTTAGATTGTTTAAGCTGATCCGGGATGGCGATCGGGTAATTACCGGTGAAGCAGGCCGAACAAAAATGAGTGATATCTTCTCCCGTGGCCTTGAGCATTCCCACATGGCTCAAGTAGGCCAGAGAATCCACTTCGATTTGCGCGGCGATCTCGGCCACCGTCATTTTGGCCGCAATAAGCTGGCTTTGGTTGTCGGTATCAATGCCATAGAAACAAGGATGGGTCACCGGGGGAGACGAGATTCGCATGTGTACTTCCGTTGCTCCAGCGGACTTGAGGGCCCGGACAATTTTGCGGCTGGTGGTACCCCGGACAATGGAATCATCGACGATAATAATACGTTTTCCCTTTAAGACATCCTTGAGGGGATTTAATTTCATGCGAATGCCCGACTCGCGCATATGCTGGGTGGGTTGAATGAAAGTACGCCCGACATAACGATTTTTGATCAGCCCTTCGGCGTAGGGAATACCAGACGCCTGGGAAAAGCCGATCGCCGCTGGAATGCCCGAATCCGGAACACCCATAACCATATCCGCATCAATACTCGACTCGGCGGCCAGTTGTTGACCAATCCGCATCCGATAGGTATAGAGACTTTCCTCGTGCATGACACTATCGGGGCGGGAAAAATAGATCATCTCGAACACACAGAGTTTTTTTTCTGCCGCTTGGGCCCACTGGGTCGAAACCATGCCGCTTTCGCTAATCCAGACCATTTCACCCGGGGCCACTTCCCGCAGGTAATTAGCGCCAATGATATCCAGGGCGCAGGTTTCCGAGGCGAGGACGTAGCGAATTTTGCCATTACTTTCAATTTCTAGTTCACCAATGACCAAGGGACGAATGCCGTTGGGGTCGCGGGCTCCGACCACGCCATCGGGGGTGCCAATCACTAAGCTATAAGCTCCTTTGCAAAGCTGGAAGGCTTTAATAGCAGCGGTTTGCCAATCATTGCCCTGATCCACTTCATTGGCGATCGCCACGGCAATCATTTCCGAATCCGTGGTCGTAACAAAATCATCACAGCCCCGACGGACTAATTCTTGGCGAAGTTGTATTGTATTAACCAAGTTGCCATTATGGGCCAAAGCCAACTCCCCTAGACGAGTTTTAACCACGGCCGGTTGAGCATTAACGCGGTGACTAGAACCGGTGGTAGAGTAGCGAGTGTGTCCCACCGCGATCTGTCCGACCAATTCCTGGAGGGTAGACTCCTTGAACACCTGAGACACTAAGCCCATATTTTTATAGCAATGAACTTTGCCGTCATCAAAGGTGGCAATGCCCGCCGATTCTTGACCCCGATGTTGGAGAGCGTAGAGTCCAAAATAAGTGAGCTTGGCGACTTCTTCTTCTGGAGCATAGAGCCCAAATACGCCGCAGGCTTCTTCTGGCTTATCCATCGAAGACGACTCCCTCAAAGGGCTGATCCGCGTTTCAGGAAGGGGGGCAAACATCTGGGAAACTCCTTTTAGGAAAATAGTCAAAAGGCAACATCGGATTTTTCACAATGGCAATTTGGGAGGGTTCCAGGTCGCATTGTGCCCGCAAGGTTAAAAATCCTTAATATTTCTTTAACCTATCTTAGCAAGAAACGCAGATGCCACCGGATCATTTTCGAGTCAGGTGCTTGCCAGGGGTGAAATGACTCGGTACATTAATAATTAGGGTAAACTTTTTTAGGAAACGTCTTAATTATGGAAAGTGTTGCATACATTCTGGTCGTCGCCATGGCGCTAGCCGTCCTCTTTTTTGCTATTACCTTTCGGGAACCGCCCCGTATCGAAAAATAAGCGGCGATCGCCAATAAATTAAATTTTGATTTAATTTAACTGGGAATTAAGGCCATCGAATCTTGCTTTGTTTTTGGCTAGGCTATCTCGTATTTTGACTTGCAGAACTGATGTAAGGTAATATACAAGAGGTAGCTTATTTTTTGCTAGCTATACTCTTCCTCACTCTATGCAATGTCCCTATTGTCAGCATAATAATAGCAGAGTTCTAGAATCTCGCTCCAGTGAAGCGGGTCAAAGTATCCGTCGTCGCCGGGAATGCTTGGAATGTAAACACAGATTTACGACCTACGAGCGGGTAGAATTTATCCCCATTACGGTTATTAAACAAGACGGAAAGCGAGAATCCTTTGACCGCTCTAAATTGTTGCGCGGAATTATCAGAGCCTGCGAAAAAACCGGCATTTCCTTTCAGCGGGTCGAAACCCTAGTAGAGGATATTGAAGCCGAAGTGCAACAATATCCCCGGCGAGAAATCACTAGCGAACAAATTGGCCTTCTAGTTTTGAAATATCTGCGTCTTGAAAATGAAGTGGCCTATATTCGCTTTGCCTCGGTCTATGGACGATTTCAAGGAATTACGGATTTTGTGCAAACCTTGAACCAGATGCAGGAAGGCCATAGCTTACCCGCCCCTAGCCTGGGCGAACTTGTACCTTAACTCCTAGGATTCTCCGGCGTGGTAGGAACTCCGCACCAAGGGTCCAGACCTGACATGGCTAAAGCCAAGGGCTCGCGCTGTTTCAGCAAGGGAGGCAAATTCCTCGGGCGTCCAATATTTTTGAACAGAAAGATGGGCGAGAGACGGTTGCATGTATTGTCCAATGGTAAGGCGATCGCACCCCACATTCCGTAAATCCTGGAGAGTTTGCTCAATTTCAGCTCTTGTTTCTCCTAATCCCAGCATTAAGCCCGATTTGGTGGCAATGGTGGGGTAATACTCCTTTATCCAATGCAGGGCATTTAAGGAACGCTCGTAGGTAGCCCCGCGCCGTACTGTTCCCTGGAGCCGTTCAATAGTTTCTAGGTTGTGGTTGTAGCAGACGGGCTCCGCTTGAGCGACGGTGAGAACTCGAGCTTGTTGGCTTTGCTCTCGTCCTTTGCCACTCCAAAAATCGGGGGTCAAGACCTCAAGTTTAATCCCAGGATTTTGCTCTCGCACCTGCTGCATCACCTTCACAAACCAACTGGCTCCACCATCGGCGAGGTCATCCCTAGCGACAGAGGTCAAGACAACATACTTTAGACCGAGTAAGGATACTGCCTCGGCTACTTTTTGCGGTTCGTCGGGGTCTAGGGCCTCTGGGGCATGGCCTTTATCCACTTGACAAAAGGCGCAGGCACGGGTGCAGGTTGGCCCCATTAAAAGAAAAGTGGCGGTTTTTTGGGCGTAGCATTCGCCCCGATTGGGACAGCGGCCTTCTTCGCAAATAGTATGAATATTGCGTTGTTTAATGATTTTTTGAACCGTCGAAAGCTCGCTGGCTTTTCCCAGGGGACGCTTGAGCCAGGCCGGAAGAGTCGAAGCTGATTTTTGCATGGGTTTCTAGTCTTTGAACGGAGGGTCTTTGAAGAGTAACGGAGTAGGGGAATGGTGATTTTTGATTCCGTAGGATGCGAAACATTTTTCAAGCATTCTACCCGGTCTAACGTGGGCTTTGACAACTTCTGGATGCAAAGATAATAAGCCAGTACCCAAAACCAGCTTCTAATTGACAAGTTGGCTAAGGATAAACACAATGATTAGATATTACATGTTCTAAAGAGGAATTTCTCTCATAAATGTTAATCACGCCAGAAAAAATTAAAACTGCCAAACAGGAAGCAAAACCCTTTTTAAAATGGGCTGGTGGAAAAACACAACTTTTAAGCCAACTGCAAGCGTTATACCATCCTGACTTGAGAAATAGCAGTATATCAACATATATTGAACCGTTCATTGGTGGTGGTGCAGTTTTTTTTGATGTTGTTCAGAAATATAAAATATCATCGGCATTTATCTATGACATAAATCCAGAGCTGATTATAGCTTACACGACCATTAAAAATGATGTAGCAAAACTAATTGATTCATTAACAGAACTTGCTGACAAATATAAAAAACTTGATGAAGATCAAAGAAAAGATTATTTTTATCAGATAAGAAAACAGTTCAACTTCGAGAGGAGTCAGATTAATTTAAAACAATATTCTGAGGATTGGATTTCACGAACTGCACTTCTAATTTTCTTGAATCGAACTTGTTTTAATGGACTATTTCGTTTGAATAAAAGTGGAGATTTTAATGTCCCCCATGGTCGTTATAAAAACCCTAAAATTGTTGATGACAAAAATCTAACTACTGTGTCTAATCTGCTCCAAATAGCAGAGATTAAATTAGGGGATTTTCAGAAATGTCAAGAAAATATAGATGATACAACCTTTATTTATTTTGACCCACCCTATCGTCCTTTGAGTTCTACAGCGAATTTTACCTCTTATTCAACTTTTGATTTTGATGATATCCAACAAAGAAGACTAGGAAAATTTTTCGCTGACATCAATGAAAAGACTAACGCCAAAATGATGTTAAGTAATTCTGATCCAAAAAATGAAGACCCAAATGATAATTTTTTTGATAGTCTTTATCAGGATTTCAATATTCATCGAGTTTCCGCCAATCGAATGATTAATAGTAATGCACAAAAACGAGGCAGTGTTAGTGAAGTAGTCGTTGTAAACTACTGAAAAAGAATTAAACTTTAGAACAGACAACAATTCAGTCGGAAATGTACGAGCCGCGAACAAAAATACGACGACTAATTGAAAGAACTTTAGGTTAACTGGTGATCGCCAATTTAGGCAACCATATCTAATTCTGATTGCTTGATACAGCTAGGCAAGGGGACCCCAATGCCCATGGAGTTGAGTGACAATGCGGCTGGCGTCTTCGTAGCTATTGGCGATCGCCCAAGTATGTTGACTCTCTTCTTTGAGTTCTATCAAGTAGGGCTGGTTAGGTAAAATAGGGTGATCGGGGCGAGAACGCAGGACGTTTTTATTGGATTTACTGTGGAATTCAGCATAGATAGATTGCTCCCACGGAAGTCCTCTATCCCAAGCGGGAAGAACCATACAAATTTTACCCGTGATGATATTACAGGGCACCAGAACCGGGCCTTTATAAATAACATAGGCGATCGGCATGAAAGTATTAATGACAATACTAACCGGATTGCCATAGGCTTGGGCCAGACTCTGCTGCCACCGTTGGGCGGTGATGGTAGCTTCTAGCCCAGCTTCTCCCACGGATTGGAGATGTTGGTTAAATTCAGCAAATTGTTCTCGCATTCCCCGTAGTTCCTGTTGCCAACTAAACTCCAGGGGAGCCTCGCCGAACTCTAGGTTACCCGACTCCGAGAGTTGCCAGCGTTGGTGACGTTTGAGTAGCTCTAACTTAGCGGGTTTTTTGACGGTAAATTGGAAATGACTACTCGTTTTTTGTTCTCCTTGGGTTTTAAAAAGTTGCTGGAGGCTTTCGAGTCCGGCTAATCGAATAGCATCGGCAGGGCGAGGAAAGAGAAAAAAGCCTTGGTCACGGAGTTGTAGCACCCAATAGTTTCCCTGGTGGTAGCTGTCTAACACGGGATTCTGACTCGATTGATCGGGATTAATGGCAACTCGATAACACAGCGGCTCTAGCAGTTGAGGGGTTTCATGGTACACCTGCAAAATGCGAGTTAGAGGTAGGTCTAATAAATAGTCGCGGACAGAGGCTTGCGGTGATCCTAGGGTTTGTTGATTCATTTCCAGTCTGACCAGGCGATCAAGAAGTTGCTCTTGCTCTGTTTTGATTTGTCGCAAGTCTTCGGCTAAACGGCGATTATCTTTAATCAGAAGTTTTATTGTATTAACAGTAGTCTCGTCCATCATCTTTTTTGAGCGTTCGTCTAGGCAACCCCTTTATTAGTTCTCATCATACAGGCTGAGTTCGGTTCGACGGATTCAATCCGATGATCGCCCATTGATTCGAATGTCAGCAAAAGACTGCCACGCCTAGAATAAAAATATTGAATTGTGTTTTGTCCTATGGCGATCGCCGCTTACGTCCATATTCCTTTTTGTCGCCAACGTTGTTTTTATTGTGATTTTCCCATTGCCGTGGTGGGACATGGCACATCCCTCGATTTAGACGGCTGGATTGGTGACTATGTGGAGGCGGTGTGTAGCGAAATTCGAATCTTTGCAACCCAGGATTCTAAACCGCTATCTAGTATTTTTTTTGGGGGCGGGACACCCTCGTTACTTCCCGTCCAAGGTTTAGCCCGCCTCTTGTCTTGCCTAGACCAAACCTTTGGTATTACCCTTGATGCGGAAATTTCCATGGAAATCGACCCCGGAACCTTTACTCTGTCCCAGTTACACAGCTACCAAGCTCTAGGGCTTAACCGTTTTAGTTTAGGAGTACAGGCTTTTCAAGATAATTTGTTGAGCCGGTGCGGTCGATTGCATCGTCGGCGGGATATTGACCAGGCGATCACCTGGATTGCCCAAGCTGAGATTAAAAATTGGAGTCTGGACCTGATTTCTGGTTTACCCGAACAAACCCTAGAGGATTGGCAGGAGTCCCTAAAAATGGCGATCACCGCTGCTCCCGCTCATCTTTCCTGTTATGATCTAGTACTAGAACCGACAACTGCCTTTGGCAAACAATGGCAACCCGGAGAAGCGCCCTTGCCGGAGGATATCACCACCGCCACCATGTACCGCCAAGCCCAGAAGCTATTGACCCAGGCGGGCTATGACCATTATGAAATTTCCAATTACGCTAAACTAGGGCATCAGTGTCGCCACAATCGAGTCTATTGGCAAAATCAAAGCTACTATGGCTTTGGCTTGGGGGCCACCAGTTATTTAGCCGGTAAACGCTTTGGCAGGCCCCGCACCCGTGGGGATTATTACCAATGGGTCAAGGAGTTTCAGCACACAGCGCCAATGATTCCGGGAACGGAAGTTGACGATTTAGAAAAGGTATTGGAAACCCTAATGGTGGGACTACGCCTCGCCGAAGGTGTCCGAGTGCCGAATTTAACGCCAGACCAACGGCGGGGATTATTTAATGTTCTCGAACCCTATCAAGAACGGGGATGGCTAGATCTATTAACTAATAGCGCAAACCGCTGTGAAACGGTGGATAGCTTAACACGAGTGCGTCTGAGTGACCCCGAGGGCTTTTTATTTTCTAATACTATTTTGACAGATATTTTTGAGCTTTTTTCCTGAGCAATATTAGGATAAAAGCAGATAAATTTGAGTGATTGTGATTATGCAAAGTCTCTGGAATGACCAAGACGCGGCTCGTTATGGAAGTGAACTGGGTCAACGAGTGTACACCTCTCGACTACTGGGGCGCGACCCGTCTCTGGTACTCCACGGCGGCGGCAATACTTCAGTCAAAATTCAACAGCAGAATGTTGTCGGTGAACTCGAAGATATTCTCTACGTGAAAGGCAGTGGTTGGGACTTGGCCACCATCGAAGAAGCCGGATTTGCACCGGTACGCATGGCTCATTTACTCAAGTTAGCCAAGCTTCCCTCCCTGTCGGATTCGCAAATGGTGAATGAGTTCAAAACCCAGATGACCCAGGTTTCAGCCCCGTCGCCCTCGGTGGAAACCATTCTCCATGCGCTTTTACCCTACAAATATGTAGACCACACCCACGCCGATGCCGTTATTACTATTACCAATACCGCCCAGGGCCGCGAGCGGATTGCCGAAATTTACGGCGATCGCCTGGTGATTATTCCCTACGTGATGCCAGGATTTGATTTGGCGCGGGTCTGTGCCGAACGTTTTGCAGCGGAAGCGGGGGAGCAAACCCTAGGCATGGTGTTAATGAACCATGGTATTTTTTCCTTTGGCTCCACGGCCCAAGAGTCCTACGAGCGCATGATTTTTTTAGCGGACTTGGCGGAACGCTATTTAAAACAGCAGGGAGTGTGGAACCTCGGCGCAAGCCAGCCCCAAAAAACAATTGAACCTCAACTTCAGAGCCTGGCGCAATTGCGGGCGGAGCTTTCGGCGGTGGCGGGGTTTTCGGTAATTTTGCAACGACAAGATAATGACCAGGCTCTGGCCTTTGCCCAACGTCCCGATCTAACCAGCTTGGCGAGCCAGG
The DNA here is from genome assembly GCA_041750255.1 of Synechocystis sp. Lineage (GTDB taxonomy): Bacteria > Cyanobacteriota > Cyanobacteriia > Cyanobacteriales > Microcystaceae > Synechocystis. The sequence goes on from JBGSZT010000068.1 coordinate 53,830, forward strand.
GGCCAGCTACACCGGATCATGTGATTCGCACCAAACGGCTTCCTCTCCTAGGTCGAGATGTCCAGGGCTATGCCAAGGATTATGAAGCCTATTTCCAACGCTACGCCCATCAAACTCCAGATTTAACTATGCTCGATCCGGCTCCCCGGATTATTTTAGACCCGGAATTCGGGCTTTGTACCGTTGGTAAATCGGCCAAGGAAACGGCGATCACCGCTGATATTTATAGCCACACCATCAGTATTATCGAGCGAGCCACGGGATTGGGGGGCTATCAAGCCCTGGACGCGGAGGATATTTTTGCGGTTGAATATTGGGAACTTGAGCAGGCCAAATTACGGCGATCGGGAACAGCCCCCCTCTTTAGTGGAGAAGTAGTATTGGTGACCGGAGGCGCGTCAGGCATTGGCAAAGCCTGTGTTGAGTCATTTTTGCAACGGGGCGCGGCGGTAATTGCCGTGGATATTCAAGCTGAGATCGAACGTCAGCACAAACGAGCGGATTTCTATGGCTTGCAGTGTGACCTCACCGATGAAACCCGCTTTAAGCGAGTCCTAGAAAAAGCAGTCAATCGCTTTGGTGGGCTAGATATGCTGGTGTTGAACGCGGGAATTTTTCCGCCGGCTCGGCGCATTGCCGAGCTATCTAGTACAGAATGGCACCGTGTTTTTTCCATTAATTTAGATGCTAATTTAATGCTTCTGCGGGAATGTTATCCCCTGCTCAAATTGGCCCATAACGGCGGGCGAGTGGTGGCGATCGGCTCTAAAAATGTCCCCGCTCCGGGCCCCGGTGTGGCGGCCTATTCCGCTTCTAAAGCCGCTCTAAATCAGTTAATGCGGGTGGCGGCCTTGGAATGGAGTGGCGATCGCCTGCGGTTAAACACGATCCATCCCAATGCGGTATTTGATACGGGGATTTGGACAGACGAAGTGCTTCGGGCCCGAGCTGAACACTATGGCGTAACGATAGAACAGTACAAAACCAATAATTTACTGCGGGTAGAAATCACCAGCCGGGATGTAGCCGAGCTGGCGGCGGAAATGTGTGGGCCACTGTTTGCCAAGACGACAGCGGCCCAGGTTCCCATCGATGGAGGTAACGAGCGAGTTATTTAGAGAACAAGAAAACCATAAAAAAAACTTGCTACCATGAACTCAATTGAACTCAAGGAATTAGGATCAATGCTTAGTTATTCGCCCTATGTTGCAGTTGCCGGTGAGTTTCCCGTCTACTTTGTCATCGTCTACATCGTTGGCCTAGTGGCGGCGGTCTCCATCGGGCTGATCGCCTGGTTTAATTCCAAGCGTCCCGTTGGCTGGGAAACATCCGAACGTCCGAATTTTATCCCGGATCTCAATCTAGACTCCGAAGAGAATCCTAGCCCTCCCCCAGAGTCTGAGTCTGACGAACCGAGCCTCTAGGCTAATTCCAAGATTTGATGGACGATTGCCATACTTTCGTCGTAGAGAGCATCCCGTCCCCAACGTTGCAATTGCCGTCCTAGCAGTTGCTCTGTTCCTTGATCATCCAAGTTCGTGACCTGTTGGATGCGATAGGATTGCGCTCCGCCCCCGGCTTCCATCCGCATACAGCCCATAGTACCAGAACATAAGACCGTACCGCATTGGGCTTGGGCATTGTTAGACCCCAGCTTGAGGCTAACGAGGTCTCCCAACACATGACCCGTGTCAGCAATGGGTAAACCCGCTAATTCCGCTTCAATGGGGCGTTGATCCGGCGAAACAAACTGAATACGTCGAATATCATAATCTCCCGGCTCATGGCGATATTGCACAGGTTGCCACTGCAAACGACTGGCGACCCAGCCTAAAAACATTAAGGCTTGGGCATGGTTGCCTTTTTCATAGTCAATGGAAATTTGATCAATCTCCCGCACCGAGGAGCGGCGTTCCGGGGAATCAAAGGCTTCGGCGGTGAGTTCTTGCCAAGGCGCTAATCGACTCCAATTGAGATCGGCGATCGCCTGTTGCTGTTGCAATAAGCGACTGATTTGATGCAGGTCGCCCTGGGGATTGGTGAAGGTGCTTGAATCCACAATGATGGTAGTAGCAAGACTTGCTAATCGCTGGAATAGCCCATATTCCGGTTCAGGGCTGGCTTTCCACCAAACAAATTTAGGTAATTCGGGAATCATTAGTTCTGAAATAATGCCGCCGACTCGCTCTAGGGCACTGTAGGTTCCGCGCAGGGTAATGTATTCACAACAGATTAGTGCATTTTTATTGCGTTTCTGGATGGGACAATAGGCGGCAACCTGGGCCTGAACACCTTCATCCGCACCGGGATTGGGACAAAGGGTAATGATACGACAGGGATTAGAGGCGGCGATCGCATCGGCAATGCCACTACCTTCAAGGTCGGGGGAGTAGGGATGGGCCAAACGCTGGGCCGCTGTGGTTAAGTTTCCTTCGCTAGCGGCTTGATCAAATTTATCCTTAACCCGTTGCACAAATTCCGGGCTAGATTTACCGGATACGGTTAGACCGTAGGCTTTTTGGGCAGATTTGATCGCGGCGGTCATACGGGGCCCGGCAATGCCATCAATCGGCCCGGTATAAAATCCGAGGGCGGCTAAAAACGATTGAATGGCATCGGGTTCGTAGACAACAAAACTAAAGGTTGCCGCCCGAGTGGCGGCGAGGCCATCTTCATTTTGACCGTAGGTGTTCCAGATTTGTGATAATTCTGTCTCAATCACATCGAGGGAAACATCCTTCGGGTCTTGGAGAGAGACAAGGGGCGGGGCTTGGTTTGTACTACCACTCATAGAAGTTGTTTCCTTTGGCATCAACACATTATTTTGGCCCTATCTTAGACTTAGAATTGGTTGACGGGTCATTACCCTCGGATTTTCTTCCATCGAGGCGGCTGTGATTGTACTTTACCTAGCACCCTATGACGGAACGCACGATTTCCCCCCGCTGGATTTTAATCGGGATTTGGTTAGTCAGTAATCTTGGTGATCGCCTCTGGTTGGCTTTAAATCAATCGGTACCCGCCTGGGACCAAAGTAATCACCTCAGTTTCTCTTTGTTGTATCTCCGGGCACTCCAACAGCCAAATTTATGGAATGGGGACTGGTGGCGACAGCTCTGGATGCTTTCTCCGAAATACCCGCCGATTACCTATCTGCTCAGTGTGCCATTTCAAGCGATCTGGGGCGTGGGTAATGACCAGGCATTACTGACCGGCTGGCTCTATAGTGCCGTACTTATTTTATTGGTTTATACCTTAGCCAAACATTTTTTTAATCCAGAGGTCGGGATATGGGCGGCGGTGATTACGGTGCTATTGCCTCGCCTATATCAAACCCGTCTTCAGTTTTTATTGGATACTCCCCTACTTATTTTTACCCTGGCTACCTTCACCTGTTTAACTCTTTGGAAAGACCAGGGAGATCGCCGACGGCAATGGATTTGGGCTGTGATTTTAGGACTCTGCCTAGGGTTGGGCTTGCTGACTAAGCAAAGCATTTTATTCTATTTGATTTTTCCTTTGTTAGTTCTTGAGGGCTATTTTCTCTGGCGCAGACAATGGGAGCGACTATTACAATTAGCCGCTAGTTTTTTGCTGTCTGGTTTTTTTTGGTTTCCCTGGTACCGAACCAATTGGATTTATTTATTTAGTACAGCAACTAATTCTAATGCCATTCCTGCCGCTCTTGAAGGCGATCCGCAGGTGAATACCTGGGCGGCGTGGGTCTATTACTGGAATGATTTACCCTTGGCAGTGTCCTGGGTCTGGTTAATCGTACCCTTGGTCGGGTTAGCTCTGCATTGTCTGGGACGCTTTCCCCGGTCTAAGGATGGTTTGACGACGTCCCGAGTGCGACCGGGCTTGCTCTGGCTGGGGAGCTATTTGGGCGCGACATATTTTTTTTGTTCTGCCTTGTACAACAAAGATAGCCGCTACATCATGCCCTACTTGCCGATACTGGCGATCATTTTAGCCTACGGGCTGACCCGCTGGCGGGGCCGCTGGCACTGGGTTCGTTGGATTACCTTAACCGTCTCTGTGGGGGCAATGATCACCAATTTATTTCCGATTCCGGGGAGTGATGTCCTCAGTCAAGCCCTAAATCCCGCCGTTCTTTTTCGCCCTTATCTGGGGCCGACCATTCCCACCACCGCACTAGTGAAAACGGCGATCGCCACAACGCCCTATCAAGTCGTTAATCTGGGCGTAATTCCCAATACGAGCGAGATTAATCCCAACACGCTTAATTATTTTGGTAAACTAGAGGGTTTTCAGGCCTACGGACGAGAACTGAGCAATTCTGCTGAAATCATCCAACAAGACCTACAAAATTTTGATTGGTTTGTCAGTCAAACCGGAGATAACGGCTTTACCCGCGAGCATCAACTGGCCCTAGGCAAATCCCTCGCCACAAATCCCCAATTTCAACGCCTAAAAGACTGGACTCTGGCCAATGGCGATCTCTTGAGCTTGTACCATCGCCAAAATCCTGGCATTCAAATCAAGCCCTTGGCAACAACGACCCCAGGCATCACGCTAGAAAAAATTAGCTTGCCCGCGCGAGTGCCACCGGGTCATGCCGTTCCCATTACTTACCAGTGGTCTGGGTCGTGGCAAAAAATGAATCAGGGACTCGTTTTGCTCACCTGGCACCTCCGAGATCATCCCGAAACAGCTTGGCTCCATGACCATGCCATCGGCTTCGGGTCTCTTGCTCCGGCTCCAAGCCTTGACCAGGGCTTGCAAGTCCTAGAGCAGACTGCCATGCTTCCCAGCGCAGATCTGGCAGAGGGAACCTATCAGCTTGAAGCGTCCTACCTAGATTTAGCCACCGGAAAAAGTACGACCCTAACGATACCGGAAACAACGATCAGCCTCGACCGTAATGCCCCCATTTTGCAGGCTCCTCCCCTGGATTTCGTCACCCAATTGCGGCAACTCGCCCAGAATTTACCCCGAGGACGTGCTGGTTTAGACCCTATTTTTCGGCAAGTGGACCGCTTAAATCTCTACGACCCGAGCCATGATTATTTGCGCCAAGTCGATGCCAGTCTTGCCTATCGCTTAGCTCACCAACCCTCTAATCCTCTGCCCTTGACCTATGCGCTGGTGCTAGCCCGTGTTTTGCAAGAAAATCCCCAAACGGCGATCGCCGCCTTAAAAGAACTGGTGACATTAGATGCCCAAAATCCCTACGCCCATGCCTACCTTGCCTTTGTCTATCTCTACGATTGGCAAGGCCACAACGCAGAACAAGCCCTGACTCCAGGATTAGAGCTTGCGCCCGATAATCTTGAATTAAACGCACTCTTAGGAATTGCCAAAATCATGCAGGGGAATCTGTGGGGCGGCTGGCAAACACTAGAACCTTTACTGAAAAAATAATCTACTAATTTCCCTATTTTTCCATTTTTTTCGACTTAGTTATTTAGAAAAATCGCTTAATGTTAAAGCCATTTTCTACTTGACCAGGGACTGACATCCCCTAGGTTGCAGAATACTCTTGAGGAGAGGTTCAATCAAGGCAAGGATTTCAAATTCATCCTAAAACTTGAAAGCAATTGAACATCTTAAGTTCACACATAATTCACAAGAGAATGGAGTAATTTATTAACCATGAAAAATCTATTTTTAGGCTTCCTCGCTTTGACCGCTCTCGGTAGCTTATCTTTACCTGTCCAAGCAGGAGACCAAGCCAATGTCCAAGATGCCACTCAAGTCATTACCCAAGACGGAGACAGCAATTCATCTTTCCAACGCACGAAACAACAAATTCGCTCCGAACGCCGTGGAACTCCTTCTACCGACAACTTAGGCAACGCTCAAAGTATTTATCAAGATGCCATGCAACAAGGCAGCAATAACTACAGTGAGCAGGAAAATAGCCAAAAAATCAAGGTTCGTAAAAATATGCGCGGCGGCACTACTGAAACAACCATTGAGCAAGGAAAATAGATCTGGTTTTTTCCATAGAACTAGGCTTAATTAGACGATAAAAAAGGGAGCTAAATTGAATAATCTATAGCTCCCTATTTCTTTTTTTTAATGTTATCAATGGCATACGCTATTGATCAGGAGGACTGTCATGAGTTCCCGAAAACTACTTTTTTTGACTGCTTTTATTTTCAGTTGCTCAATGGGGATCCCCGAAGCAGAAGGGATTAATGTCCAGGTGGGAAACGTGAGAATTGACACATCACAACGAAATATACTTCCGATTAGGAGAAATGTTGTTTATCCTCAACATTTAAAATCCTATTCAAACCAGGTTTCTCCCCGTCAAGATACCTACTTTCGTTGCACTAATCGGGGCAATTATTCCCGTCAGAATTATTCCCGTCAGTCCGTTTATCAATCGAGCCATTCCCATAACAATCGGACTCAGCAACGCACTGTTATCTATCAAGATTGCTAGACATTAGTTTATTACGAGAAACACAATCATGAAACACCTATTAACCCTCGGGCTACTATCTTTTTTGACCCTGGAAAACATTGCGGTAGTGGGTACATCTCCCGCGCAAGCCCAATGCGTTCAAGCGGATATTTCTATGCAGTACAATATCAGTGGCTCTAAAGAACCTGCGAGACGAACGAATTCCGTTGATATGCAGAGTAACGAAGGATGTTCCGGCAATGTTAGCGTTACCAAAGGGGTGCAAGGCAACGTCGGCGGCACCGAACCTGTTGAACAAAACCGTACCGTCAGACATCGGCAACAGGGGGGAAAAGGGAACCCCAGTGGCGTTAATGTACCCACGGTGCAAATTAAAACCAATGCCACAGCCGATGTTTATAATGCAGCGGATAAAGACCAGCCTTAAAACGGATTTCGACTACGCTCAACCCTCATTTTTTTGATGACAAATGTTCATTAATAACGGGTTAATAACTATGAATATCCATCAAACAAGACTATCAACGGCCGTGTTTCTCTCTCTTCTTACCCTGGGTTTCTTCCTAGGAGAAAAGCATGATGCCGTTGCTAAGTTTTCCCAGATCAATCAACAACGAACCACGATTAATCTCCGCCAAACTGAATTAAAAACTCCCCATCTATTGACGATCACCGTTCCTAGGGCTGTCACAACGCTATCGGGAAAAATAGAGTTAGATGGCAAGGTTATAAAAAATCTTGACCACTCTAACGTTTCATTGAACTTAGCTCCTTTTTTGACCCCAGGCCGGCATACTCTCTCAATTCAAGGAAACTATTCTCCCCAGAATGAATCAATCATGATTGATTTTTTAGGAAAAAATACCCAAGTCAGTCAATCCGCCAGTGGCAGTGGTCAGATCAACCAGACAATTATTATGGAGGTGTCGCCATGATCGCCATTAAATCAGGTTTCCTGGGTTTGTTAGGTACTGTTTTAATGGGCGTTTTAGTATTACCAGCTTATGCTCAGACACCCTCACAATCTGGGGCTCAGGATGCCGTTATTACCGGGGATAATAATCAGGTTAATCAAGTCATTAATCAGACGATTATTTACCGTATGGGCAAACCCAAAAACTTCAAAGTAAAAGACAAAGAAGAGAAGCATCGGCCTCATCAACACTCTAATCGGAGTGCTAAAAACTCAGATAAAAAAGGCCGATTGTAATAATTCTTTTTTCTCATTGCAATTTTAGAAAGCGCTCTAGAGCAATAATCATCTGGGGTGGCCAACGCCGCACAGTCTTGACCCACTCCAAATCTTGATAGCGGTTGTCCATGCCCATGGCCGCAACCCAATGACTCTCCGCCTCTCCCTGTTGTCCTTCAGTCCAAAGCACCGCCGTTAGGGCCGCCCGCATATCAGGAAACATGGGATATTTTCTCACCAAGTCGCGCATGGTTTTTAGCGCTTCTTTTTTTTGTCCGACTTGATAGAGTACCAAGGCTTGGTTTGCCCGCGCAAAAGCAAAATTAGGGGCAATTTCTGAGGCTTTTTGAAAATCCTTGAGGGCATCTTGCCATTGACCAAGACCCGCTTCGGCATTGCCTCGATTATTGAAGGCCATGGGGTCTTCGGGGTCAATACTCAATACTTTGTTATAGTTGGCGATCGCCGCTTGAAAGTCTCCTTGTCCTTCGAGGGCCGCGCCTCGATTTAGGTAAGGGTCGGGTTGGTCGGGGGCGAGGGTAATGGCTTGGTCAAAATCGGCGATCGCCTCATCGAGTTTATGCTGACTGACGCGGGCATTACCGCGATTACTCCACACCGCCGGATTCTGGGGAAAGGACTCAATTAATTCAGTCCAATAATTTTCCGCCTGGGCAAAATCTCCCTGCTCCGTCGCTTCAAAGGCTTTTTGGGCGATCGCCTCTCCTACTTTTACTTGTTCTTCTGTTACGGGGAGGGGGCTAGGGACATTAGCCTGGGCTGGCAATCCCTGGGTAAACCAGATCGAAAAAAGCACTAGCCCGATCCAAACCAAACGTCTCATACAGCTTTTAGAATTTCTTAAGTATTAAGACTTATTATTACCCATCTGGTCAAGATAGGCTTTCGAGCCGACGGACTCTAAGTTTGCTTGTTTTTCTAACACGCTGTCCCGGAGGGCTTGACGGTAGGCTTGCACCTGAGCGAAGAGGTCAGGATCATGGCTGGCTAATATTTGAACTGCCAAAAGTCCGGCATTCGTGGCATTGCCGATCGCCACGGTGGCCACCGGAATCCCCGCCGGCATCTGAACAATGGAATACAAAGAATCTAGTCCTTGCAGAGCTTTACTCTGCACCGGCACACCAATCACGGGTAAGGCGGTCAAGGAAGCCACCATCCCCGGCAGATGGGCCGCTCCGCCCGCCCCGGCAATAATTACCTTTAAGCCCCGTTCATAGGCAGTTTTGGCGTAGTCCACCATGCGGTCAGGAGTGCGATGGGCGGAGATGATCGCCGCCTCACAGGGAATGCTAAATTGGTCACAAACGGCGATCGCCGCCTGCATGGTCGGGAGATCAGAATCACTGCCCATAATAATACCGACCAGAGGAGAAGAAGCCATAGGTTAATCTGTAACGTTGGCTCTCATTCTAAAAGGATTCTGGGCCATTTCTAGCAAGTGGCCGTAGAATAGCTTCGGGTCTGTCTTAACCTGACAACTGTTCACCCAACAAAGGAATTAAGCATGAGTATCAATCTAGTCAATCTTGTCGGCCGAGCAGGTCGAGACCCAGAAGTCCGCTACTTTGAATCCGGCAGTGTCAAATGCAACTTTACCCTAGCGGTAAATCGCCAAACCAGCAAAACCGACGAACCCGATTGGTTTGACCTAGAGATTTGGGGTAAAACCGCAGAAATCGCGGCGAACTACGTCAAAAAAGGCAGTCTCATCGGCATTCAAGGCTCCCTCAAGGTAGAAACCTGGAATGATAAAAGCACCGGCGCTCCCCGCACCAAGCCCGTTATCAAAGTTGACCGTCTCGAATTACTCGGCTCTAAACGAGATAACGCGGCGCAGGAAAATACGGTTCCCCAGGAATTCTAGGCTTCAGTGAAATATGCCCTCGTCCACGAATGGCTAACCCCCCATGCCACTGGCGGGTCAGAATTGGTTGTCCAGGCGATCCTAGAGCAGGTGTCGGCGGATCTCTATGCCCTGATTGATTTTGAATCCACCAATCCTGAGAGTTATCTCTGGGGACGCTCCATTGGCACATCCTTTCTTCAGCACTTTCCGGGGGCTCGCAATGGCGTGCAAAAATATCTTCCTCTCCTACCCTTGGCGATCGAGCAGTTGAACCTAGGTGATTATGATGTCATTCTCTCCTCGTCCCATGCCGTGGCTAAGGGCGTTTTAACGGCTCCCCAGCAGCTCCATCTCTGCTATTGCCATACTCCCATGCGCTACGCTTGGGATTTAACCTTCGACTACCTCAACCATAGTCCGGCGGGAAAAGGAGTTTTAGGCTTTTTTACGCGCCATCTTTTGCATCAACTGCGGCAATGGGATGTCATTTCCGCCAATCGGGTGGATTATTTTATTGCCAACTCTCGCCACACCGCTCAGCGCATCTGGCGTTGCTATCGCCGTGAAGCCCAGGTCATTTATCCGCCGGTTAATCTAGAGCGGTTTGCCCTTCATTCCCAAAAAGACGATTACTATCTGACGGTTTGCCGCCTGGTTAGTTATAAAAAAGTTGAATTGATTGTTTCTGCCTTTAATCAACTCAAATTACCCCTGGTGGTCATCGGTGACGGGCCAGACATGACGCTGCTACAAAAAATTGCCCATCCAAATATTCAACTTCTGGGCAATCAAGCCAATGACGTTGTAGAACGCTACATGGCCAAGGCTAAGGGATTTGTCTATGCCGCCTGCGAAGATTTTGGCATTGCTCCGGTGGAAGCTCAAGCCTGTGGCACTCCGGTCATTGCCTACGGACGAGGCGGAGCGCTAGAAACCGTTATTGATATCCGCAAAAATTCTGCAAACGGGACGGGGCTTCTATTTCCTCAGCAAACGCCCCAATCTCTAGTAGAAGCCATTGAAACTTTTTCTGAAATAAACCATCAAATTAACCCAGAGAGCTGTCGCCAGCAGGCGCTGAATTTCTCTCCAGAGGTCTTTGCAACGTCCTATCAGGCGTTCCTAGAGAGCTGTCTCCACACGTTTTTTTAAAAAACGTAACGATGGCGTAGTTCCAGTTTTTTGCCCAGTTACGTCCTAAATCGACTAATCTGGCTTTATCATTGGGACAGTGTGGTGTGAAGTGATGTGAAGGAGTACGATGACTGCTAATAGCCAATTTATCTCCGTCAAGGCCCTACAAGCTTTGATGCGACGTGGATTTTCTCCCGCGTTCTCGCCTAGACGATATAAAAGATCCAGTCTGTCCGCCATTAATGAAGCGGTGGTTAAACGTGGGTTTGATATAATATTCTCCCTCTCCGTGCTGGTGGTCTTTTCCCCTCTCTATTTATTTCTCTCATTATTGATTGCCGTTAGTTCCCCTGGCCCCATTTTCTACGTCCAGCAACGGGTGGGCAAAAACCACCGACGATTTAATTGCTATAAATTTCGGACGATGGTGACCAATGCCGATGAAGTTCTAGAGGCCTTGATAGCGGATTGCCCCCAGACTCGGGAAGAATTTGAAAGGAATTTCAAGCTACGAGATGACCCCCGCATCACCTGGATTGGCAAATTTTTGCGTTTAACCAGTCTCGATGAATTTCCTCAATTTTGGAATGTGTTGAAAGGTGATATGAGCGTCGTAGGCCCCCGCCCCCTAGTGCCAGAAGAATTACACAAGTATGGCAACCGCATCAATCGAGTGTTGACCATTCGTCCAGGGGTAACTGGGCTCTGGCAAGTCTCTGGACGCAACGACATCCCCTATCCCCAACGAGTCCAAATTGATGTTTACTATGCCAATTATCGTACTCTCTGGCTGGATCTCTGGATTATTCTCAAAACCCTTGGGGTTGTGATTTTCCCTAGTAATAATGGTGCCTATTAAGACAATCGCCAGCCAGCGATGAAAGCATTGTGAGGAAATTGACATATTATTTACGTTCAATGGTCTGTTTTTTCGCTTGAAATGTTTTTTTAGCCACTGATTCTGCTATTTTAAATAAAGTTTTTAACCAATTGATTGTCAATTAGGATAGTTTTTCCATGCTAAATGCAAAGGTTGCCTTGATCACGGGTATCACGGGTCAAGACGGATCCTACTTGAGTGAGTTGCTGTTAGAAAAAGGCTACATTGTCCATGGCATTATTCGCCGTACATCCACTTTTAATACCGACCGCATCGATCACCTCTACGTAGACCCCCACAACCCCAACGCTCGTCTGCGCCTCCACTACGGGGATCTGACCGATGGCACGACTCTGCGACGTATTCTTGAAGACATCAAGCCGGTGGAAATTTATAACCTAGGCGCTCAATCCCACGTCAGAGTTAGTTTTGATGCGCCAGAATACACGGCCGATTCTGTGGGCATGGGCACGTTACGACTCTTAGAAGCGATTCGAGACTACCGGCACCGCACCGGCATTGAAGTCCGCTTTTATCAAGCCGGGTCTTCGGAAATGTTTGGCAAGGTTCAAGAAATTCCCCAGTCGGAAACCACGCCTTTTTATCCCCGCAGTCCCTACGCCTGTGCCAAAGTCTATGCCCACTGGCAGACCCTAAATTACCGTGAATCCTACGGTATGTTTGCCTGTAATGGCATTCTGTTTAACCACGAATCCCCTCGTCGTGGAGAGACCTTTGTAACTCGCAAGATTACCCGGGCGATCGCCAGAATTGTGGCAGGAACCCAGAAGAAACTCTATTTAGGTAATCTAGATGCCAAACGGGACTGGGGCTACGCCAAGGACTATGTCCAAGCCATGTGGATGATGTTGCAACATCCCGAACCGGATGACTATGTTGTTGCCACCGGAGAAACCTACTCGGTACGGGAATTTTTAGAACTGGCTTTCAAGTACGTTAATTTGAATTGGGAAGAATATGTGGCCTTTGATGAGCGTTATCTTCGCCCGACGGAAGTGGAGTTGCTCATTGGCGATCCAAGTAAAACTAAAACAATTTTGGGCTGGCAACCCTCAGTTAGCTTCCCTGAATTAGTCAATCTGATGGTAGAAGCAGATTTGTCAGTCTTGGGACTTTCCTCATCCAATCAAGGGGAACGGGAGAGGACATTACTCCAAGCCGATAATGCCTTTATTCGTCAAGAAAACCACACCATGGTGGATTAGTTTGGCAACCATGCAGCATCTCCTTTTAACCCAGGTGGACTCACTATGCTCGATTTAACAAACAAACAGATTCTGGTCACCGGAGGAGCCGGATTCCTGGGCCAAAACGTCGTGGCTCAACTCTGTCAGGCGGGAGCTAAGCCAGAAAATATCCGCATTCCCCGCTCGCGCGATTGTGACCTCCGTCGCCTAGATCATTGTCAGACGGCGGTGGCAGGGCAAAATATTGTCGTTCACCTGGCGGCCCATGTCGGGGGGATTGGACTGAATCGAGAAAAACCGGCGGAATTGTTCTATGACAATCTGATGATGGGGGCGCAGTTGATTGAGGCGGCCTATCGCGCTGGGGTGGAAAAATTTGTCTGTGTCGGGACGATTTGCGCCTATCCCAAATTCACGCCCGTGCCTTTCCGGGAAGAAGACCTCTGGAATGGCTACCCAGAAGAAACCAATGCGCCCTACGGCATCGCCAAGAAGGCTCTCTTGGTGCAGTTGGAGTCCTACCGCCTACAGTATGGCTTCAATGGTATTTACCTTTTGCCCGTCAATCTCTACGGCCCCGGCGATAATTTTGACCCCCGCAGTTCCCATGTGATTCCAGCTCTCATTCGCAAGGTGGATCAGGCTCAACAAGCTGGCGATCGCCAAATTATGGTCTGGGGAGATGGCAGTCCTACCCGCGAATTTCTCTATGCTAGTGATGCAGCCCGGGGCATTGTTCTGGGAACCCAAGCCTACGACCGCGCCGATCCGATTAATTTAGGCACTAATTTTGAAATTTCGATCAAAGACCTGGTGACCCTCATTTGTGGCCTAATGGAGTTTGAAGGCGAAATTAAATGGCAAACCGACCAACCCAACGGACAACCGCGCCGTTGTTTGGATACAAGCAAAGCTAAAGCGGAATTTGGCTTCTCCGCCCAGGTGGATCTGCGCCAGGGGTTAGGCTACACCATTGACTGGTACCGCCAACACCGTTCCCAACTTTGACCCATTGCATAAACAAGCAAAAAAGTAATTAATTTTTGTTAACAATGGAATCAGAAAAGATCATGATCTTTTATATTGTCAAACGGCCCAAGGTTTCCTATGCTTTTCATAGAGTCAATAGTTTAGCTACTCCTGTCTGATTTTTTTCTGGATCAAAAATCATCGAAAAAATTAGAGTGTGCTTTTAGTTTCTAGAGGATGACATCCTTCTCAAACTGTGACTAATGGCCACCGGGGAAACCACTCACCAAGCTCTTGCTCGAAAAAATCGTTGTTCATTTGTTTAGTCTGGCTTTTTTAAAGCGAGGAAGTTAATTATGTCAATTGCAGTAGGGATGATCGAAACCAAAGGGTTTCCGGCTGTTGTTGAAGCCGCAGATGCCATGGTCAAAGCCGCCCGAGTTACCCTCGTTGGGTACGAAAAAATTGGGAGTGGTCGTGTTACCGTCATCGTCCGGGGCGATGTATCCGAAGTACAGGCTTCTGTTTCTGCTGGGATTGAAGCGGCAAATCGAGTCAACGGTGGCGAAGTTCTCTCCACCCACATCATTGCCCGTCCCCACGAAAACCTGGAATATGTACTCCCCATTCGTTACACCGAAGAAGTAGAACAGTTCCGTACTTATTAGAGATATTTTAGTGAACTTTCCCTTGGATTGTCAGTAGTCAAGGGAACAAATCTGGCCTTTGGCAACTGACTGATTTTTATTTAGAATTTCTAGGAGCAGACAAGCATCATGTCAATTGCAGTTGGAATGGTTGAGACCTTAGGCTTTCCCGCCGTTGTGGAAGCCGCGGACGCGATGGTCAAAGCGGCACGAGTTACCCTCGTGGGCTACGAAAAAATCGGCAGTGGTCGTGTTACGGTCATCGTCCGCGGGGATGTTTCCGAAGTGCAAGCCTCGGTCTCCGCTGGAATTCAAAATGTACTTCGCGTCAATGGTGGCGAAGTATTGTCCAATCACATTATTGCCCGTCCCCACGAAAACCTAGAGTACGTTTTACCAATTCGTTATACCGAAGCCGTAGAGCAATTCCGGGAAAGCGTTAATCCCCGTCCCCTGCGACGCGTCTAAAGGTAAATACGTAACTATGCAAATTGCCAAAGTGCTTGGCACCGTCGTGAGCACCCATAAAACCCGTAGCCTTACGGGCATTAAACTCCTTGTGGTTCAATATATCGATGCCCAGGGTCAGACCTTGCCCCAGTGTGAAGTGGCTGGGGATATTGTCGGGGCAGGGATTAATGAATGGGTCCTGGTGACCCGGGGGAGTGCAGCCCGCAAAGATAATGAAAATGAGAATCGTCCCCTGGATGCGATGGTTGTCGGCATTATTGATACTGTCACCGTTGATAATCGTTCGCTGTACAGCAAAAAGGACGAATATCGGTCTTGATGGCATCGGGCTTCACTGGCTGGCAATACTTAGGAGGGATAAATTTTTATGGCAGTCCGTACACCCGTGGCTCCCTCAATACCGTGGTCTAAACCCTTGGTCGAACCTCTCATTGATCCATCGGCCTACATCCATTCATTCTCGAATTTGGTCGGGGATGTCAGGGTAGGGGCCGGGGTCATGATCGCCCCTGGAACTTCCATCCGAGCCGATGAGGGGTCTCCCTTTGTCATTGGTGAGGGGACGACGATTCAAAATGGGGTGCTGATTCATGGACTAGACCAGGGCTGTGTCCTGGGGGATGATCATCAGGATTATTCTGTTTGGATTGGTCAGAAGGTGTGTTTAGCCCATTTGGCCCTAATCCATGGCCCGGTCTACATCGGCGATCGCACCTTTATTGGTTTTCGGACGACGGTCTTCAATGCTCGACTTGGTGCCGATTGCATTGTCATGATGCACGCTCTGATTCAAAATGTGGAAATTCCCTCCGGACGCTTTATTCCCTCCGGTTCTGTGATTACTACCCAACAGCAAGCCGATCAATTGCCCCTAGTTCAAGACGGCGATCGCCAATTGGCCCAGCAAATCAGTAACTTGAATCTAGTTGCTGTGCCCGACAGTACAACCTGTGCAGTGAGGCCAAGCATCGCCCCGGTAGGGTGCCCTACCGACGGCTCAAGTGGCGTAAATGAAACTAACTATATAAATTCGGTGGAAAAAACCATGAGTGTAAATGCAGAAATTAGAAACCAAATTCGGGCGCTGTTGGCCCAAGGCTATGCCATTAGCGGAGAACACGCCACTGAACGTCGGTTTAAAACCAAGTCTTGGATGAACTGTGGCGTTGCCGATGGCTTCCGAGAAGATCAAATTCTGGGCACCGTTGAGCAGTGGTTACAGGACTACGCCGGCGAGTATGTGCGATTGATCGGCATTGATACGCAAGCCAAACGCCGGGCCGTAGAGGTAATCATTCAACGCCCCGGAGATGCCGTAGGGTCACCATCCCGTACCACGACCATCACCCATACCTCGGGCAGTGCGGTTCACGAAAGTCGCCATGGTGGCAGTGTGCTCAAAACCGATGCCACGAGCCAAATCCGGTCATTACTCCGTCAAGGTTGTAAAATTGGGCTCGAACATGCTAGCCCCCGTCGTTTCAAGACCAATTCCTGGTTGACTGGCGGAATGATCGATACACCCCGCGAAAATGAAGCCATTCAACGTCTCACCGCATTTTTAGCTGAACACCCCTCTGAGTATATTCGCATTGTGGGTATTGACCCGGTGGCTAAACGGAGAGTTGCTGAAGTGGTGGTCTCTCGCCCCGGTGCCGATGGAGCGATTACCCCGAGTCCTAATTCTAGTAACAGCTACCGCAGTAGTAGCCATCAGGGAGGTGTGACCAACAGCGCCGGATTATCCAGTGACGCGGTGGCTCAGGTTCGTTCCCTCTTGGCCCAGGGCTGTGGCTTGGCCATTGAATACGCCGATAAGCGTCGATTCCGTGCTAAATCCTGGACGAGCGGTGCCGCCATTACCGCAACCCGAGAATCGGACGTTCTCGCCGCTCTAGAAACGGCAGTCGCTGACCATGACGGTGAGTATGTCCGTTTAATCGGTATCGACCGCAATGCCAAACGCCGTGTCCTAGAAACCATCATTCAGCGTCCTGGGGAAATCAAGATCGAAGCCAACCGTAGTCTGGCATCATCCAATAGCAACGGCTCTGGCGCTCCCGCTAGCCTAGACAGTGCCGTCGTCAATCAAGTGCGTTCTCTACTCTCCCAGGGATGTAAAATCGGCACCGAACACACCGATAAACGCCGTTTTCGGGCAAAATCCTGGCAGAGCTGTGCTCCGATCGCCAGTAATCGGGAATCTGAAGTTTTGCGGGCATTAGAAGACTGTTTAGCAGAACATAAGGGAGAATACGTGCGTTTATTGGGCATTGATACGACGGCTAAACGCCGGGTTGTTGAGACCATTATTCAGCGCCCCTAGGAGTTGGTTACCGGAGCTAAGGTCGCCGTCATGGATCTATCGCCCAATTCTTCTATTAGCCCATTCGACTATTGGGTCAGTGGCGATGTCACGATTCACGAAACAGCGGTCGTAGCTCCTGGGGTCATTCTGCAAGCTTCACCGGGTACGTCGATCGCCATTGGAGCCGGTTCCTGCATTGGTATGGGAGCGGTGCTCCAGTCCCAGGGGGGCAATCTTGAAATTGGCGCGGGGGTGACGATCGGCACCAAGGTGTTACTGGTGGGGCGGATTCAGGTGGGAGACTTCGCCTGCATTGGTCCATCGGCAACCTTATTTAATCACCAAGTCGAAGCCTCCACGGTTATTCCCGCCGGTAGCCTTTGGGGAGACCCCTCTCGGCCTTGGCAAGCAGAGGCGACTCAGCCGGAAGACTCATTACCTTCGCCCTGGGATAACGAAGAGGCGACTTCCCAAATCAGTGAGTCTGAAACTGTCCCAGAGTCTCCCCCGGCAGAGACCCCTGAGCCAGAGATGGTTACACCCGACGAAATAACGAGCCCGATGCCACCGGCCGAGAAACCCACGGTGATTGGTCAGGTTTATATTAATCAACTTATTGTGACGTTATTTCCAGAACGGGAACTTTTCAAAAAATTATCTTAAAATTCGACTTCGTCGGCAAAACTGGCCCAGCGTTGAAAATGAAAGGCACCGGCGATCGAGCCCCAAATCAATTCGTTGGTTTTAGGATGGTAGCCCCGGTCTAAACTGATAAGCCCGCCCTCACTCAGTTCAAAACTATTGTCCAAGTAGGTTTCTTGACCATCCCGCACAATAATACAATTTTTGCCGGGTTGAACTTCTCCAGCAAAGCTTTGCCCAGTCCAATGCACGATCATGTCACAGCCGCCCATGAATTCAAAATCCTCTGGGCTGAGGGTTTGAAGCAGGTCTAGATTACGACTAGCACCATAGAAATTTTCTTCGTTTTTGATTTTGAAATTTTCGATCTCAATGTGGCTATCCACAACCTTAAGTTTTAGTCCCCGCAGGCGATAGGGACGTTTGAGCATGAAATCATAAGCCTGTTCTAAAAAAAGAGTCGGCTCTGGAAAACGACTTAAGGATAACGGGCGAATGCCGACGCGAATGTGGGCAAAAAAGGGTGGATTTTCAAAGGCTTGGGCTTGATTACTAAAATCCGCCGCCATCCAGGAAGCAAAAGTTCTCAGATCAGTCGAATGGGACATTTTTAAAGGGTTATTTTAAGTTTGTGACCAATGATTTTCAGAACACTTTAGCACTTACTGGTAAGCCGAAAAAGAGCCTTACCCCACTAGAGCGATAACCAAGCTTTCACCCGTTGTAGCCCTTGCCAATCGGGTTTACGACTTAATCCGTCTTCGATATTCTCGGCTACACTTTGATAAATTTCTTTATCTAACGACATGATTTGGGCGGCTAGTTCTACGTGGTCTCGTACCCCTGCTTTTTTTGTTTCTAGCATGGCCAAGGCTAAATTAATATGGGCTTGGGGATGGTGAGCATCAATTTTTACGCTCCGTTGGGCGGCTTTGAGGGCCGATTGGGGTTTATCGGTTAGGAGGTATAGCCAGGCTAAACAAGCCCAAACCGTGGCATTTTTGGGCGCTTTTTCAGAAATATCCTTAAAAACAGGGATCAGCGTTTTTGGGTCTTCCCCCGCTTCGTATCGTTCCATCCCTTTTTCAAAGGCCTCGGCGGCGAAGGTCATCACATCGGTCATAGCTTAAATTTAGTGGGCGCGTAAATAGTCGAGGTCAGAGACCATTTTACATATTTTTTCGTCACAATACGGGCAGAGCCGCTTCGATAGGGCCACTTCTGCGGCGATCGCCGCCCAACCCTCGTTTAACGCACCTGATACAAAATGGGGATTGTGGCCCAGTCCTGGAGATGGAGAGAATAGCTATCCCCTTCGGTGGAACTGGGCTGAATTTGTAAATCTTCTAGCAGGGCACGAACCAGGGTCAGGGGCTGTTTGAGTTCTAGAATCCGACCGGGGCTAGACGAACCGGCTTCTTGGACCAACAGGGGATTGGCTTGGCTAAAGGGGCGACACGAAACAACGATAAATAATTGGGCTACGCCTGCATTTTGACCGCTATCCCAGGGACGCAGACTCTCTATGGGGGGAACCGCTTGCTCTTGCTGGGGCGGGATCGTGGTCGGGTCGGTATACCAGGCGATCGCCGTTCCTTGGCTATTAATCCCCAAAATTTGGTAATACAAGGGCAGGGGGTTAAAATTTTCTAAACGAAATTGTAGGGCTGTGCCGGGGGCAATGGTGGGCAAAAATGTCGGCTCAAAATTCTGGCCAGACTTGGGAATGGCCAATGGCGATCGCCGAGTTTCGGTTTGGATCAAGAGGCGAGGGGTCGATTCATGGCTACTGAGGCTGACCCGCAGAGCCAAACGAGAACTAAAGTCATTCACCGTCAGCCGCAACCATTTAAGCGCCAGGAGTTGGTCGAAGGTGGGCACCAGTCGCCCAATGGCAGATTTGATGGCCTCGGCATCTTGGGTTTGAAGCTGGAGTAAGGATTGTCCGCCCTCCGTAAGTAAAACGTATTGGTTTCCTTCGAGCTTGTCTAGGACACAGTCCGCCCGTTGCTCTCCCACGGCGCTCACCGTGGTGATGGAGGCATGGGCGGAACGGGAGCCGGGAAGAGCGGCCAAGGCGCTGGTAGCATCGACCCGCTCAATGCGTTCTAATTGACTGCCCAGGGCGATGGTTAACTCGGGGTGACGGGGAATTTCTCGCACCCATTCTTGAACCGCTTGACCTTCTCTAAGCGCAGAAGTTTCAGTTTTGGATTGTAGTGTTGCCTTGGCATCGAGGCCCGTTTTTTCGGTCACGCTCAAGACGACATCCCCAGCTTGAAACTGAGAGTTGAGCACCGTATAACTCAAAAGCTCAGGACTCAGACCGCGCAAACTGAGGGTCACGATTTGGGCATCCTGAACAGTTTTAATATAACCCTCGGCACCTTGGGCATTGGTGCTGAGTGACGCATAGGCAAACAGGGTTGCTTTTTGGGAATAGGTCGCCTGGGGAGATAGGCGATCGCCAAGCCGGGGGACAATAATATCCGCTGTGTGGGCCATGGCCATGACCAGCCGATGGGGGGGCGTGGATTGCCAGAGGTATTGGGTGAGGGCGTGGGTAAAAAGCCCGCTATGGAAACCATTGCCCTGAATTTCCACCGCAATTTGTTCTGCATGGGCCGCTCGTAGTAAGGTGCCTCGGCCGGGGCTGGCAGTGGGCGTGGCGATCACCGCCACGGTCTCTGGGGCACTGCGTCCGCGTAAATTGCCCTGCCAGGGCTGGGGCGTGCTGGCATAGCTAGTGTCTAAAATCAGGGTCACCTGGTCTGTGGCCAAGGATTGCACCAGTTCCTGGAGCCGAGCCAGGGTTAGGCCGCAAGTCAAGGCTCCCTCCGCCCAGGCTTCGTGGGTTAACAAATAATCAGCTCCTTCGGCACTGCGACCGCCGTAGCCACTGAAGTGAATAATCACCACATCGCCGGGCTTTGCTTGGTTTGCTAAATGGTCGCTAAAGGCAGATTCAATGGCGATCGCCGTTGCTTGGGCATTGGTGAGACTCAAAATATCGCTGGCGTGAAAACCGTAGCGTTGGATCAACAAATCCCGCTGGAGTTCTACATCGGTGACACAGCCCAACAATGGCCCCAAAAAACTAGCAGGAGGAGCGGCAGGGAGCTTATATTTATTGATGCCCACCAGCAATGCTAATTTTCGAAACGAAGAAGCGGCGATCGCCTGTTGATAGCGACCCCAGGCCAGAGAGCCAAGGCCCAAGCTCAAACAGCCCTGGAAAAAAGTTCGTCGGTCAAAGGTCATGGCACGGAGGCAACGTCAACATCGATAATTCCAGACCAGCATACCTTAGCCACCGGAGGATTGGGCTTGCATGGCACGAATTAATTCCGCCGCCACCTCAGGGCGAGAAAATTCCGGCGGGGGAAGCTTGCCGTCCCGCAGTAACGCCCGCACCTTGGTTCCCGATAGGTGAATGCGTTCTTCGACTTCACTGGGACTGGTTTTGGTGGTGGCCATTTGCTGAGTTCTGGTACAGAAAAAGGCGTGTTCAAACTTCATCGGCACAATGCCCAATTCCCCCGGCTCAAATTCATCAAAAATGTGTTGAGCATCATAAGTACCGTAGTAATCGCCCACACCGGCATGGTCACGACCAACAATAAAGTGAGTACAACCATAGTTTTTGCGAATTAGGGCATGGAAAATCGCTTCTCGGGGGCCCGCGTAGCGCATCGCCGAAGGATTAATAGCTAAAATGACCCGTTCTTGGGGAAAATAGCGGTCTAGCATGATTTCATAGCATCGCATCCGCACATCGGCCGGAATGTCATCGCTTTTCGTTGCTCCCACCAAGGGGTGAAGAAAGAGCCCGTCCACCACTTCTAGGGCACATTTTTGAATGTATTCGTGGGCGCGGTGGATGGGATTACGGGTTTGAAAGCCGACAATGGTCGCCCAGCCTTTTTCAGCAAACTGACGACGGGAGGCGGCGGGGTCAATTTGATAGCGGGGAAAATCGGGATGGTCTTCGCGTTCTAGGAGCCAAATGGGCCCGGCTAAGTTAATCGGCCCCTGCTCATAGACCACCTTGACCCCCGGATGGGCTTGGTCATCGGTGCGATAGACATTCACCGCTTCGTGGGCTTTATTGTAGCGATATTTTTGGGTCAGCTCTAAAACCCCAATAAATTTACCATCGGGGCGGTCAAGCCGCACCCAACTCCCTTCCTTAAGGGGCTCTGCCACCTCTTCTGTCACCGACAAGGTAATCGGAATCGCCCAGGCCAAGCCATTGGTCAGGTGCATTTCTTCCACCACCAACTCATAATCCGCCTGCTCCATAAATCCCTTGAGGGGGCTAAAGCCACCAATGGCGATCATGACCAAGTCAGAGGTAGCCCGTTCATCCAGGGTGATTCGGGGTAACTGCTCGGCTTGAGCCAAAAATTCGTCCCGCTCTGCGGGGCTGGCAATGCGATTAATTAAATGGCCACCATGGGGCGCGATGCCTTCGACAGAAATACTCATAAAGTGGGGGAAAGTCGGATTTGTTTTGGCTTCATCTTATCAAACCATGGCCATCCAAAAAGTGACATCACCATTGTCTAGGCTAAAATTCATCTATAGCTTTAGCTAGCTTTTGGGTAGCATGGTGGACAAGTCGGCAAATTCGTCACCTCACTCAGCAAATCAATGACGATCGCCAAGACTATTTATCAGAACCAACGGCGATCACCGAATTAAAGGACCTGGTCACCACGATTAATCGCCTCTTAGCCGACCCAAGCAACCAAAGCCTCTATCACCAGGTTGTGCAGAGCCAAACTGATTTTATTTTGCGCTCTGAACCCGATACCACCATCACCTTTGCCAATGAAGCACTCTGTCGGGCCTTGGGCTGTTCGGTAGAGCAGGTAATCGGACAAAAATGGATTGATTTTGCAGATCCGAGGGATCTAGACAAAGTACTTCAGCAAATATCAGAATTAAGTCCCAATAATCCCAGTTTTATTGTCGAAAATCGAGACCGGCGTGCCGATGGCCAGACCGGATGGACGCAGTGGATCGACCAGGGCAAATTTAATGACCACGGGGAGCTGATTGAGATCCAGTCCGTGGGTCGGGATATCACGGCGCTCAAAACCATTGAAACCCAACTACGAGAATCAGAAGCTCGTTTTCAAAAAATTGCTGAGGTTACCCCCAGCCTAATTTATATCTATGACCATATCGAACAAAGAAATCTCTACTCCAATCGCTCAGTAGCAGAGGTGTTGGGCTATTCTCCGGAGCCAGTTCAAGCCATGGGCTCAAACTTATTTGCCACCATTTGTCATCCGGACGATTTACCCCAGTTGTATGAGGTCTTGCAAAAAATACAAGACCTAGCCGATGATGAAGTGATCGAACTGCGATATCGCGTCATCGATGCCCAGGGACATTGGCATTGGCTGATGACGAGGGGCATTGTCTTTTTGAGGACCAGCGAGGGGCGTGTTTGGCAAACCCTCGGCAATTCCCAAGATATTACCCAGTGGATTGAATCAGAAAACCGTCTAACTCTCCTAGCGCGGCAAATCCCCGGCGTAATTTATCAGTTTCGGATGCGCCCCGATGGCAGTTTTCATTTTCCCTACGCCAGTGAGGGAATTAAAGATATTTATGGTGTGAATCACGAGAGGGTTCAAGAGGATGCAACCCCAGTTCTAGAGATTCTTCACCCCGATGATCTAGAGGGTGTTTATCAGTCAATTTTGGACTCGGCTACTAATCTTACCCCCTGGCACTATGAATATCGGGTTTGCCTTGGCAATGGACACATCATTTGGGTAGTAGGGGATTCCATGCCAGAACGGGAGGCGGATGGAGGAACGATTTGGCATGGTTACATCAAAGATATTACTGAGCGAAAACGCTCTGAAATTGCCTTAAAAGAGGCTCAGCTTCAATTACAGCAGGCCAATTTAGAACTGGAAAAGTTAGCGAATTTAGATGGCTTGACCCATATTGCCAATCGCCGTAGTTTTGACCTGCGTTTACAACAGGAATGGCAACGCCTCCATCGAGAGCAAGCGCCCCTATCCCTGCTCTTTTTTGATGTGGATTATTTCAAAAATTACAATGACCTCTACGGTCATCCCCAGGGTGATCAATGTTTGATAGCCATTGCTCAGGTGGCGGAATCGGTGGCTGGACGTTCTTCTGACCTAGTGGCGCGTATTGGTGGAGAAGAGTTTGCCGTGATTCTTCCCAATACCGACCTTCATGGGGCCATGGCGATCGCCGAAAAAATCCGCACAACAGTTCAGGCTCTAGGGCTTGTTCATAAGGACTCTCCCATTGCAGAGTGGGTTACCATTAGTTTGGGCGTGAGTAGTCAAATCCCGAGTTCAGACAATTCACCGGCAATCTTCATGGCTGAGGCGGATAAAGCTCTCTATCGGGCCAAACAACAAGGACGAAATCGGGTCGTTTCTTTTTTGGAGATTGGCTAAAATACGGGAATTTATGATGCTAGAAATGTCTTCCCTCTGCTCTCCCCGGTATTGGCAATGGCGGGGTCAGCAAATTGCCTACCAACAGTCTGGCGACCAGGGCCCCGCGGTGGTTTTGATTCATGGATTTGGAGCCTCCTGGGGGCATTGGCGTAAAAATTTACCCGTCTTGGGTCAAGACTTTCGTTGTTATGCGTTGGATTTGCTCGGCTTTGGGGCATCAGCCAAGCCTGCTCCCCAGCCCGGTCTCGACTACACCTTTGAAACCTGGGGCGCATTGGTGACGGATTTTTGTCGAGAGGTGATCCAAGGTCCGGTGTTTTTGGTGGGGAATTCCATTGGTTGTATCGTGGCCCTGCAATCGGCGGTGGATGCGCCGGAGTTTGTTTTGGGCGTGGTGGCCATAAATTGTTCCCTACGCCTTTTGCATGAACGTAGGCAGGCTAGTTTGCCCTGGTATCGGCGGGTGGGAGCAAAGGTTTTACAATCCATTCTGCAATATCCGGCGATCGGCAATTTTTTCTTTCGTCAAGTCGCCCAGGCCAGTACGGTACGCAACGCCCTGCGCCAAGCCTACCATCAGCCGGAAGCGGTCACCGATGAACTGGTGCAAATGTTACTCAAACCTGCCCGGGATCCCGGAGCCGCCGCCGTTTTTTTGGCTTTTACGGGCTATTCCCAGGGACCCCTCGCAGAGGATTTATTGCCCCGCCTCCGTTGTCCGGCTTTGATCCTTTGGGGGGAAGAAGACCCCTGGGAACCGATCGCCTTGGGTCGAGAGTTTGCCAAATTCGAGGCAGTCGAGGAGTTTATTGCCTTGCCCGGTGCGGGTCATTGCCCCCAGGATGAAGCCCCGGAGCTAGTGAATCCAATTCTGCAAGCTTGGATTGCAAAAAAAGCCGCCCTAGTCTAGCCCACCACCTGGAGCTTGGAGCCTTGACTGGTCTTGTCCACCTCGATCCGCTGTTGGAAGGATTCTTTGAATTGGGGCATGTGGGTCACGGTGAGAATACAAGCAAAATCAGCGGCGATCGCCATTCACACCATAGTAGGAATCCCATCCCAGGATGCGGGCCAGTTTGTAAGGCGATGTAAAGTACCACAATCTGTACGGCACGCATTTGGGGGTAATGTACAGAAGGATTCTTGATAAGATCCGTACTTGGGGTAATATACGGAAAGTTTCAGTGTAATCTATAGTTCTAGAGACCGCGATATAGAAGTTACTGATGAGGGAAAATTAATTGTTTAGTTTGGATGCATAATTAGTCTAAAATTGTTCCGCGGTCTCCAGAACACATCATTGCAACCGACCGCAAATAAAATTCTGTTATTTAGCA
>JBGSZT010000069.1:0-26372 GCA_041750255.1 Synechocystis sp.
TTTTTCCAAAAGCCCACCCTCTCTACTTTTGCCTAAATTCCTGACCGCTAAACTTGATCGGTTTCAACCTCCTGATACACCATCCTTAGCTGCTTAGGGCAAAGCCTGGTTCCAGTCAAAAACTTAAGACTGTCCAGTTAAAGTAATTCAAGCGGTGATAGAACAGCGGGCAGGGCTACGCATTACCTATCTAGACGGAGTGATTGAGTTCATGACCCTGGGTGAGTACCACGAATCTATCAAAACCATCATCGGATTTTTGATCGAATATTATCTGTTCACTCAAGGTCTTGAATTTTTCCCGGTCGGGAGTGCTACCCGTGAATCCAAGGAAAAATCTGTATCTTTTGAGCCGGATGAATCTTATTATCTCAGTGAGTCAGTGAGAAAAAGGAGCATCCTGATTTGGCGGTTGAGGTGAATGTTACGAGTGGTAGCCCCAAGAAAATTCGAAAAATATCAGCGGCTTGGCATTCGAGAGGTTTGGATGTGGCAGGATAAAAAATTTTTAATTTACTCCCTAGAAAGTGATTACTACCAAGAAACCCCAAAAAGTAAATTACTCCCAGATTTGAATTTTGCGTTGCTAGAGGAATGTATATTAATGGACTCCCGACTAGAGGCAATCCAAAAGTTTACTGCCAAATAGAAACAAGAGGCGATCGCCGTCCCTTTAACTTCCTCGTCAATTTAGAGCCCTGATCCATCCGACTAAACTTGGCTGAAAAAAAAACCTCCAGTATTCTGGAGGCTCTTTCTCTTTTCTGACGGGCTTGGAGGGACTCGAACCCCCGACCTCGTGGTCCGTAGCCACGCGCTCTAATCCACTAAGCTACAAGCCCTGGTCGTTTTCTCAACAGTTACACACTGTAACATAGGTTCCTAGATTTAGCAAGGGTTTTGGACAGGATAAACTTCATTTTTTGTTTGCTCACAGGAAAGACTGACACAGCATTAGGGCTACAATACAAAAAATAATTCTATGAGGCTTGGTAACGATGCCCATCGGCGTAGCTGAATTTATGGAAAACCAGGAAAGTCGTGTCCGATGGAACACGGCACACAGGACAGGTTTCAATGGCATTAGTCGTGAGTATTTATTCTTAGGGAAATCGATTGCCGAAGACAATAATCGTTTTTGACTTCAGCAACCGTTACCGAAGCTACAGTCTTGTCCCTTTGGACATGGCTGTTTTTAGTTACCAGACATTAGAGTTGCGGTTATAGTCGTAGTCGCCGGTGTAGCTGACCGAATTGCCATTCAAACTCAGGGGCGATTGTAGGGTCACGGTCAAATCTTGACTAGGATTAATCGTCATGATCTCTTCACTGCCTCCACCCAATACGCCTGCGGTCGGGAGTCCCCAACCCGCCAAGGCACCGGCGGCCGCTCCACCCAACACTTCTAGCGCGTCAATACGGCGATCGCCAGTGGTGCCAGCAACAATGGTGGCCGTACCGGCTCCCGCTAGGGTTCCCGTAATAACATCAAAGGCACTGGCACCTTTACTTTTGGTTTCAAAGCCATACAATTCTTGGGAGCGAGCATTCAGATTCAGCTCTTGGCCATTGCTCAGCTTAATGCTTTGGGCAATAAATACGACCCCATCTTGGCTGGGACGCAGTTGCCCACTCACTTGACTCCCGGCAGGAACTAGAATCGCCCCATTGGAGCTACGAAGATTAGCCGCCGTTTGTAGGGTCAAAGCACGGGTTTCGCCCCGTCGGACTTGAATAGAATTACCATCCGCCGAGGTCAGCGGGATTGAGGTGCCCGCGGGAATAACGGTATTACTAAAAGATTGGCTAATGGTGGTGCCATTGCTGAAGCGAGGATAATAGGTACCGCTGGGTCGATTTGCTTGATTGTAAAATGCTCTTTGACGAAATAGAGGTTGAGCCGATACCGACAAGGGGGCGATCACCATGGACCCCAACAAAACGGCGATCGTTGCCAAGGAAAGACCGGAGTGGCTCAGAGTAGAAGACTTAACAGAGTGACGCTTAAGATTCAACATGATTTTGTCCTTGCTTTGGAGGTTAAACGAGGGTGGATAAACCCTTCACCGCTGTCTTCAGCTTAGAAAAGTTGCAAGGGAATGTCAGTCCCCTTCAACATCGAACTCTCAGCCCCATCCGTCACGCCCAACACCGCGTCATGTGGAAAAAAAGGGAGCTAACGCAGTTCACGACCAAAGGGAAATAGAGCTAGGGGAATCAGCTTAAAGTGTTGGAGCGCGAAGGGAAAGCCAATAATCGTAACCGCTAAAATCAGCCCAGAGGTCAAATGGGTCAAGGCAATGCCCCATCCCAAGACAATGACCCAAATAATGTTCAACAGCATATTAGGAAATGAGCCCGCGTCAACAGTGGGTAAAATCTCGCGTCCAAAGGGCGTCATCGTCGCAATGCCGAGTTTGATCGCCTGTTGACCAAAGGGAATGCCAACAATCGTCAAACAAACCAAAATCCCTCCGAGGATATAGCCCGCCCCAGCCAAAAAGCCACCAAAAACAAGCCAAACAATATTTCCCAGCAAACTCATCGTTTTAACTCCTTTTTACATTTTTTAGATCATCTTTACGCTAACTATAACCATTAGCTAAGGCAAACGATTTGAGGGAAAGGTGACCCTCAAATCCCCATTCCCTATCCAGAGATGACTGAGTTCCAACGCCGGGCTTAGTCATCCCCTAGACAAATTCCGAGACCCTTGGCCGTTCTGACTAGACTGCCGTCAAGCGGGACATTGCGATAGCTTTTAATGGCATCCTCAATGGAAACATTAATCACTTCCCTGTTATGCCACGCCACCATGCGGTCAAACTTGCCCTCAGCAATTAGATCTACCGCCGCCACTCCAAACACGCCCCCCAACAGGCGATCAAAGGGAGAAGGAATACCGCCGCGTTGGATATGCCCTAGAACTGTAACCCGAGTTTCCGCTCCCGTATGTTCGGCAATTTGTTCACCAATATATTTACCAATGCCACCAAATCGATCTTCACCCACCTGGGAAATGGCTTTGACCTGTTCCCCTAATTCGGTACGAACGGCTTCTGAGACCATCACCAAACAAAAGTGCTTGCCCCTTGCCTGACGCTGGCGAATTTTTTTGCAAATATTGTCGATATGGTAAGGAATTTCAGGAATTAAAATAATGTCTGCGCCCCCGGCAATCCCGGCGGCAAGGGCGATGTGTCCGGCATCTCGACCCATAACCTCTAGCACCATGACCCGATTATGACTCGCGGCAGTGAAATGAAGACGGTCTAAGGCTTCCGTGGCAATATTCATGGCCGTATCAAAGCCAATGGAAATTTCAGTCGCATCCACATCATTGTCAATGGTTTTAGGAATACCGACTAAATTAATGCCCCCTTGTTGGGCAATTCTGCGTAAAATCGCTAGGCTTCCATCGCCGCCAATACCGATTAGAGCATCTAAATTCAAACTACGATAGCCGTCGATGATCTCCTGGGTTCTGTCGAGGAGCGTACCATCGGGCATGGGAAAAGCAAAGGGATTACCTTTATTCGTAGTTCCAAGCACTGTCCCTCCCATCATCAACAGTTGATCAATGTTGGTCAGGTCCAAGTTCCTCGCCTTCGGCGGATTACTCATCAATCCATGGGTGGCTTCTTGAATACCCACCACTTCCCAGCCGTAGTTCCCCACCGCATGGTGGACAACCGCCCGAATTACCGCGTTTAAGCCGGCACAATCGCCGCCGCTGGTGAGGATACCAATTCTTTTTTTCTGTTCCATTGTCTTAAATTATTACTCCATACTTTTTTCCCATTCTGAGCAGATAATAGACTCAAGTTTGCTATCACTGGGCATTTTTTAAGATTCGCCCCTGAAAAACAACACAAATCTACCATTTCAAGGTAGGAGCGGATTCTCCCTGCTCCAGTTTCAGTTTGGCTTGGGCTTCAAACCAGGCGATGATCTGGTCTGGGGTCAAGTCAGCGATCGCCATTTGGCGATCTTGGGCAATGAGAGTGAGCAGGCGAAGGGAAGAAATACTTAAGCGGGTCAAAAATTTGTCTGACTGACTCAATAGAGCCTGGTCAACTTGGGCAGATTCCTCTGGGGTGAGAAAGTTGGGCGTATCAATCATAATTTCCACAAACTTGAGTACACACTCAGCTTAACCCACAACATTAGCTCAAATAATTTTGACTTTGTCAGTTCTAGGAACATTATATTGACGCTTTGTGACGCTTTAATCACAGTAGGGTTTTTGCCTTCAGTCGCAGGTATTGCTCCACCAGGCGATCGCCAACTTGATGGGCGGGTGCATCGAGCACCAATCCGCCCCGTTGTTTAAGTTTAGCAAAGGCAATCCGGCGTTGGTCTAAAAGATTTAAGGCTACGGCTTGGCGGTAGGCCTGACTCAGGTTTGTAGTAGGTTCCTGGGCCAAACGGTCTAGTTGCGGGTCGCGTAGGGCCACACAAAAGGGTAAATAGCGCGGCGTAAGCCGTAGCAAGGCCGCCAGTAATTCCGCCGAGGCAGTTTGGTCAACAATATCCGTAATCATGACCACCAAGGCCCGCCGGGTTTGTTGATTAACCAACCGAGCAACCGCTCCTACATAATCCGGTTCTTGGAGGACAGGCTGAAGCTGACTCAGGCTTTCGAGCATGGGGGATAATCGCCCAATCCCCCGTTCTGGCGGCAACCAAGCGGCAATACCCTGGTCAAAAACGCCAATCCCCACCCGATCACCACGGTGGAGAGCGGCCAAAGCGAGAGCTAACACCGTATTTAGGCCCCAATCAAAACGTTGTAATCCTTCCACGTAGGCCGTCATCAGGCGACCCCGGTCTAGCAAAATCATCACCGTTTGTTCCCGGTCAGGTTCTAAGACCCGCACCAAGGGACGGGCGCGCCGAGCGGTGGCCTTCCAATCCACATAACGGAGGTCGTCGCCTTGCTGATAGTCCCGCAGTTCAGTAAATTCAGTTCCCAGCCCCCGACGACGAGCCTGCCGCAGATTACCGGAGCTTTCTAGGGTTAAGCGGATAGTGAGGGATTTTAGAGTCAAAAGATCGGGGTAAACCGCTATTTTCTCCGCCGCTGGAACCGTCCAATTTTGCCAACTGAGGCCCCAGGCTCCCAATTGCCGTAGATGAATCGGCCCCCAATGGTATTCACCCCGTTGGTCGGGGTTGATGCTGTAATGCAGGTCTTGGCTGGATTGGGGAGCAAGGCTAGTGCGGAGGGTTGAGGCGGACACTGAAAACTGTGTCGGGTAACTATCCCGGAGCCACAGATGAGCGGTCTTAGATTGACTTTTTAGGCGGAGGGTGATGGGGTTGTCTCGGCCTACAGATAGCGGAGTTGGAATAGACCGTTCTACCTCCACCCGTTGGCGCTTGCCGCGTTGGGCATCCACTAACCCCAGCAATAATAGGGTGAGGTCATAAATGCCTAGTCCGAGGATGGCAAGGCTTTGGTTGCTGACCACGGCTAAACTAAAAGCCATGATCCCCCCCAATATCAGGAGTAGATAGAATCGGAGGGTCGGCACCATAGGTTTATTAGTCCTGCTCCCCTAACCAACGCACGGCATCCTTGGCGTGGTAGGTCAAAATTAAATCAGCTCCCGCTCGTTTGAAACTGGTGAGGGTTTCTAGAGTGACTTTTTTTTCGTCAATCCAGCCATTGAGGGCGGCGGCTTTCACCATGGCATATTCACCCGAAACGTTGTAGGCGGCCACCGGCAAATGTGTCATTTCCTTGACTCGCCAAATGATGTCCATGTAGGAAAGCGCCGGTTTGACCATGAGCATATCCGCTCCTTCTAACATATCCAGCTCTACTTCTTTGAGGGCTTCGCGGCTATTACCGGGATCCATTTGATAGGTACGGCGATCTCCAAATTGGGGGGATGAATCCGCCGCATCCCGGAAGGGACCATAGTAGGCGGAGGCGTACTTGGCGGCATAGGACAAAATCGGAATATCCGCAAAACTAGCATCATCCAAACCCTCCCGAATTGCCTGGACAAAGCCATCCATCATGCCCGACGGCGCAATAATATCCGCCCCGGCTTGGGCCTGGGAGACAGCGGTTTTTTTCAAGAGTTCTAGGGTCGGGTCATTCAGCACTCGCCCAGTCAAGTCGCCGGTTTGCAGATAGCCGCAGTGACCATGGTCGGTGTATTCACACAGGCACGTATCCACAATCACCACCAAATCGGGAACAGCTTGCTTCACCGCCGCGGTGGCTTTTTGGACAATGCCACAATCGTGCCAAGCTCCGGTGGCATCGGTATCTTTGCTGTCGGGGATGCCAAATAAAATAATGGCAGGAATGCCCAATTCATAGACTTCCTTGGCTTCTTCGACAATTTTATCCACCGACAATTGAAAAACCCCCGGCATGGATTTCACTTCCTGGGCAATGCCCGTTCCCGGCACCGCAAACAGGGGATAAATTAAATCATCCGCCCTCAAGACTGTCTCCCGTACCATACGGCGCAACGGAGCAGTCTGACGGAGGCGACGGGGGCGAATCTGGGGAAACATAGGCTAAGAGACTATTTTAAAAAATGTTCAGTAAACTTTTTAGTGTAAGGTGATCGCCGGAAACTCTTAAGTAGCTCGTTACGCTTTGTAATATTTCCAGCGCTCAAACTAAATTTCATCCCAACCCGAAAGCCCCGACGACATGACATAACTGGTAACGGTGGCTTCAAAAAAATTGGCTTTGGTATGACCTTCTTTTTTCGTATCCGAAAACCGTTCTAGATGGGTATAGGGACTTTTATTGTATTTTTGATCCTTGAAGAGGGGGTCTAATCCAATGGCCCGCAGACGATTATTAGCTAAATATTTAGTATATTGCTCGGTACTTGCTTCGGTAATGCCCAAAATATTATTGCCGACAATATGATTTGTCCAGTTGCATTCATGCTCGACCGCCACGGCAAACATTTCATAGATTTGATCAAGGGAATGGGGCAACACAGCCATAGCTTCGGGGATGAGTTTTTGATATAACCGGACATGACTTAATTCGTCTCGGTTAATCATTTTGAAAATATCAGCACTCCCCGGCATCAACATCCGTGAGGCTAAGTTATAAAAATAAATAAAGCCATTGTAAAAATACAACCCTTCCAGCATATAGTCGGCAAGGAGGGCCACAAAGTAGTTTTCTTGGGTTGGATTATCGACGTATTGTTGATACAATCCAGCAATATATTCACAACGTTCTTTTAGAACTTTATCGGTACGCCAAAAATCATAGACATCCCGACGGCGATCGCCAGGAATAATTGTTTCAATCATGTACTGATAACTTTGGTTGTGCATCCCCTCTTGGGAGATTTGCTCCGCCATACAAAGGCTAATTTCTGGAGCGGTGATGCTACTTTTGATGTGGGGAATATTACAGGTTTGGATAGAATCCAAAAAAGTCAGATAGGACAAAATACCATCAAAGGCAAATCGTTCTTCATCGGTCAAATTCCAATAATCGGTCACATCTTGGGTGACATCCAGGCGTTGGGGAATCCAAAAATTTTCCCGCATTTGCTGGTATAGTCCCACCGCCCAATTGTAGCGAACATCATTGAGTTGCATGAGGTTAGTGGTGTGACCAAACCAAATCGTGCGATTAGCAATGGAATCATCTCCCGTGGGATTAAAAATGGGAGTAATGGGCATTCTTTGGCTAGTTTTGGGTTCAGAAATAAGCATGATAATTATATTTAGGAAAATTGCTATTTTTGATTTGAATCTAACACAGAATTGTGGTTCTAGCCAGCAAATAGATGTCTACTCTGGTAAGTAGTGTTTATCTAAAACCTCTGATTGGGAAAAGGGACAAACCTCAGGAAAGACCGTCAGAGGAAGCTCTGTTTCTTGGGCGGCTTGTTCTCTGGCATCTTGATAACAACTATCAAAAACATTAGAATAGTAAGGGCATAAGCTAGGACTATCAGCAAAGTCTTCCTGGAGTCTGCGTCGATGTTCCAGTAGAGTCAATTTCCAGCTATTAGAACGTTTTTGGGGTTGATATTTATATTTTAGTAAATGCCAAAGAACAACACGAAGATTACTTTTGATTACTTTTTTTTGACGCTTGCCCATGTCTTCTATTTCTTCAATTAAATTGGGCAAGTCAAGCTGGGAAAAGTCAGCGGTTTTCAAGAACTGGCTCGTTTGAGTCAACCACAAATAATAGTCGCTGTCATAAAGTGTTGAATTCATCATTGGCCAAGAGCTTGATTGCTATTTCTATTTTACGCTACTCTTTTTTGTAAATACTTTCCCCAACGTTAGAGATTTAGCCTCAATTAGTTGGCGCAGGAGACACAGCCGCCTTCGGACTCTTTGAAATTATCCTTTTGCACCGTGCGGACATAATAAACCGCCTTGCAACCCGACTGCCAGGCTTCTACCAACGTGTTGAAAATATCCTTGGCATTAAGGCTCCGCTCTGGCTCATCGGCAAAGTAAACTCCTTGGTTTAAGTTAAACAATAATTCCATAGAAATCCCTGTATCAATCCACTGTTGCATCGCGGCAACGGCTTTGACGACTTTGATTTGGTTCAAGCTCTTATTTTCAGGATAAAACCAAAAACAATTATTAATAAAGGGCGGTGCAATGGGGACAGTTCCCTTGGCCCATTTGTCGTAGAAGAAGCGACTATAGACCGGCAGAATACTGGCAGTACAGCCTTGCACCAGAGAAGAGGATGTGTTGGGGGCGATCGCCGTGATATGGGAATTGCGAATACCGTAGGTTTGGATATCTTCCGCTAATTTGGCCCAACGGTCTGGTTTGCTGGCGTTTTGGCTAAACCACTCCACGGGTTTAGAGCCGATCAACAAGCCTTGACTCCAATCACTACCGGGGAAAGCGGGATAAAAGCCCCGTTCCTTGGCAAGTTCCATGGAGGATTGGGTGCACCAATAGCCCATTTCTTCAAATAAGCGATTGATTTCCGTCAGATTGTCGTAATTTAAGCGTCGTTTCGCCAACCAATCCGCCAGGCCCATACAGCCAACGCCAATGGTGCGGTAGCGGTTGTTATGTTCTTTCGCATCGGCAAAGGGAGGATAGGTCAGGTCAATGGTGTTATCCAAAAGACGCACGGCAATTTGACTCACCTGGGGCAGATCTTTGTCATCCAAGTTCGCCAGGTTCAAGCTAACTAAATTGCAACAGTGGGCGGTTTCACTGGGGGTAACATTAGAAAAACTTTCAGTACAAAGATTGACCCCAGGAATATAACCATCGTGTTTATTCGGATTTGCCCGATTAATGGTGTCTTTAAACGCCAAGTAGGGCATCCCGGTTTCTACCTGGGCCCGCATTATTTGCTTAAAGAGTTCCCTAGCATTAATGCGTTTGTAGAGGGTGATTTTATGGTCTAATTCTGACTCAATCTGCTGGTAAGCTCGCTCAAAGTCTTCGCCCCAGAGTTTTGCTAATTCGATGCCAAGGTTTTCGCGGACTTCGTAGGGGTCAACCAAGGTCCAATCGTCCTTGGCAATGACCCGCCGCATAAATTCATCGGTCAAAATTAATTGCGGAAAAATATCGTAGGCTTTGCGTCGTTGATCGCCATTTTCCGCCTGCATTTCTAGGAATTCCGGCACATCTAAATGCCAAATATCAACGCCCACCGTAACCGCCCCAGCCCGTCGTCCCCCTTGATTAACGGCGATCGCCGTGTCGTTGAGGAGTTTGATCCAGGGAATCACACCGCCGGAGGCATTGGCTTTGTGCATAACCCAACTGCCGGTGGCTCGGATACGACTGACATTAACGCCGACTCCACCGCCATTTTTGGAAATACGCGCCGTATTGGTGATTTCGCCAAAGATACTTTCGAGGTTATCTTCCATGGCCAGGATAAAGCAGGAGGTGAGGGATCCCCCCGGCACCCGCAAATTGGCTAGGATTGGCGTTGCCAACGAGATTTTGCGAGCGGCGATCGCCTCATAAAACCGCCGGGCCCACTTCAGCCGATGCTCGGGGCTTTCCACCGAAGCCAGCAATAGGGCACAGGTTAGGAGGGCTTCCTGGGGCAGTTCTTGGGGTTGTAGGTAACGGCTAGTCAATAACACCGCCCCGGCGTAGTCATAATCCGTATCCCAATCGGCATTAATCCAACAGCCGGCCTCCTTGAGTTCTTCCTCGCTATAGCTGAAGATTCGCTCATCGTAGTTCCCCGCCGCAACTTTAGTTTTGACGGTTTTGAGATAATTTCCGTACTGATAGCCCCGTTGAACGAGGGTATCTTTCCAAAGACTCCAAATTTGTAACCTTCCCGCCACGTAGCGCCAGTCTGGTTCATCAGGGCTACACATTTCTAGGGCGCAACTAATCAGATTATCTTGAATTTCTCTTGTACTAATTCCGTCCCGCAATCGAGTGGTCAGTCCAGCCTCTAAAGCAATGGAATTCACCTCCAATCCAGTACAGGCCCAATCCACCACAGTACGAATTTTGCCAATATTGAGGGCAGTGGTAGAGCCATCTCGACGTAGGACTTGAATGCGATGGTTTCCCTGCCCTAACCCCTGGGTTGTTACCGTTGTTGAGCGAGGGGCGGAGAGGGTCGGGGCGGAGAGGGTCGGTTGCATGGAATCAATACGTAGAGAGGGACAGTTATCTTAGCACGCCAGAAAACAGGCTAGGACTGATTCCCACCTACAGCAATCTATGCTATAGATGTAGCGTCTTACCTGTAGCGACTGCGCCAGATATAGTCATTATCCTACAAATTCTAGATTTGACCAGCATAATTTTGTACCTTTTTGTACTATATTACTTGTGTCAACGGCTTCAGATAGAAAGACATAGAAAGGGGAAACGACCAGGCTAAAATAAGAACCTATTTAAAAAATCCATCAAACAAGGGGAGTCGGACGCGATGGGCATTGCAAGCTTAAAAGGACGGGACTTTTTGGCGATCGCCGATTTTAATCGGGAGGAACTCACGGACTTGTTGCAGTTGGCAGAAGACCTGAAGCAAGGAAAAAGTACTCATCGCTGTGACAAGGTTCTGGGCTTGCTCTTCTCGAAGGCATCCACGCGGACGCGGGTGTCTTTTAGCGTTGCGATGTATCAAATTGGGGGTCAGGTGCTGGACTTGAATCCCAGTCAAACCCAGGTCGGGCGGGGGGAACCGCTCCAGGATACGGCCAGAGTTTTAGACCGTTACCTGGATATTGTTGCCATTCGCACCTATCGCCAGGAAGATTTGCAATTATTTGCCGACTACGCCCAGATTCCGGTGATTAATGCCCTGACGGATTTGGAACATCCCTGTCAGATTTTGGCGGATTTACAAACAATCCAAGCCAATTTTGGGCAACTTGCGGGTTTGACCATGACTTACCTAGGAGATGGTAATAATGTCGCCCATTCTCTGCTGATTGCCGGGGCAATGATGGGGATGAATGTGCGGATTGCAACGCCCAAAGATTTTTCGCCAGACCCGGCGATTGTGGCGACGGCCCAACGTTTCGCCAGTCCAGGGACAGAATTACTCTTGACCGACGACCCCAAGGTGGCGACGGAAGATACCCACGTCATCTATACCGATGTCTGGGCCAGCATGGGGCAAGAAGATCTGGCAGATTCCCGCATCCCCATTTTTCAACCCTATCAAGTAAATCAAAGCCTGTTAGACTTGGCCGACCCGATGGCGATCGTCTTGCATTGTTTGCCCGCTCACCGCGGAGAAGAAATCACAGAAGCGGTGCTGGAAGGGGCTCAATCGCGAGTCTGGGACCAGGCAGAAAATCGACTTCATGCCCAAAAAGCCCTCCTGATTAGTTTACTTGGCTTAGTTTAACTCGCCGTGTCCCTAGCAAAACTGGCTCCGGTTTTAACCCTCCAGGCCTATGCCCGCCATTGTGATTGGATGAATCGGGCTCTCCGCCTGGCTCAGGAAGCGGGCGATGCCGGGGATGTCCCGGTTGGGGCGATCGTGGTAGGGCCACGGGGGGAATGGGTCGCCGAAGCCAGTAACCGCAAACATCAAGACCAAGACCCGGCGGCCCATGGGGAACTTTTAGCCCTGCGTCGGGCCAGTCAGCATTTTAGGAGCTGGCATCTGGGTCAATGTACCCTCTACGTCACCCTTGAACCCTGTCCGATGTGCGCCGGTGCGATGATTCATGCTCGGCTGGGGTTATTGGTCTATGGTGCGCCCGATCCTAAAACCGGCGCGATTCACACGGTACTGAATTTGCCCCACAGTCCCGCCTCTAATTATTCCCTAACGGCGATCGCCGGTATTCGAGAAGCTGCCTGCCGAGAACTGTTGCAGGGGTGGTTTGCCCAACGACGCAGCAATTCTCATTTTGACTTCAAGCCTAATTTTTGAGGACTGTTCCCAACGGAGGAATAAGCTTTTCAAGGAGCGTTATTGCAGTAATTCTCAATAAGGTTGGCTCAAATTAGCTTAAATTTCCATACTGAGAATTGCTGACCTTTTACACCCTTGTCCCCCTCTGAGAAAAAATGGACTATGCCTATTCATAATTGGAAGGCCGCTCTTAACCATTTCGCCATCGAATTTGAGGGGCGTTTTCCTCTCTAATTTCCTCCTTGACACAAATCTCTTGACAATCCCTAGAGGAGCCTCAATGCTGTCGGTTCGCTCATTTCTGGGGATGGGTGGGAATAAATCAAGTTTTTATGGGCAACTGATAAATGGTTTCAGAAATCTTCATGAGTGCCAAGATGCGACGCTGTAGGTTATTGAGGGGAGTGATTTCAGTGGTACCATCCCGATGATGATAAAGCGTCATTCCGACGAAAGCCTTGAGTAGTTGCTCTGCCGAGGGGCGCTCAGTTTTCCGTTTGGGGTTGCCTGCATAGAGACCAATGAGATAAGTTTGCAGAGTTTGGAGGCTTCGCCGCACCTGGAACTCAATGAGCGTGAAACATCGGAGGGCAATGGTGAGCAAAAACATCAACCCGATGAGCCGGTCCTCATTGGCCAAGAAGATGGGTAAAGCCGGCAGTTGACCTTGCTTGAAGCGATGGAAGCCATGTTCAAGTTGCCACTGGTCTCGGTAATAGGCCATAGCTTGAGAGAGACTGAGCTGTGACCGTTTGACGTTGGTAACGTAGATGCGCCACCCGGCCAGTTGTTCAGCTTGGGCAATGGCATCGGCTTGGCGCTCGAATTGCAATCGGAATTGAGGTTCGATGATTTGGGCAGAAGTGTCTTTTTTGCTGGGGCGTCCAGGACCTGGGTAGCGGGTCACCGACTCGGTATTGAGCTGGGTAATAAAATAGTCGGTGACTCGATAATGTTTGAGTAGGTTCTGAACTTTGGTTTTGAGAACACAGTGGTCTGTGACCGGTTTGGCCGCAAGTTTACTCAAGTCCTGTTCGGCTTTTTCGAGACGTTGATGTAAGCCTTTTTGCTGACGTTGGGCGAGGGTATTGGAGCGTACCACCAAATAGCGTTCTAACCAATGAAACGCGTCGGCTGCCTCTGAGCCGTGTTGGAGCTTTCCGAGTTCTATTTCAAAGCCTACACCAATATCCGGTTCCTCCTCGGCGGCATGGGGAAGGCGAATCGTTTGCCAGGAGTTGGCGGGATTAAGCACCCAACTTTTCAGCAGTGCGGGCGTTTGTCCTGTTTTGGGCAGTGGAAAACAATAATGCCCCCCAGCCGTAGCGAGCAGAGCACGGGTTTGATGAGCGGCAGCCTTGCTGTCGGCAATGTAGATAAAGTCCTTGTGACCTATCACCTCCACCAACCGTTCCCACGTTGGCACGTAAACTGAGTCATCAGCGCCATTTCCGGCTAAGGTCTCGCTCACAAGCGGTACACCGGCTGGGTCGAGTGTGCCCAATAACTGTCGATATTGACGCAAATCAGGACGATGATCTTTGCTGTAACCAAAGCGCAACAGGCTCTTCTTCTCCTCGGTCCCATCTAACTGGTGGTATACACTAAAACTACTGGTGTCACACCGGGCGATATCTGTTGGCAACTCATAGGCCTGAATCATCCGTTGCCCTAGCTGTTGCTCAATCTGTTCCCGCGATTCCATCTGACTACCGATGACCTCAACCAATGCACCCAAGCGGTCATCACTGGCATCTTTAGCACTGATTGACCACCCCGTTCCTGTCATTAGCGTCTGAATATGCTCATTGCTCCAGTCTTCGACCGCACACAAGCGATGGTCCCCCTGGCTCATGATATAGCTCAGAAACAGCATGCTCAATTGTCCGTAGCTTAACCCTTGGCGATTCCCATGGGGTGCGGGCAGCTGAGCATCTATGAGCTCAGCTATCTGTAATTCCTGA
The DNA here is from genome assembly GCA_041750255.1 of Synechocystis sp. GTDB lineage: Bacteria > Cyanobacteriota > Cyanobacteriia > Cyanobacteriales > Microcystaceae > Synechocystis. The sequence goes on from JBGSZT010000069.1 coordinate 14,311, forward strand.
AGCTGATGCAGAAGTAATGGGATATCATCGCTGCGTTCTGAGGTCGTGCGGGATTGAGGCATTGACATCGAAGGTCTCTCCATTGACTCATTTCCCTGAAACCTACACAGATAAGGGGATTAAAGGCAACCTCTAAGACCAATCTCCATTTTTATTCCAGACTATCCGCGAAAATCAACGAACCGACAGATTGTAGTCGGAGAATTGGTTTTAAACAGCCTGAAGCCCTTGCTAAAAGGTTACTCTGTTAATTAAAATAACTCTGAACTCAAGGTTTTGAAACGCCAACAAATCTTGCAATCCCAGCTAGGGGGAATCTTTTCCAACACCAGTTTATTAATTAAAGTTTTGGTTATTTGGTCAATAATTTAGTTTATTGGCAATGGCGATTACATGATCGTATTTTTTAATTGTGTAATAGCTTTAGGAGGAACATTTTTTTCTAAAATAGGATAACCATGAAAACCTCCAGCATTATCTGACTTAAATTCGTAAAATTTCTCTTTATAATAACTGTAAATCTGTCTGCCATGGGCGATTCCATTATCTAACGCAATTTGCGCATCTTCATCTGTTAAATCCATCAGAGTGTCTTTTATACCACGCTCTCCCATTTTTCTATGCTTTGGACTAGGTTGGTAATGACGACGTATTCTGTTAATTTGACTAATTTTTGTTAAATTATTAATATCTATATTTTGAAGCTCTTGTTGCTCATAACTAAACATAATTTTAATATTATCATTGGAAAAACATGGTGAATTCTGTAAGCTGATAAGAACACCCTGATAATATGCTGCTCCTGACAAAGAGCTGAGGTGAACATCTTCATTTTCAAAGTAGCATTGACAAGAATTGAGAATTCCTTGCTGATCAATAAAGGGCCCTTTACTAAGGATTTTGACGAGGAAACTTGCAATTGTCCGATTATGCCTATCTTTTGATTTAATCTTTTCCTTAAACCATTGATGGAGCGTTAAATCAGAGCAAATTCTTTCGTTTGCTATATTACTATGAGTTTGAACTGGCTTATCCCGTTGAAGAGGTTGAATTTTCTCAATGATCGAGTACAATTCAGTAATGAATTTTTCGGCTTCATAAACATCTCTAGCCTGTCCAATGAATGAGAGTTCGTTAATGAAAAAGTACATTCTTATAATAAATCCATTAAGTCGTGTTCTGATTGATCGAAAAAGCCATCTGGCCAGAGGTCAATACCTCCATCCTGATATAAGCGAGGAGATACAACTTCGGTAATGATATTTTTTTCATCTTCAAAATATCGCTTAAAATAATAAAGTTGAATGTCATCAGCTTTAGCTAACTTTTCACAAACCGCAACACGAATACCATTAAGAAGATGATCACTATGAGTTTCAACAATAATTTGTATGCCACAATTCGCAGCAAGTGCTAACAATCTTCCCATCTTAGATTGTCCTTTGGGATGAAGATGAGCTTCGGGATTTTCTAATAAAATTAAAGTATCCAGTTGTGCTGAAAGAATAGCGACCAAAATTGGTAATACATAGGTCATACCAAAACCAACGTTAGTTGAACGATAGTCATTACTCAATCCATAAGAGTACTGCAAACTAACAACATCCATCGCTGAATTTGCTGTAATATTTAGCTTTGTTCCTGGACTTATTTCACTCATCCACGCTTCTACCTGATCTTTCAAAGTTAAAGAATTAGCAAATGGATGACCAAGCTCAGGGTTGATGATTTTTTCATGTTGATAAATGTCTAGAAAATAAGCCGCATATTCACCTTTACTTCCTATTTGTCGATGTTGTCGTACTTGAAAATCTGACATTTCAAAGTATCTTCTTGGCCCTAATCGTTCTGCCTGAATATAATGAAAGTTATCGCTAAAAAGGCTAGATTGATAAATTGCAGGGTCAACAGTAGTCAATTCTCGATCTAACTCCATCACATCGGAATTACGATTATAATTAAAACACCATTCTGCTGTTACCTTGTTACTATCAGAAATTTTCAATTTTAGTATATCTTCTGGTGCTGATTCATATAAAGCATCTATTCCTGTTCCGATAGAAACTAAATCGCCATTGAGTGCTAATCCTACTTCATTTAACAATTTTTGTTCAAAAGATTGTCGAAGCAACAAAAATGACTGAAGAACTGAAGATTTACCAGTGCTATTTAAACCTGACAAAACTGTTAAATTTCCGAGTTCAAGGGATTGTTCAGAAAAAGGCTTAAAATTTTTCAAAAATAAATTGTTAATCATTAAAGAATCTCTTCAATTAAATTTTTAATACACTTAAAACGAAAATGAACTCGCTGAACTTGACTTGTGCCATAAGTAATTGCTACGATGAATTTTTTGCATTTTTCTTGCATTCCTAAATTATCTCCTTGATAATCAATTAAATCAAGAAACTTATTGTTTACATTTTCTTTTTTTTGTTCTAATAATTTTAAATTTTCAACATCCAAACAAGCAAGATTAACTGACCAAACTTCAAAAAGAGCTTTATTAGGAGGATATTTGCGTTGTTTATTTTGGCTATCTCTAGTTAATTTACGAAATGCAAACTCTCCAAATAGTTTTTTTGCCGTTCGCATAGACAAGTAAAACTTTTCCTCGTATAACTTAAGAACTTGATCAGGTGAATTATTTATGTTTTTCATTGTATCATTCAAAAAATCTTCTAAAGAAGTTTTCGTGTATTCCATATATGGAGTAATATAAAAAGCGAGAAAACGCAATATAAATTCTTTATCTACCATTCTTGCCACAAACTTATTATTTTTTACTTCTTCATTTATTCCAATTGTTTCTTTAAAATCTGTTGATTTAGATAACTCTTTAAGTAATTGAGTTGCTTTGCCTTGATAAAGAACATGGCGAATTTCTTGGGATGATAGCGGTAATCCACCCGTATTTATTCTTTTGAAAATATGAAATTTTACATTCTCAGGAGTACCATATTCGATAATATTAACTGTAATTGCCGTCTCTAAAATTCTTCTCTGTAAACTTCTGGGAAGCTCGTCATAACTTTTTTTATTAAATTCTTTTAAATATTCTAAATTAGTTAATCTAAGTGTTTTGTCCAATACAAATGCCTTGAGAGTACTTAGGCGCTGCTGGCCATCAACAATCAACCACTTATCATCATTGGAAGCGTCAATATAAAACGAAGGTAAAGGAATTCGTACCAAAATAGATTCAATTAATCTGCTTTGGGCCTCCTTATTCCAAATACCAGCAGACCGTTGAAAATCTGGTTCTAAATCTAACTCTTGATATTTGATCCTTTCGAGAATCAAGCTTATAGTCGGGTTTCTAGTATCAACTCTGATTTTTGTAGGATCAAATGGTGGCACATCATCCTGCTCTCCATCATTTTCAATTTCTCGCTCAATTCCATCGTCATCTTCTTCAATATTGATAGTTTCTTGATCTTCAAGAATGGTTATAAGAGTCATAATACATAAATTTGGACTATGCTTAAGATAAGCAAGAGTTTAAAAGTTTAGCCAAACAATTATTAAAATAGCTTTGCTTTACTTACGATTCTATTTTATCCTAGCTTTATGGAGCATGACAGGCTAAATTCAAACTTTTTACAGCGGTTTCATCATCTATGAAAGAGTAAGCCTGTCAGTGATCGAATCAGACTTCTCAAACATCAAACAACCTCTAACAATATAAATTTTTCTTGACCGCTCTCTTCTGTCAACAATGAACTCAAAGGTTTCCTCTAGCTCCGGCTCGGGGAATTTTTTTCGTCATGTGCTAATCAATATCGGTGAGAATAGGCGTAATTTCGGCTAATAACTGCCCACAGGTATCTTCTAAGAGGCTAATCACATACTCAAAGCCCGCCTGTCCACCAAAGTAGGGGTCTGGTACTTCTTTATCGCTATACTGTTGGGCGTAGTCACAGATTAATTTAACGCGGTCATGGTACTGCCCGGAGGAGTCAAGGGCCAGGATATTGCGGTAATTATCGTTATCCATGGCTAAAATCAGGTCAAAATCTTTAAAATCAGCTCGCTCAAATTGCCGGGCACAGCCAGCCGCCGGAAAGCCCCGGGCTCGGAGACTAGCCATCATGCGACGGTCTGGGGAAGAACCCAGGTGATAACTAGAGGTGCCGGCGGAATCGCAGTCGATCTTCCCCTCTAGCCCTGCTTTACTGACCAGATGGTTCATGATATTTTCCGCCGCTGGCGATCGGCAAATATTACCAAGACAGACAAAAAGCACACGATAGGTCATAGGATTTGGTGAAGGTTAATCGTCTCAGGTCAATTATCGGGGGCAAAGGGAGATTTCGGACTCGATCTAGCCCCACGAAGAGAATAAGTCATTGAATATTTACGTTTAAATTAAATAATATTTTAACTACACTATTGTCAGACTCTCCCATGGTGACTAGTTATGAAATCATTGACCCCTGACCTAGCCTCACCTTCCTGGCATCAGAGTTCTATTGCGGAAGTAGTAGAGCATTGGGGAAGTGATGTGACGTTGGGGCTGACCCCGTCAGAGGTGATTAAACGACGGGAGCAGTATGGGTTCAATGAATTGACGGGAAAAACGGGAAAAAGCCCTCTAGTCCGTTTTTTGCTGGGATTTAATCAACCTCTGATTTATATCCTATTAGTAGCTGGGGTGATAGCTCTTCTACTCAAGGATTGGGTCGATGCCGGGGTGATTTTGGGGGTGACTTTGATTAATACGGTGATTGGCTTTGTGCAAGAATCTAAAGCAGAAAAGGCGATCGCCGCCTTGGCCCAATCGGTCACAACCGAAGCCACGGTGATCCGTGGGGGGCAAAAGGTACGGCTCAATTCCAGGGAGTTGGTGCCCGGGGATTTGGTTTTACTCAGTTCTGGCGATAAAGTTCCGGCGGATTTGCGTCTGGTTGCGGTGCGAGATTTACAGGTGAGTGAGGCGGCCTTGACCGGGGAATCGTTGCCGGTAGAAAAAGCCCTCGACCTTTTGCCCGTGGAAACCGTCCTCGGCGATCGCCTGAATATGGCCTACGCCGGTAGTCTGGTCACCTTTGGTCAAGCTCGGGGTATTGTCGTGGCGATCGCCAACGATACCCAAACCGGGCAAATTTCGCAATTGATGGAGCAAAGTACAAGTCTAGAAACGCCCCTGACTCGCAAGATCGAAAAATTTAGCCATACCCTGCTCTACGTTATTTTGGGACTGGCGGCCTTGATGTTTGCGGTAATAATCGGTCAAGGCGGACGCTGGACGGAGGGCTTCAAGGGGGCGGTAGCCCTGGCGGTGAGTGCGATCCCGGAAGGACTGCCGGCGGTGGTGACGGTAACCTTGGCGATCGGGGTCAATCGTATGGCACTCCAGCACGCCATTATTCGTAAACTACCCGCCGTGGAAACCCTAGGGAGTACGACGGTTATTTGCTCCGACAAAACCGGCACCTTAACCGAAAATCAAATGACGGTTCAGTCTCTTTTTGTGGCAGGTACGCACTACACGGTGAGTGGAGTCGGCTACGAACCGGAGGGGAATATTTTAGTCGAAGACCAACCCGCAGACATTTCTCATCTGCCGGCGCTACGGGAATGCCTTGCCTGTGGACTGCTCTGCAATGACGCCCATATTCAAGAGGATGATGGCCAATTGTCGGTGGCTGGAGATCCCACTGAAGGGGCTTTGATTGTGGCGGCTCAAAAAGCGGGACTGACCCTCGCCGCCCTCGCCGCAGACTATCCTCGCCTCGATACCCTTCCCTTTGAGTCACGGTTTCAGTACATGGCGACTCTGCACCAATCCCCGACTGAGAGCAAGACTATTTATCTCAAGGGCTCAGCCGAAGCCATTCTCCAGCGGTGCGATCGCCAATTAGACACCCAAGGTCAGACCCCAGGCATAGAAAAAGACACCGTTGAATCGGTGGTTCACGCCATGGCAGCCCAGGGATTACGGGTTTTGGCCTTTGCTAAAAAAGAAGTCCCGGTTACCACCGACGGCATTGACCACTCTGATATTGATCAGGATTTGATTTTTTTGGGACTCCAGGGCATGATTGACCCCCCCAGACCCGAGGCGATCGCCGCTGTCAAAGCCTGCCAGATGGCGGGTATCCAGGTCAAGATGATTACCGGCGACCATGCTCTCACGGCCCAGGCGATCGCCGAGCAGATGGGACTGAGTCAAAACGGGTCTGGTCAGGTTTTTAGCGGCCAGCAACTGGCACAGATGAATGACGAGGAATTAGCCAATGCCATTGAAAATTTTGCCGTATTTGCCCGCGTTGCCCCCGAGCAGAAATTACGTCTGGTGGAAGCCCTCCAAGCAAAAGGTGAAATCGTTGCCATGACGGGGGATGGGGTCAACGATGCCCCCGCCCTCAAGCAAGCCGATATTGGCATCGCCATGGGCATCACCGGCACCGAAGTCGCCAAGGAAGCCGCCGATATGGTCTTAACCAATGATAATTTTGCTTCCATTGAAGCCGCCGTGGAAGAAGGGCGGACGGTCTACCGTAATTTGCTGAAAACCATTGGCTTTATTTTGCCGGTGAATGGCGGGGAGGCTTTGACGATTCTGGTCGGGATTTTGCTGGCGGCCCGATTACCAATTTTGCCGGTGCAGATTCTTTGGGTGAACATGGTCAGTTCCGTGGCCCTGAGTGCGACCCTGGCCTTTGAGCCCAAAACGAGGGACACGATGAAGCAATCTCCGCGCCGACCCAATGAGCCTCTGCTGACTCCGAAACTGCTGGTACGGATTTTGATTATTTCCGCCTTTAATTTGATAGCCGTGTTTGGTATTTTTGAATGGACTCTACAAACGACTGAAACGATTGATTTGGCTCGCACTATGGCCGTCCATACCCTGGTGGCGGCGGAAACCTTTTATCTGCTCAGTATCAGCCAATTTATTCCCTCGCTGTTTACCTTTTGGCAAGACCGTCGCCAACCCATTGCCTATGTTCCGGCGATCGGCGTTTTTGTCGTCATTCTTGCCCAACTTCTCTTTAGCCAAGTCTCCCTCATCAATCCGTTATTTGATACCCAGCCCCTGGAGTTAAACCAAATTCTGATTTGCATTGCGGCAGGGCTGCCGGTGATGATTCCGGCCTTGGTTTTACGGCGTGTTGCTCCCCTAGGTCAATAGTTGATCTAAACTTTCGCTAAAGGGGTTAGTTTCTGGAAATGTGAGAGTCGGATAAAGGTCTTGGACATCAGAGCGAGCATCCTGCCATAGGTCTGCGATCAATGCTTCACCATAACTTTTTAAACTGGGAGAATCTCTCAAGAGTCGTCGAATCTGCTTTCGCTGTTCTTTAATCGTGATTTCCCAGCCTCGATTATCGTACACACTGTCAATATAAGTACGTTTTAAGAGATGTTCTAGCAACACTTCCAGGCGATTTTCTAGCTCATGTTTTTCACTACGACCCAAGGCGATTATTTCCTCCTGAATATTTTTCCAGTCAATGGCGTCTAATTCGTTTTTTTGAAGATGTTGAGCTTGTTCTTCTGTCCACCGCACGAAGTCTGTATCATAAAGTTGGTTTTTCATTGATTAATTCTAAAGGGATATTTAAAATTCCGGCAATTTCTTCATCACTTAAACCGCGATCTCCTACTTAAAGCAACTTTTCACAAGCGCCGCAGGAATATTGGGACTTTCAGGATTAACCGTAATGGTTTGTAACCGAGGATTAATCACCAAATCCATATCCTCTAGGGGAACGGCTCCTAGCAAAACTGAATCTCCTAACACCAACGCCCCTGTAAAACAATTACGATTCTCAAACCGAATTTGGACTGGTCCTACATAATCAACCAGTCTTTTTTTGCCGTCTGCGGTGGTGACTTCCCGTTGTTCCAATGTCTCCAACTTAAGTTGAAGAACAATATGCTCAGGAATACAAAGCGTAATGGCTCCTGTATCAACTAAGGCCTTGACCTTCATCGGTTTTAGAGCTTGCTCTTTGGGGTTGATAAGTTCAATATCGGTATAAACTAAACCCATTTTAGTTGTCCTTATGTAAAGCGTTGATTTACGGCTGTGATTCCCTATGATAATAGTCCAACCACTTCTAGGGCAGAGGGGCTGTTAAAGCCTTTCCAATGGCGGGTATCGATTACCGGCGACCATTCTCTCACGGCCGAGACGATCGCCGAGCAAATAGGACTGGGTCAAAACGGGTCTAGTCAGGTTTTTAGCGGCGAGCAACTGGCACGGATGAATAACGAAGAATTAGCCAATGCCATTGAAAATTCTGCCATATTGCTGCGATTAGGGAATGCAATTATTCAGTAGGTTTATTTACTTCACAGATTAATTTCCAGACTCTCAACGAAGAATATGTGATTCAACGGATAATTCACAACTATCAAGTAAAAAGATTTTAGGAACAAACCCTTTGGCGTATTGGCGAAGCGATCGCCGCCCAGTGGCTGGGAGTCCGCAAGTAATTCCCCTTGGCCAGAACAAAACGCAATCTAACCCTAGGAGTTGAAAAACCATGGCCGAAACACCTCAACCCCAAAAAACGGTAAAAACTGAATCTTTAGAGCATTTTCAGGTCGATGCGGGAGAACAAATGACCACAAACCAAGGGGTGGTGGTCGAGAATACAGACAATTCCTTGAAAGCGGGCGATCGCGGGCCTTCTCTGCACGAAGATTTTCACTTTCAAGAGAAACTGTCGCACTTTGATCGTGAGCGAATTCCTGAACGGGTGGTTCATGCACGGGGATCTGGTGCCCACGGCTATTTCCAGGTGTATGAATCCTTAGCGAAATACAGTAAAGCTGATTTTTTGCAAGATCCATCCGTGCAAACCCCAGTTTTTGTGCGCTTTTCAACGGTGGGTGGCTCGCGCGGATCCGCGGACTCGGTGCGGGATGTACGGGGCTTTTCAGTCAAGTTCTACACCCAAGCCGGCAACTATGACTTGGTGAGCAATAACATCCCCGTTTTTTTTATTCAGGATGCCATTAAGTTTCCCGATATTGTGCATTCCATCAAGCCTGAGCCGCACAACGAAATTCCCCAGGCGTCTACGGCGCATCCAAGTTTTTGGGATTTTATTTCCCTAGTTCCCGAATCGACTCACATGGTGATGTGGTTGCTTAGCGATCGCACCTTGCCCCGCAGTTTTAGTCGGATGCAGGGCTTTGGCGTCCATACCTATCGCTTTGTCAATGCTGAGGGTAAATCTTGCTTTGTGAAATTTCACTGGAAGCCCGTTTTAGGAGTTTACTCTTTAGTCTTTGACGAAGCCCAAACCTTAGCCGGCAAAGATCCTGACTTCCATCGCCGCGATTTGTGGGAGTCCATTGAGCGGGGCGACTATCCAGAGTTTGAGCTCGGTGTCCAGATCATTGAAGAAGACGATGAGCACAGCTTCGACTTTGATATTCTTGATTCCACAAAGCTCATTCCTGAAGAATTGGTACCAGTACAGCCCATTGGCAAAATGGTGCTGAACCGCAATCCCACCAACTTCTTTGCAGAAACAGAACAAGTTGCTTTTCAGCCATCAAATATTGTGCCGGGAATTGATTTTAGCGATGATCCGTTGCTCCAAGGTCGTCTCTTTTCTTATCACGATACGCAACTACATCGGCTGGGTAGTCCCAACTTTGCCAATCTCCCCATTAACCGTCCCGTTTGTCCCTTCCACAACAATCAACAGGATGGTCTGATGCAAATGGAGGTGAAGACTAGCCGGGTGAATTATTTTCCTAACTCTCGAGGAGATGGGCAACCAGCCCCCTCTGAAAACGAAGGCTACACGCACTATCCAGAGCGGGTGGAAGGGCACAAAATCCGCAAGCGGAGTCCCACTTTTAACGAACATTTTAGTCAAGCCACCTTGTTCTGGAATAGCCTATCCGCTGTGGAAAAAGAGCATTTAGTGGACGCTGCGCACTTTGAAATTGGTAAAGCCGAAAATCCAGAAGTTCAGGCAAAAATGGTCGATCGCCTGAACAACGTTGATCACGAACTGGCAAAATTGGTCGCCCTGGGCCTTGGGGTCACAGCACCCACGAAGGCAGTCACACCCAATCATGGGCAAAGTTCCCCCGCTGTCAGTCAAACCTCCTTGGCTGTCAAAACAGCCAAGGGTCGCAAGGTGGCGATTTTAGCAGCGGATGGCGTCAATGCTGACCATGTAACTGCCATTAAAAAAGCTCTGACAGAAGCGGAAGCCCTGACCCAGATCGTGTCGAAATTTATGGGCACTATCAAAAGTTCAGAGGGTCAAGAATTAGCGGTTGATAAAACCTTCTTGACGGCTGCTTCAGTCATGTTTGATGCAGTTTATGTTCCAGGCGGTGCGAAGAGCACTGAAACCCTTGCCGCGACGGGGGATGCCCTGCACTTTATTGATGAAGCCTTTCGGCACGGCAAGGCCATCTCAGCCACTGGGGAAGGCGTCGAATTACTTGAGAATTCGAGCATTCAAGGCATAACGCTTTCAGCCTCCTCCCTCCAGGATGATCAGGGCGTAATCAGCGCTAAAAATGCAGCTAACCTGGGACAAGTTGCGAAGGCATTTGTGAACGCGATCGCCCAGCATCGCTTCTGGACGCGTACACAAAAATCGAGAGTAATCACCTAACTTACGTTTTGTGTCTTACTTAGTCAATTCAAAACAGAAACAGTTAACACCAGGAGGTTAATCAATGCAGAAAGTTAATATCGGCCTTACTGATAAGCAGCGCCAAGGCGTTGTTGATCTTCTTAATCAAGGGCTAGCAGATACTTATCTACTGCTAGTCAAAACCAAGAAATACCATTGGGATGTCGTGGGGCCACAATTTATGACCCTGCACAAGCTTTGGCAAGCGCATTATGAGGCGCTTACTATCAATGTCGATATCATTGCCGAACGGATCAGAACCCTGGGGGGATATCCCCTCGGCACCATGGAAGGATTTCTTAAAATCTGCTCTCTCAAAGAGGATGCCGGTACTATACCCACGGCAACGGGTATGGTCTCTCAATTACTGGCGGATCATGAGCAGATCGTGCGGAATTTGCGTGAACACGTTGAGCACTGTAGCAACGAGTTTAAAGATGACGGCACGGCTGATTTCCTTACTGGCTTAATGGTACAGCATGAAGAAATTGCTTGGACACTGCGATCGTTTATTGAGGGCGAGGCCCTCCAATCTGATGGTGTTAAACCAGATCCTAAAAAGACAATGGGCAAGGTTTAATAAACCATTTTAATAGATCATTTTGGTCTTTTTTGAACGAGTCAGAAGGCTCAGTAAAACATCTCTGTTCTAACAAACAAATAAATTAAGTTATCAACCGTTAAGGAGTAAATTATGAACATCATTGCCTGGATTATTTTGGGATTACTAGCAGGGGCGATCGCCAAAGCAATTGTTCCCGGCGATCAAGGAGGAAACTGGTTGTCTACGATGGTATTAGGTGTTGTCGGTGCCTTTATTGGCGGTACCTTGCATATGCTCATCAAGACTGGTAGCCTTCAACTCACAGCGCCTGGACTGAGTATTGGTGGGGTTTTTATTGCCGTTTTAGGTGCAATTATTGCAATTTTTATTTACGGCGCGTTATCCCGCAACAATGCTTAAATCACCGCAACTACTGAGTACCACAAATGTGATACGAGATCCCTCGGCTTAATGCTCTGCTGAAAAAATTCTTAATATCATGTTGAAGGCATAGGTTGGATGCTGCTGATGCTGCATTCAACCTACTTTTTGAGGGGGGACATCGTCCAACAAAATGTTCTCGTAGGGGCGGGGCCAGGAATCTTCCTTGAAGTCTGGCGATCGCCACTGGACAACCATAGAGAACTCCAGGAAGCTACTGCCCACAACTAGATTTGTGATGTTGCTCAATTTCATTATGATTTCATTTTGCTTTGTGACACTGGAAGCAAGGAGACAAAATAAAAGTTGAGTAATGAACTACCCCGCCGCAAGCAGCGGGGTATCAGAATTAAAATAGACTCAGCTGGAAGTCTTAGTGCAATTGTAGATATTCCTTTCCTTGCTTTTCTACATATTTAGCTACAGTTCTTTCATCTCCATGCTTGCCTACT
>JBGSZT010000070.1:0-1881 GCA_041750255.1 Synechocystis sp.
AAATACGGCTCTTCTGTACTTCGCTGGAAAAACTAGATGGTATAGCAAAACTGTTACGTTATGGCTTTTATGAACATACTCACTCATTTATTTATTTTAGCGCCGCAAGCGGCGGGGAATTCGACCCCAAGAGATTAAAACTAGACAAGAGATTAAAATAGGAAGATACTGTCCAATTGGTGAAACAGATTCCGAATATGCATTTTGCTATTTGATGAATTTAATGGCAGAATTATGGACTCAAGCAAATCCACCTACGTTAACTGCTAGATTAGAAGTTGTTTCTTCTTTTGCGGCTATTGTCCGAAACTTAGGGCCTGCTAATTTTATTTATTCTGATAGCGAAATCCTGTTTGTTCATGGTCATCAATGTACAACAACAGGTCATAAAGATACTCTATCTGCTGGTCTGTTTATTCTTTGTCGTACCTGTTCTCCCACCAAAGAAAAGTTAAAAATTGAGGGAATGAACGTAAGTTTAGAGCATAATCAGCAAAAAGTTTTATTAGTTGCTACAATTCCTCTAACCAATGAAAACTGGATACCTTTAGCAGAAGGAGAAATCCATGCGATTGCTAGGGGGCAAGTATTAGCAAGCATAAAACAAAAAGAGACTCCAGTCTATTGAAACAGCATTAATTTTTCGATAAACTACTAGAGATTGGCATCAATAACATCTTCATGACATTTGCTTATATAGGTCTAGAGTAGTCGTCAATATTGTATCTTATTCAAATTTGGGTATAAAAAACGTTTAGTATCGAACATCCTTTACTCAAGAGAAATCCTAATTATACAAGAGTAATTAGTAACCATTAAAATTCTAATAAAAACTTTTTTAGACTGTATTCCTTGCCTCATCCGTCAATCTTTAGATGCATCTAGGTTAGTATCAATAAATTCATCGGTTCATGAGCAAATTATTCGGGATGCGCTGAGTTGAGCGGCAGAAATGGATTTTAATCAATCGCCTCCAGCAATGGCGCAACGTATTCATCGACGGTTACGTGAGCTGACAGGGGTAGATGACCCTTACCGTGAAACAAAAGACTGGTAAAATCGCGTTGCGATGGAGTTGATCCCAGCGCTCCGGGCTGAGGTCGAATCTTCCAGCGATCCGTTATTGATGGCCGCCCGTCTGGCGATCGCCAGTTAAAAGGCCAGAACAAAAGGCTTGAATTAATCGTGTCTTCGACTGTCAGCCTCCGGCAGACTCATCCCTGGGCAACCCAAAGGCAGATTGCAATTAATGCGGCGATCGCCTGATAATATCTGGGAGACAACGATAGGCTGTCCCTAGTGGAACCGATTGGTTGAATTGAGAAATAGTTGGCTTAGTTGGAGGGGAAGAATGACAGCGGTTGCCATATCCCTGTGGGACAGTAGACTAACGGTATAATAAGCATTTTACCCCTTTTGACCGTACCAGGCTGAGACGCTATCCGCTGTATAAGTTGCCCGTAAAAACTTGATTTATTCCAACCCACCCCCAGAAATGAGCGAACCGACAAGGTGACATCATAGGAAAGAGTTTACCTTCCATCAAAGATTTAAATCTCTCTACTCGCTAGAGAAACTAATTGATTGGCGATTTACATCGCCTTTACCCGTCAATAAATAATTGACTAACCACTAGTAAAGTCCGGGCAATAGCCGTTTGACCTTTTTACTGTACTCTAAATATTCAGGGAATTTCTGAGTTAGCCAGGCCTCTTCCTGGGTGGCTTTTCGATCAAAAAACAATAGAGTTCTTCAAGAATAAGCAGACATGAGAGAATGAAGAAGCCCGAGTTACCAGTACGTATCATGGATCAGAGCTTTTTCAACCAAATTCTGCATCTGGTAGAGGCCCACCCACAACAGGGCAGAAGAATGATTGGC
>JBGSZT010000071.1:0-4828 GCA_041750255.1 Synechocystis sp.
TGCGTTCACGGATGTACGAGTTGGTTATTGGCTGTATTTGTGGAATAGTGCGATTACGGGTTCAGTATGTCTAAAATCCAACCTGTGAAGGCTGGATGTCGGTTAGCCTGCCAAATTTCCTTATTTTTGAAGAGGTCTAATAGAAATATAAGGGTTCCGAGCGCGTGGGAGAGACTCATCTGCCAGATGGCAAAGGATAGAGCCAAGAAAATGACACTGCTATAGATAGGATGGCGAACCCAAGCATAAACACCCCCAGTCACTAAACTACTGTCATCCTTAGGATGAGGTAAGGGAGTCAGGTTTTTCCCCAACTTTAAAAGACCCCCCAGCCCTAGCAAGACTGCTATCACCCCACAACTGATCATACCTAGCCATTGGAATTCTATCGGTAAATTAATGACCGGGAAAACAGGTAACAAGATAAAGGCAATGCTTAAAATTGTCTGACCAATCACCCAGTATTCGCCTTTGCTATTGCTCAACCAATTAGAGCTAAATCCCCATTCTTTTAAATTATTCATTCTGATTTTTTCTCATTATTGTTTATTAAGATAATCCAGGTAAAAAACTAACTATAATTCCTGTCAAAGCCCCAATTCCTAAACTAATGGCAGGGTGCCATTTTAACTTAGCAATGGCTAATAAAGTCATGCCAACTAGACAAAGATTGATGATGATTTTAACCGATTCATTGCCAAGAAAAACCCCAGGGGCTAGATTGATTGCCGCTGAGACAATCATTCCCACCACCGCTGGATTTACCCCCGCCAAAAAGTGTTTGACCGGTTCTAAATGACGAACTTCTTGATAATACTTAGATAAGACAAACATCAAGGCGACCGAGGGCAAAAATAAACCCAAGGTGGCAACCATCGCCCCCGCCAAACCTCCGACCCGAAAGCCAGCAAAGGTAGAAATTACGGCGATCGGTCCTGGTGTAAGTTGACTAATCGCTACGCCATCAATAAATTCTTGTTGAGTCAACCAGTGCAGGTTGTCGATCAGCAATTGTTTGAGGACAGGAATTAGGACAAATCCCCCGCCAAAAAACACAAAGCCCACTTTCAAAAACGTCAATCCCAAGGCAAACAAACTTACCGCGCCGGGAGTAACGGTGGTCTCCGCCAGTATCGCCCAATGGTGGGGTAACACCTGCATCGCAACGGGCAAAACCACGGCAGATTGATTGGTATCCGTCAGCTTTTTTAGCTTAATTTTTTTGGGAGTCAATTTCAATAACAACCCAATCATGCCCCCTGTGCCTAAAATGATCACCGGATTGATCTGGGTCAAACTACCCACACAGGCACCAATGGCAATGCCTAGAGCTACGGAGGAGGCGATCGCCTTTTGTCCCATGGACCAAGCCGCCGTCAGAATAATACCGATGACAACAGGGGCTAAACCAGCCAAGATTCCCTGTAAGGACGGAATTTGATTGAAACTAAAGTAAAGCCAAGATAGCACCAACACCATAACTAATGAAGGAGCCAAAAAGGTCATACTACCGAGAAGCCCACCGAGGAAGCCATGCAAACGATAGCCAATAAACAAAGCCGTATTTACGGGAAAAGACCCTAAAATTTGACCCAGGGCAACCCCATGCAAAAACTCTTCTGTATCTAAACAATTACGACGTTTGACGAACTCCTCTTCCATCAAGGCAATCATGGCAATCCCGCCTCCGAACCCAATCGTACCCAGCTTAAGGAATAACCACGTCATTTCCCCTAGCCCTGGTATCTGGGCGTTCTGGCCATCTTCTAGGCTGTGTATTTCTTTCATCGTTGATGTTTCCTGGATTAAGAGTGAATTAAAACTAGACTAGAGATGATTGATCACCCTCTGCATCATGGCGCTGGCGGAGAGAGCAATCTCCTTTGCCTGGGCGGAATGAATCATCAAAAACATTGCCAACGGATCAACGGCAGAGACTTCAACACTGCCAGCGTCCCGCTCCTGTACCACCACATTGCAGGGGAACATCACCCCGGCTTGGTCATCAACTTGCAACATATCGTAGGCAATTTGGGGATGACAGGCTCCCAAGACCTGATAACGGCGAAAATCCTGATTGAGTTTTTGCTGAAACGCCGCCTGTAGATTCATTTCTGTCATTATTCCCATGCCTTCTTTTTTGAGGGCATCTTTCACTAACCCGATCGCCTCGTCAAAGCCCACCGCCAAAGTCTTACTAAAGTAATACATTCTCTCTCTGCTCCTAAGGTTTATTACACTAGCCCTTGCCAAATC
The DNA here is from genome assembly GCA_041750255.1 of Synechocystis sp. Taxonomy (GTDB): domain Bacteria; phylum Cyanobacteriota; class Cyanobacteriia; order Cyanobacteriales; family Microcystaceae; genus Synechocystis. The sequence continues at coordinate 2,257 of JBGSZT010000071.1, forward strand.
AGACCGGTACCAATATTATAAGCATATAACTATATAGTTGAATACGTCAATAACTTTTTAGGAAGGTGTTTCAAATGGCGCAGATTGCAATAATTGGGGCGGGGTTGGGAGGATTACCGGCCGCCTACGAGTTAAGACATCACCTCGGAAAATCTCATCAAGTAACCTTGATCTCAGAATTTCCGCAATTTACATTTATCCCTGGACTGGTTCAGGTGGGATTAGGGCATATCCCCTTAGACTGGATGCAGTTAAATGTACCAATGTTGGCAAAACGACATGGGTTCGAGTGGGTGCAAGGAAAAGTGCAAAAAATTGATCCCCTAAAAAAGTGTATCTACACCCATGAGACCTTGAACTACGACTATCTCATCATTGCCAGTGGCGCAGAGTTAGCCAATGATCTTGTGCCGGGCCTGGGGACTTATACTCATTCGGTTTGTACGCCCAGCCATGTCTTAGAAGCTCAAACTGCCTGGGAAGCATTTTGCCAGCAACCCGGAGACTTGGTGGTGGGAGCCGCTCCAGGGGCTGGATGCTTTGGGCCGGCCTATGAGTTTGTGCTCCTTGCTGAAGCAGACCTGCGGCACAGGGGGATCCGCGATCAGGTAAATATTACCTACATCACCCCTGAACCCTATATTGGTCACCTAGGCATTGCCAATATGACCCACTCCCAAACGCTAACAGAGGCGTTAATGAATAAGCGCGGTATCGCCACGTTAACGAATGCTCAGATCGTCAATATCAGCTCTGATCGTATTTTTCTCGCCGATGGTCAGTCGTTGGGTTTTGCCTACAGTATGGTCTTACCTGCCTTTCGTGGTGCCAACTTTGTAAGAGCATCGGGATTGGGTAACGAGAAGGGGTTTTTATCGGTGCTACCCACCATGCGCCATCGGGACTATCCAGAGATCTATGGTGTAGGGGTCAGCGTTCATTTAGACCAGACGCATGACACGCCAGTATCAATCGGAACCCCGAAAAGTGGACAAATGACCGAAGCAATGGCGATGGTAGCCGCCCATAATATTGCAGTGGAACTGGGGTCAATGGCTAAGCCTTTACAAGTGCCGACCCTAGAAGCCCTCTGTTTCGCCGAGTATGGGGACACCGGTATTGCTTACATTGCCGCCCCAGTGCTTCCCGATCCCCTTACGGGTAAACGCCGTTATTCCTATGCGGTGGAAGGAATCTGGGTCAATTGGGCCAAAGCCGCCTTTGAGCAATACTTTCTTGTCAAAATGCGCTTGGGGGTTGGTCTACCCTGGTTCGAGAAATTAGGACTAAAATTACTCTTTGGCCTGTCGATGTCTCGTCCTGCGATGGAAAAAGATAGTGTTCAACCGGTAAACGTTTAAATTTATGCCAATATCTGTGAGCAAAACCCTAAATCCGCCCAACTTTGAGCGGCTGTCAGAATTATTTAAATTAATGGGCGATCAAAGTCGATTACATATTTTGTGGTGTATCTGTGAGGGAGAATGCAGTGTAGGGAAAATCTGTGACATGACGGGTCTTAGTCAAGCGAATGTCTCCAAACATTTGCAAATGTTACGCATGGGGAGAGTTGTTGCCTGTCGTAAAGAAGGAAATAGTCGGATTTATTTTCTGGCTGACCCAAAGTATTTGGGCTTATGCGCTCAGTCTTTAATTGAGTTATCCACTATATCAATAGAGGTTATTTCATCATGCGAAGAGTAAACTACCCACTCTCATTGCTAGGCAATAAATAGAGCGTAGGCTTCCCAATTCATCGGGAGTTGCCGCTACGGTAGTAGATTTTTGTCCATACCGCTTTGGTCTTACACTCCCTCCAAGGGCAGTAACGCTGGTTCCCAACGTCAATATCCGCAAGCCTTCATCTCGAATGTTTTTCGCCGCATTGATGTCTCTGTCGTGCTGTTCCCCGCAGTGAGGACAGTCAAACATCCTGACCGACAAATCCATTTTCGGCACTTGCAGTAATGTACTTGAGCAAAGGTGTGAAGACGGGAAAAAGCGACCTACTTCAAGGTAAACTTTTCCTTCTTCCTCTGCCTTATACTTGAGCATAGTACAAAACATTCCCCAACCGGCATCGCTGATTGCTTTTGCAAGATTGTGATTTTTGACCATGTTTTTAACTGCAAGGTTTTCCACCACGACAACTTGGTTTTCGTTGACTATCTTGCGGGATAGTTTGTGGAGGTAATCTTCTCTCACCCGTGAGATTTTTGAGTGAACACGAGCCAGGGCTTTTTTGGCCTTGCGTCGCTTGTTTGTCGTTTTGTCTTTTTTGCGGGATAGCTTACGCTGTTTCCGCTTTAGATTCCTTTCGTGCTTTTTAAGATGGCGAGGGTTTTGGTATTTGGAACCGTCCGATGTAAGAGAGCTTTTGGCTTAACCTGAGATACAGAAAGACTAGCTTCATTCAAGAGGCCATTGATTGAATGGCGTTGCATAATAGAGATATGAACAGAGGAAATCACAATGCAATGCCCTGAGTGTAAATCTACTCATATCCGTAAAAATGGTATCAATAAGCAAGGTAAACAAAATCATATTTGTGTCAACTGTAGTCGTCAATTTA
>JBGSZT010000072.1:0-3909 GCA_041750255.1 Synechocystis sp.
CCAGCAATTTTGCCTGCGGCAATCGACTGTCGTGCAGGGCGGCATAGGTGCTAGACCATTGCCGTCGAAACACCGGGCTTTGGGACAAGCTCACGAACGAAGGGATGCTAGCGCTCACCAGTACCGCATCCATCAACTCAATCACCGCATCTTTGGCTTTGCCCAGTTGTTCATATATGCTCTGGCGGAATTGGCTCAACTGCTCGAAAATCATAGGGTCAATGTGCATTACTTTTTCATTGACTTTACGGCAGTTAGTGCCTTGCACGGACTGCCGTTTTCTACCCGGTTAGTCCAAACTCCAGCTCTGAGTAATTTGGATGCCCTTTTGCGCGAGCAGGTGAGAGCAGAGCTAAAACATCTTTTTAAAACCCAACAAAAACCGGTGGTCTACGTCACCCACGATCAAACCGAGGCCATGACCCTTTCTAGCCAGATTGCGGTGATTTACGATGGCATTATTCAACAATTAGATACCCCTGCTCGGATTTATCAATATCCCGCCAATCAATTTGTGGCAGGGTTTGTGGGCAGTCCCCAGATGAATTTACTGGCGCTTCCCAGCGAGAATCACGGCGTTTTTCTGGAGTCCGTCTATCTGTCCCTGCCAACATCCTGTCCTCCCCAGGCTCAAATTATTATGGGCATTCGCCCGGAGGATATTTATTTAGCGGAACCCGGTAGTCCTGGCGGTATCAAGGGTTACTTAGATTTAGTCGAGACCCTGGGCAAAGAAATTTTGATCACCGTTATACTGGCTAACTCTGATCTATCACTGCGGGTCTTACTAGCTAGGGATTACCCTCTCGATGGGCCGGCCATTGCGTTAGTTATTCCGCCCGAAAAAGTGCATTGGTTTAGCTTTAATGGTGACCCCGCTCAACCCCTTGGCGATCGCCATCGTTTAGCTTAGCCCTCTTTCGTCACTTTAAGCAAGTAATTTTTGTTTTGAGCGTTAAAAGTCTTTGATGGCAAGGCTTTTGGGATTCGTACTCAATAAAAACCGCAACCGAGGAAAGTTTATGAGCCAAACGAAAAAACAATATAGCCCCCAATTCAAGGCCAAAGTAGCCTTGGAGGCAGTAGAAGGCGTAAAAAGTATAGTGGAGCTATCAGGAGAGTACAAAATCCACCCAAGTGTGCTCAATAAATGAAATGGAAAAGAAAACTGGTGGAAGAATCTGTCAAAATCTTTGAAGGGGATGCAAGTAAGCAAGAAAAATCGACAGACAAGGAAGTAGAAATCAACGAACTGTATCGACAAATCGAAAAAATCAAAGGTATGAAAACCGGGGCAAGCCCCGGCTGTTATTCCGCCCCAAGCGGCGGGAAATTATACCCAAAGAGAATCAAAAAAAGTAGTTCCTGAATTATTTACAAATTCAAAACTATTTGAAGGCAAAGAATACCGTTATATATTTGGTAAAATGGGATGCCTAAAGCCTGAAAAAGATACAGCAGTTTGCGAGCAAATCTACCACAAGAATAAATTGGTAAATGGTTTCTAGCAATGGCTTTGAGGGTTTGCATACATGACATAGCTGATTCCAATTTGCTGTAAGTCGTAATGCCTAGATTTTTCAGCAAGGCAAACGCATAGTCCTCAAAATCAATCCTACCTTTGAAGAGTGTTGTGTATGACTGTAGTACTGAATATCGCCTCTTGTTGACTTGATTTTAGCAAAGCAAAGTGTCCCATTACATGTGTATAGTAATCACGTTTACTTTCCCATCAAGGAGAGGGTTTGAGCACGAAATTGATAATGTAAAAAAACTTCATTTTCGACCTGTTTTACCGCCAAAAGATCTAGGCATTGCGCTTGTTCTAATGACAGTCCGACTCCCCCTAGGGGCGTGGGGGCTGTAGCACCGCCCACCCAAAAAGGACAGACCGTCAGCCAAAGAAAATCAAGCAACTCTTCGGTAAATAAAGAGGTAATTAATTGGCTTCCCCCCAGGATTCCTAATTTTTTAATGCCAGATTGTTTAAGTTGGGCTAGGGTCTGACTCCAGTCAATTCCATGGTTTTTGGAATTAACGGGAGCTAATAAAATTCGTTCAAAAAACTGGGACTGTTTCTGCCAGCGGGTTTGAGTTTCCGCTTGGGGGGTGAGTAGCCAGCGGGGAAAGGGTTGTTGAAAAAAACGCCATCTTGCGTCAAAATCGCTTTTTTGGGAGCAGACTATTTGAATAGGTTGAGGGGGTTTGCCCTGACATCGCCGCTCTTCTAGATAGTCAGAATTAGAAATCACCAAGCTAGAGCCGTAGGCCCGCAGGGTTTCTGCTCCGAAGAGCACCGCATCCATTTGGGCTATCTGGTGTTCGAGATGAGCTTTATCGGCCCTAGACCCAAATCGCGCTGGAGATCGCCATTGATCACTAATTTTGCCGTCGGCGGTCATGGCCAAAATCACCGTGGTTTGGGGATGGTTAACTGCCATGGCGTTGTTGGTGCCACTGCCAAGCATGGCAAATAATCACCTCCAAATCAGCATACTGAGGTTGCCAGCCCAATACCTGCATGGCCTTAGCACTACTACCGACTAAAATCGGGGCATCCCCCGCCCGTCGAGGACTTTCGATCGCCGTAATCTCCCGACCCGTTACCCGTCGGGACGTGTCAATTACCTCCTTGACCGAAAAGCCATTGCCATTGCCGAGATTAAAGACCTGGCTTTGGTTGTGCTTAAATAAATACTCCAGACCCAAAACATGGGCGATCGCCAGGTCTGAGACATGGATATAGTCCCGCAGAGCCGTACCATCGGGAGTATCATAATCCATGCCAAAAATAGACAGGTGATCGCGTTTACCCAGGGCGGTCAAGAGTGCCAAGGGAATCAGGTGGGTTTCTGGTGAATGGTCTTCCCCTAACTGCCCGGTGGGGTCAGCACCGGAGGCATTAAAATAGCGAAAAATCACCGACTTGAGACCAAAGGCTTGGTCAAAATCCGCTAAAATTTGCTCCACCATACGTTTACTAGCGGCATAGGGACTGAGGGGATGAATGGGATGCTCTTCCGTCATGGGCAGAGATTCCGGTAAGCCATAGACGGCACAGGTGGAGGAGAAGACAAAGGCATTGACCCCGGCGGCGACCATCGCTTCCAATAACGTCAAACTTCCGATCACATTATTGCGATAGTACATGGCTGGTTTTTCGACGGATTCTCCCACGGCAATGAAGGCCGCAAAGTGCATCACCGCGTCTATTTTATGGCGGGCAAAAAGTTGGTCTAATAAGGGGCGATCGCCGGTATCGCCGATAATAAGTTCAACCCCCAGGGGTTCTAGGAGTTCAGGATGCCCATAGGCAAGATTATCTAGTACTAAGACTCGATAGCCCGATTTTTGTAAGGCCTTGACTGCATGGGAGCCAATATAGCCCGCGCCGCCGGTTACCAAAATTGTCCTTGGCTCTGCCATGATTATTCCTATACTGAACTAAAAAAACCAAAGAAAAGCTACATGACCTAGACCTTACAAAATTTGTGGAAATAATAGCTTAGTTATCTTAAATTACATGGTATATCCTATACGAAAATAAACGAATACTCAAGGATTGCTATGTCTCCAAAACAAATTATTTCATTTATGGCTGCTCTCAGCTTAGGGCAAGCTTTGTTCATTGTTCCCAACGCTACGGCTGAAACCGTGACTCGGGCTAATGCTCGTTGTAAATTGTCCGTCAATAAATCAATCGTTTTTGACAATCACTGTGTCTTCAAGCATAAAGAACGTAATAATAAATCCATTTTTTCCATTGACCTTGATAACTGGACAGTGGGAAGTTCTCGGTGGACTAGCGGGATGAAGAGAAGGAAAACGGACATGCCGTGACCGAAGCGGCCCAAGATGTCCGAAACTGGCTGATATAAATCACTTCAGCCAGGACTATTATGGAGCTCT